>NZ_PGET01000001.1:2400000-2737500 GCF_002797975.1 [Clostridium] celerecrescens 18A | reverse complement strand
TCGTAGCAATACCCAGTTGAACTGTTTTTGTTGGCGTAGCGAGATTGGCTTTTGTTGTGCCGCATTCACATGAATTCATACTAACACTCCTTTCTGCTTTCCTGCCCATTATTTCTAGGCAAAGGTGTTTCATTGATTCATTGAGCTTTCTTTCTTATTATGGTTGAAACAAAATAAAATACGTTACAAAAATTCTCCCATTTTAACCACTGTAATGATATTGTAATAATTGGAAAAATGAAATATAATGGAAAAGCAGAATCGAATTGACAGAAAAAAAGAAAATTAAAAAGACGGGAGAGCAGAGTGTTGAGTGACAAGAAATTTGCAGTATTGATTGATTCGGATAATATCTCCGCAAAGTATATTACAAGTATTCTGGATGAAATGACCCGCTACGGTGTTATTACCTACAAAAGGATCTACGGGGATTGGACGAGCTCCCAGATGGGAAAATGGAAAATGGAGCTTTTGGAGAATTCGATCACCCCAATCCAGCAATTCTCCAATACCGTAGGAAAGAATGCAACCGATTCAGCCCTTATTATTGATGCCATGGACTTGCTCTACACGGATAATGTAGATGGATTCTGCATCGTATCCAGTGACAGCGATTTCACCCGCTTAGCCAGCAGACTTCGGGAGTCCGGCAAGGAAGTCATCGGAATGGGAGAGGATAAGACTCCTAAATCTTTCCGGGCGGCCTGCACGGTTTTCACCAATCTTGAGGTCCTCCTTGATCAGGAAGAGGATGGTACTGGAGGAGGCGCCATAGGAAAAGAGGTGATCGAACAGGATATCACTTCGATTCTTTTAGAAAATGAAGATAAAAATAAGGCAACGGGTCTGGGAGAGATCGGCAACCGCCTTGTGAAAAAATACTCTGATTTTGATGTAAGAAACTACGGCTACAGTTCCCTGTCCAAATTTTTGGAGGAAATGGGCGGCTTTGAGCTTAGAAAATCCAATAATGTGGTAACTGTTCGGATGAAGGATAACCGCACCAAAAAGCAGGAACTGGATGATTTTGCAGTGGGACTGGTAAAGGGAAGCGGAAAGAACGGTATGGAGCTGGCAGCTTTGGGAAATGGCATACACCGGAAGTTTGCTGATTTCAAGGTAAAGGATTACGGGTATTCCACCTTCTCGAAATTTGTCAACAGCATTGGACAACTAGAGGTCCGGGAGAATAAAAACAATAATAAGACCGTGTATTTGAAAAAAGAAGACTAAATGAAGACGGCCAGGAAAACGAGATCCAAGGGATCCATGTTTACTGGCCGTTTTATTTCCATTAAAAGTGATCTTGGCTTTACCAGATTCCAAGGACCACTTGAAGGACCAGACTTACCGCAGAAATTCCAAGCCAGCAGCAAAAACCTAATAAAAGAGGTTTTTTCCCTGTTCGTATCAGCTTGACCAGGTCCGTATTAGTCCCGATGGCTCCCATAGCCATAATAATAAAAAGCTTGCTTAAGTCTTTTAATGAACCGGTAACGCCTGCAGGTATAGGAAAAACTGTAGTAATGATAGAAGCAAACAGGAAAAAGAGCACAAAGGACGGAAACACTTTCTGGATGGAGATGGAGCGTTCGGAAGCCTTCTTTTCTTTTCCAGTCTTGTAACATGCTAAAAACAGTGTAATGGGAATGATGGCCAGAGTTCTGGTCAGCTTTACTATGGTGGCTGCTTCCAGGGTGTTGCTGCCGTGCATGCCATCCCAGGCTGATGCGGCGGCCGTTACGGAAGAGGTATCATTAATGGCGGTTCCTGCAAACAGGCCAAAGCCTTCATTAGAAAGCCCTAAAGCGGAGCCTAATGCCGGAAAGAGCAGGGCGGCAATGATGTTGAAAAAAAAGATAACGGAAATGGACTGAGCGATCTCATCGTCATCGGCATCAATAACAGGAGCAGTTGCGGCAATGGCGGAGCCTCCGCAGATGGATGAGCCCACGCCAATTAATATGGAAGTTTTGCCGGGAAGCTTGAGTGCCCGGGAAAGTAAAAATGCAATCACCAGAGAAGTGGAGATGGTTGCAAGGATGATGGGAAGGGCTTCCTTTCCCTTTTGAAGAACTGTGGCCAGGTTCATGGAGAAACCCAGGAGAATCACAGCGTATTGCAGGACTTTTTTAGAAGTATAAGCTACTCCCGGCCGTAAAAAATCCTTTCCTTTTATAAAGGGGGCCATTGCCATGCCGATTAGGATAGCAAACACAGGGCCGCCGATGACTGGAAAGATTTTTCCTAAAAACCATGCGGGAGCAGATATAATAAGGCAGAGTAGAACGCCTGAGGCGTATTTTTTCATGAGTAAGATCCTCCTTTTTGATTTGGTTTTATTATATTTGAAAATAACAATAAAATAAAATTATTTATATTTATTAAATCATAAAAATGTGTTATGGTTAATAAAGCAATCGAAAGGAGAAGATAACTTATGCTGGATTTTCGGATTGATACTTTTCTTGCGGTTTGCCGTTATATGAATTTTACAAAGGCTGCCAGTGAACTTCATATCACCCAGCCTGCGGTATCCCATCATATCCATTACTTAGAGAACAAATATGGGGTCAGATTGTTTGAATACAATGGAAAAAAGGTGAATCTGACGGAGGCGGGAAAAGTCTTTTTATCTGCAGCCATTACCATGAAGGATGATGAAGTTCATTTAAAGAAGATCATGGTACAGCAATCAGGTAAAGGCGGTAGGCTGGTGTTTGGCGCTACCATGACCATAGGAGAGTACGTGATGCCGGAAGCGCTGACGAGATTTCTCCATGTTTATCCAGGGACAGCGGTTCAGATGGTAGTTGGGGATACCAGGGAGCTGCTTAGGAAATTGAATGACGGGGAGATTGAATTCGCTTTGGTGGAGGGCTTTTTCCAGAAGAAAGAATATGATTTTCTGGTTTTTAATTCGGAGCCCTTTGCTGCTGTCTGCGCGCCGGAATATAAGTTTTGCCGGAAGATCGTAAAAGTGGAGGATCTTCTTGAGGAAAGGCTATTTATCCGGGAACCTGGCTCCGGAACCAGGTATGTCTTTGAGCGTTACCTGGAAGGAAAGAATTTATTGCTCCACGATTTTCCGAGTTTAATGGAAATCAGCAACATTGGTGCTATGAAGAAAATGGTGGCAAAAGGGCAGGGAATCACTTTTCTTTATGAAGCTGCAGTTAAGGAGGAATTAGACAGGGGAATTTTAAAAAGAATTGAATTGGAAGATTTTCAGCTGACTCATGACTTTACATTCATATGGAGAAAAGGAAGTATTTATAAATCCTATTATAAAGAGATGTTTGACATCCTTCATGGAAACAAAGACTGAGAATTGACAACTTTCACCCTTCGTTTTACCGATCAAAGGAACAAACAGTCATATTCCCTCGATTCATCAGGATATTAAAATGGCAGAAACTCCTGTAAAATCGAGGTTTCTTAAAGAGATAGGAAAAAATGAAAAAAATTGACAAAAAAGTGTTGACAATTAATACAATTAATATTATACTAATGAAGCAGTCGGGAACAAGAGGAAATAATGTGCTCCTGACCAAGGAAAGTACTGGGATCTTAGCTCAGCTGGGAGAGCATCTGCCTTACAAGCAGAGGGTCACAGGTTCGAGCCCTGTAGGTCCCATTGATAAGTGGAAACGCTTATCCAGTTAATTGAATATGGCGGAATAGCTCAGTTGGCCAGAGCACACGGTTCATACCCGTGGTGTCGAGAGTTCGAATCTCCCTTCCGCTACTGTTAGAACCCTGTGATTGAAAAATTACAGGGTTTTTTATATTTCGACAGGTGCGGATTCCTTTTTTATTTTCTTATATTCATTTTTTCTGTTTTATGGTATACTTACAAATAGTAAAAGGTGGAGGGATTCCATGTACTATTTTATTGTAAACCCGAACTCACGCTGCGGACGGGGAAGAAACGTTTGGAAAAAATTAGAAAGAGTGTTAAAAGCCGGACATGTGGAATATCAGGCGTTTCTTACGGAGAAGCCTGGGGATGCCAAGAGATTTGCCAGGGAACTGACAGAAGGCTGCAGGGAATCAAGCGTTATCATAGGAGTAGGCGGAGACGGAACTGTAAATGAAATCCTTGATGGGCTTTCCTTCTGCGGTTCTGTTACGTTTGGGTATATTCCGGCCGGATCCGGTAATGATCTGGCAAGAAGCTTAAAACTTCCTAAGAATCCGGTCCGTTGCCTGAAGAAAATATTGCATCCAAAATATTATAAGCTCATGGATTACGGAGTTTTGTCCTATGGCGATGGGGAAATATCCCACCGCCGCTTTATGGTCAGTGCGGGGATTGGAATGGATGCGGCCGTTTGTCATAACATCCTCTATTCAAAGTCAAAGGGACTGTTCCGTAAGCTTTTTATTGGGAAGCTAATCTACATTCTCGTTGGAATTAAGCAGCTGATTCTTGCTAAGCCTTCAAAAGGGTATATTCTTCTTAACGGAGTCCAGAAGATTGAGTTTAGCCACACTTACTTTATATCCGTCCATATCCACCCTTACGAGGGCGGAGGATTTAAATTTGCACCGGATGCTAATTTTGAAGACGGGCAGTTATCGGTTTGTGTTATGAACAGCCGGAATAAAAGGAAACTGGTCCCTGTACTGATACGTTCCCTTATGGGAAGAAAGTCCTTACACAGGGGCATCAGGTTTTATACCTGTGAGGAAGTTATGATCCATATGGATCATCCAATGGCAGTTCATGTAGATGGAGAAAGCTGTTTTTGCCAAAACGATGTGCAGCTTCAATGTATTGGCAAGAAATTGCGTATGATTGTATAGAAATGTATATATTATAGAAGAAACACCCTGCGGGTATACTATTATGCCCAAAAAGCTTGGGCAAGAAAGAGGAAACACCCTGCGGGTATACCATTATGCCCAAAAAGCTTGGGCAAGAAAGAGGAAAGGGAGAATTATGAGGATTGGACAGGGATATGATGTGCATAAATTAGCAGAAGGAAGAGATTTGATCCTGGGCGGCGTAAAGATTCCTTATGAAAAGGGACTTTTGGGCCATTCTGATGCAGATGTGCTGGTCCATGCAGTGATAGATGCTCTTTTAGGTGCGGCAGCGCTGGGAGATATCGGAGAACATTTCCCGGATACGGATCCTAAGTATAAAGGAGTATCCAGCATTGAACTTTTAAAGCACGTAGGCGCACTTTTGGAGGAGCAGGGATATGTGATCGAGAACATTGACGCCACTGTCATTGCACAAAATCCAAAGCTACTTCCTTATCGGCGCTCCATGGCACAAAACATTGGGGAAGCTTTGAAGCTTACCGAAGGAAAGGTTAATGTAAAAGCTACTACAGAGGAAGGACTTGGCTTTACCGGAATGGGAGAGGGGATATCCTCACAGGCCATAGCTCTGTTAACTTCCATGGACGATTACTGTTATGACGACAGGATCATGTCTGCTGATTGTAAGGGCTGCTGCGGAGGCTGCGGGAGATAAGAAAAGGATTGCGGGAAGAAACACCCTGCAGATATACCTATATGCCCAAAAGGCGTAAGCAATAAAGAGGAAAGGAAGAGATTATGAAAATTTATAATACATTATCCAGACAAAAGGAAGAATTCGTATCCCTGGAGCCTGGAAAGGTTCGGATGTATGTGTGCGGGCCAACCGTTTACAATTACATTCACATTGGAAATGCAAGACCCATCATCGTATTTGATACGGTCCGGAGATATTTTGAATATAAGGGCTATGAGGTTAACTTTGTTTCAAACTTTACCGATATAGATGATAAGATCATTAAAAAAGCAATTGAAGAGGGCGTGGATGCAGACACCATTTCCAAGCGTTATATTGAGGAATGCAAAAAGGATATGGAAGGGCTGAATGTAAAGCCGGCAACCAGAAGCCCGCTGGCGACAGAGGAAATATGCGGTATGCTGGAGATGATCCAAAAGCTTGTTGCCTCCGGTCATGCCTATGCGGCAAAAGACGGAACGGTTTATTTCCGTACCAGTTCCTTTGAGGAATATGGAAAGCTGTCCCATAAGAATCTGGATGATCTGCAGTCCGGTTTCCGTGAGATCAAGGTGACCGGTGAAGACGGAAAAGAGGATCCCACCGATTTCGTGCTCTGGAAGCCGAAAAAGGAAGGAGAACCTTTCTGGGAATCCCCATGGTGCGAAGGGCGGCCTGGCTGGCATATTGAGTGCTCCGTAATGTCCAGGAAATATCTTGGAGATCAGATCGATATCCATGCAGGCGGAGAAGACTTGATCTTCCCTCATCATGAGAACGAGATCGCTCAGAGTGAGGCAGCGAATGGGAAAGAATTTGCGAAATACTGGATGCACAATGGATTCTTAAATATTGAAAATAAAAAGATGTCCAAGTCTCTGGGCAATTTTTTCACTGTCAGGGAAATCAGTGATAAATACGATTTACAGGTGCTGCGCTTTTTCATGCTGAGTGCCCATTACAGAAGTCCTATTAATTTCAGCGCCGAATTGATGGAGTCATCAAAGAACGGATTGGAGAGAATTTTAACTGCAGTTGGTAAATTAAAGGATCTGGAAGCTTCTGCAAAGACAGAAAAACTTCTTGATCATGAGGATAAAAATGCCGTACAGGAACTGGTTTCCAAATATGAGGCAGCCATGGATGATGACTTTAATACGGCAGATGCCATTTCTGCTATATTTGAACTGGTAAAATTAAGCAATTCCAACACAGATGAAAACAGCTCGAAGGAATATGTGACTTATTTAAAGGAAACCATTGTAAGACTGTGCGATGTTCTTGGACTCATTACGGAAAAGGAAGAAGAGATCCTGGATGACGAAATCGAAGCCATGATCGCAGGCAGGCAGCAGGCCAGAAAAGACAAGAATTTTGCCCTTGCCGATGAGATTCGCGGAAAGCTTTTAGAAAAGGGAATTGTTCTGGAGGACACCAGGGAAGGTGTGAAATGGAAGAGAATATAACATCATTGGCAGCGTTTTCTGACTTTTTTAAGGATACGTTAAAACTAAAAGAAGTAGATGTGAAAACCTATTCCCCGCTGGCATTGGCATATATCGGAGATGCAGTTTATGAACTGATCGTACGTACTAAGGTGATGAACCATGGAAGCACTCAGGTGAATAATATGCATAAGAAGAGTGCAAGGCTGGTGAACGCAGGAGCGCAGGCAGAGATCATCCGCCGGCTTCTTGAAGATGAGGACTTAACTCCGGAAGAGGTGGCAACATACAAACGGGGACGCAATGCCAAGGCTGTGACAACTGCAAAGCACGCAACTGTTGCTGATTACAGGACTGCAACCGGATTTGAGGCCCTGTGCGGTTATCTGTATTTAAATGGAAATTTAAACCGTCTGGTCACCCTGGTAAGCAGAGGACTTGAACGAATAGGAGAACTGGAATGATAGAGGAATTTACCATAGAGGGAAGGAATGCGGTATTAGAAGCATTCCGCTCCGGAAAAACCATTGATAAGCTGTATGTACAAAAAGGAGTCCAGGATGGCCCCATCCAGTCCATTATCAGGGAAGCGAAAAAGAAAGATACCATCATTAATTTTGTAGAAAGAGAGCGCCTGGACCAGATGTCCGAGGAAGGACATCACCAGGGTGTTATTGCTCATGCTGCGGCTTATGAATACGCAGAGGTGGAAGATATACTAAAGGCAGCGGAAGAAAAGGGAGAACCTCCCTTCCTCTTTCTGTTAGATGGGATTGAAGACCCTCACAATCTGGGGGCGATCATCCGTACGGCAAATTTAGCAGGGGCCCATGGGGTTATCATACCCAAGCGCCGGGCCGTTGGTCTTACAGCAACGGTTGCAAAAACTTCGGCAGGAGCGCTTAATTATACGCCTGTGGCTAAGGTTACCAATCTCACAGCTACCATGGAAGACTTAAAGAAAAAGGGGATGTGGTTTGTCTGTGCCGATATGGATGGAGAATTGATGTACCGGCTTGATTTAAAGGGACCGATCGGCCTTGTAATCGGCAGTGAAGGAAGCGGTGTGGGAAAATTGGTCAAAGAAACATGCGACATGGTGGCCTCCATACCTATGAAGGGGGATATTGATTCTCTCAATGCTTCTGTAGCAGCAGGCGTGCTTGCTTATGAGATCGTAAGACAGCGTTTGGGATAATAAATGGGGGGGGTGATGATCATAAAAAAGAATGGTACGGCTATGGCGGCCGCCTGTGCTGCGATCCTGTTTACTTTCAGCGGATTTATTTCAGCCGGTAATATTGCTGCGGCGGACAGCAGCACAGAAGAAAGCATTGAGTGGAAGACCGTAGTAAACATTGGGGATGAAGCGGTTCCTCTTTATTCAAAGCCTTCCGGGAGCAAGGTGAAAATCCCTCAGGCTCCGGGAACGGTTACCTATGGAAACGGTACTGTGCTGGTTGATGCATCCAACGCCAGTCATGGCTATGTGATGGTCCAGTATAGCGGTAATTCATCCAAGATAAAAGTCCAGGTATTAAAAAGCGGAGGAGAGACCTATTCCTATGATCTGAATGCCAGATCTGCCTATGAGGTATTTCCTCTGACAGAAGGAAACGGAAAATATACGCTCCGGATCTTAGAGCAGGTACAGGGGAACCAGTACGCCATAAAATCCAGCAGCGATATCAATGTAACACTTAATGACCAGTTTGAGCCGTTCCTTTACCCCAATCAATATGTGAATTTTTCCACCGGAAGTGCGGTGGTGAAAAAGGGTGAGGAGCTTGCAGCTCCTGCACCTGATGCCATTGGCGTAGTGACCAATGTTTATAATTTTGTAGTAAAGAATTTTACCTATGATACGGCGCTGGCAAGCTCTGTTCAGTCCGGCTATCTGCCTGATGTGGATCAGGTGCTGTCTCAGAAAAAGGGAATCTGTTTTGACTATGCAGCAGTTATGACTGCCATGCTGCGTTCCCAGAATATCCCCACAAAGCTAGTGGTGGGTTATACAGGCAGCCTGTATCATGCCTGGGTCAATGTTTATATAGAAGGTCAGGGCTGGGTGGATAATATCATCTATTTTGACGGATATGACTGGAAGCTTATGGACCCGACGTTTGCATCCTCCGGCGGCAGTGATCCGTCCATACAGCAATATATCACAAACAGCTCCAATTATAAGGCGAAATATACATACTAAAGAACTTCATTTAAAGGAGAAACGACAGATGAAAATGAAAGCGAAAAAGCGATATTCCGCAAGGGAACTTTCCGCTTTCTGCCTTCAAATATCAATTCTTCTCCATGCTGCAATCCCTCTTGACGAGGGATTGTCTGTTATGGCGGAGGATTCTGTATGGGAGGAAGAGAAACAAATTCTTAAGCAAATGGCAGAAGAGGCTGAGCTAGGGGATCCTTTCTCAAAAGTACTGGAGAATACAGGCCTTTATCCAGCCTATGTGATCCGGATGGCAAAGCTGGGGGAGGAGACAGGGACCTTAGACCAGATCATGGAGTCCTTGGCCGGATATTATGAAAAAGAGCATATCCTTATGAAAAACATCAGGAATGCAGTTACTTATCCTATCATCATGATTTTCATGCTTCTGGTGGTTCTTCTGGTTTTATTCACCAGGGTTATGCCCATATTTGAACATGTATACCAACAGCTGGGGGCAGAGATGTCGCCGGTTTCTCTTGCTGCAACAAGGCTTGGAAGCGTATTCTGTGCAGCTGCCCTGGCTCTTGGGATTCTTCTGGCCCTTGCAGCCGCCCTGGTATGGCTTCTTGGCAGGAAAGGAAAAAAACTACTGGTCGCGGAACGGCTGATCCAGTGGTTAAAAAAAAGGAGCCGCATGGCTCTTGCAATATCCAACCGGCGTTTTACTGCGGTCCTGGCACTGACTCTTCACAGTGGATTGGAACTGGAAAAGGGGATGGAGCTGGCAGAGCAGCTGGTTGAGAATCAGAAAGTGGAAGAAAAGATCAGACAGTGTGCGAAAGAGCTTGAGGCCGGAACCGATTATTATTCCGCAATGAAGAATACCGGGCTGTTTAATGGCTTCTATGCGCAGATGATAAAAGTAGGAACCAGAAGCGGACAGCTGGACCGGGTCATGGAGGAAATCTCCAAAAGCTATGAAGACGAAGCGGATACTGCCATGGAACATATGGTCAGCCGGTTTGAACCTACGGTGGTGGCAGTGCTTGCCGTTGCAGTGGGACTGGTGCTTTTATCTGTCATGCTTCCTCTTGTCAGTGTCTTATCGGCGATTGGATAGGGGGCGTCTTGATGATGAAATGGAAACAATCTCCCAGAGAGGTCATAGGTCAGTTGTTCTATTTTCTGGCCTTTGCTTGTGCAGTTGTCCTTTTTGTTTCAGGGGTTCTCATGTTCTCGAGGAAAACCGATGCAAAGGGAGCTGATACCCTTCGGGATGCCATACGCAGGGCTTCGGTGCAGTGCTATGCCATTGAGGGAAGATATCCGCCAAACGTGGAATATCTGGAAGAAAATTATGGAATACAGATTGACAGAAACCGGTATGATGTGTTTTACAGCGGCTTTGCTTCAAACTTCATGCCGGATATTACGGTCAATCCCCATGAATGATAACCGGGAGGTGGGCCAGTGAGCGGAAAAGAATACCATAGAGGCCAGATGGCCAATGCTCTGTTTACCATACTGCTGTTTCTAGTATTTGTGCTCTGCGCTTTATTCTCGGTGCTTATCGGAGGCAAAGTCTATGAGAATATTAATGTCAGAGCAGAGAATACCTACCAAAAGGATGTAGCCTTAAGCTACATAGCCAACAAAGTGAGACAGGGGGATGAAGCCGGCAGGGTTACTTTGACAGAGATGGCAGGAATCCCTGTCCTTAAGCTGCAACAGGAGATACAGGAATCTGTTTATGTGACCCTCATTTATTATCAGGATGGCAGGCTGTGGGAGCTGTTTACAGACGAAGAAAGCGGCCTGGGAGTAGGAGACGGGAATGAGATTCTGGAATGCAGCCCGGTTTCCATGGAAATGGCTGGCAGGCTTTTGCATATAAAAACGGAGATGGAAGGCGGAGACAGCCTCTGGCTTTCCCTAAGAAGCGGAGGGGCAGATGATGAATAGAAAACACCCCTCAGGCGTATTTATGATGGAGATGATCGCCGTTGTTTTTTTCTTTATCCTTTGTGCAGGGATCTGCATTAAAACATTTGTAAAAGCGGATCTTATAAGCCGGGAGGCAGCGGATTTAAATCAGGGCGTGCTGATCGCACAAAGCGTAGCAGAGGTCTGGAAAGCGGAGGGCCCGGAGGGCCTTGAAATTAGGTTTCGGTCTTATGGGCAGGAGGACGGCCTTGACGGCTATGCTATGGGCTTTGATAAGTCCGGCAATTCTTGTGAAAAAGAGAAGGCTGTTTATGATGTAAGGGCAGACATTGCCGGGCCGGGACATGCGGAAGTGACCGTAAGCAAAAATGGGAAACAAGTTTATACCCTTACGGTGACCAGACATGAGACGCAACAATGACGGAGGTGGAACCATGGCAAAGCAGGAGAATGGATACAAGGCCAATATAGGCAGTCCTTCCCTTATACTCATATTTATTGTCATGTGCCTGATAACTTTTGGGATGCTTTCTCTTAGTACCGCCAAAAGTGAGCTGAATCTGGCAGAACGCAATGCTTCTGCTGTGACAGAGTACTACCGGGCTGACGGAGAAGGAGAGGCATTTTATCAGATGGTTTTAAATAAGGCAGCGAAAGTATGGGAAAAGAGCCAGGATCCCCAGGAACGGAAACAGCTTTTGTCCCGGGAGTTTGGTGATGCCTATGAGCCGGATAAGGGAACCGTGACTGTATATATCCCTATGGAACGGTCCCAGGCCCTTTCTATAGAACTGGTTTTCCCCCGGGAAGGGGAAGAAGCTATCCAGATATCAAAGTGGAAGGTAATTCAGACAGAGGATTATGAAATTGATCATTCCATGCCGGTGTGGACAGGCGGGGAGACTTAAGAAACAGGAGACTGGGAGATGAAAGTAATAGATTTGTTAAGTGCTGCTGTGGCGCAGAAAGCATCGGATATTTTTCTGGTACCAGGCATGCCGTTTTCATATAAAATAGGAAGCAGGATCATAAATCAGAATGAAGAAAAGCTATCTTCGGCTCAAATGGAGGTATTGATCACCGAATTATATGAGTTAGCGGGAGACAGAACCATGGAGAAGGTGCGGGAGCATGGGGATGATGATTTTTCCTTTGCCCTTCCCGGGGTTTCCAGGTTTCGCTCCAGCATATTCCGTCAGAGGGGTTCCCTTGCAGCGGTGATCCGGGTGGTGACCTTTGAACTGCCTGATTACAGAACGCTTCATATTCCTGAGGTTGTAATGGATGTTGCCAGGATGACCAAGGGATTTGTCCTGGTCACAGGGCCGGCGGGAAGCGGTAAGACTACCACCCTGGCCTGTATCATTGACAAGATCAATAATACCCGCAACTCCCATGTGATCACTCTGGAAGATCCGCTTGAATATCTGCACCGCCATAAGAAGAGCGTGGTGACTCAGAGGGAGGTAACCACAGACACGGACAGCTATGTGACCGGCCTTCGTGCAGCTCTGCGCCAGGCTCCCGATGTGATCCTTGTAGGTGAGATGAGGGATTATGAAACCATACGGATCGCCATGACAGCTGCGGAAACCGGTCATCTGGTGATTTCAACCCTTCATACGGTGGGAGCGGCCAATACCATTGACCGCATCATTGATAACTTCCCGCCAAACCAGCAGCAGCAGATCCGGATGCAGCTTTCCATGGTAGTTCAGGCCGTGGTCTCCCAGCAGCTGATCCCTGCTGTGGATGGAAGTGTCTATCCGGCATTTGAAATCATGTTCTTTAATAATGCCATCCGGAATATGATCCGCGAATCCAAAACCCATCAGATTGATTCTGTGATCGCCACCGGCCAGGGAGAAGGTATGATTTCCATGGATTCCAGTATTTTAAATTTATATAAGGAAGGAAAGATCACCAGGGAAAACGCCATCATTTACAGCGGAAACAGCGAATTGATGGCAAAAAAAATCGATCGGGGACTGTAAGAGTGCATAGTTTACATTTCAGGCAGATACACTATCCTTAACAATGAGAGGAGAGTAGCAGGATCATGAGAACAGATAAAAGAAAGATTGTATTAGTCGGTACAGGCATGGTGGGAATGAGTTATGCCTATTCCCTTTTGAACCAGGGAGTTTGCGATGAACTTGTTTTGATTGACATCAACCGGAAAAGAGCGGAGGGCGAGGCGATGGACTTAAACCATGGACTTGCTTTTTCCGCATCCCATATGAAGATTTATGCAGGAGAATACAAAGACTGCTCGGATGCGGACATTGTTGTGATCTGCGCAGGAGTAGCCCAGAAATCCGGGGAGACAAGGCTTGATTTGCTAAAGCGCAATGCGGCCGTATTCCAGTCCATTGTGCAGCCGGTAACGGAATCAGGCTTTAACGGGGTTTTCCTTGTGGCTACCAATCCTGTGGATATTATGACGAGAATTACCTATTCGTTGTCAGGCTTTAATCCCAAGCGGGTGCTTGGAAGCGGCACGACTCTGGATACGGCCAGGCTCCGGTATCTGTTAGGGGATTCCTTGCGGGTGGATCCAAGAAATGTCCATGCCTATGTCATGGGAGAGCACGGAGACAGTGAGTTTGTGCCCTGGAGCCAGGCCATGATCGCCACAAAGCCCATCCTATCCCTTTGCGAAGAGGAGGGCATGGTATGCAAGAGTGAGCTGGAACGGATCGAAGATGAGGTCCGGGGAGCAGCTTACCGGATCATTGAGGCCAAGCAGGCCACCTATTATGGAATCGGCATGGCACTCACCAGAATCACCAGGGCGATCCTGGGGGATGAAAACAGCGTTTTTACGGTATCTGCTATGCTGAGGGGAGAATACGGGCAATCTGAGGTATACGCAGGAGTTCCCTGTATCATCAATAAAAACGGGATTCAGAGAATTATTTCCCTGTCATTAACGGATGAAGAGATGAAACAGTTGCAAAATTCGTGTGATACCCTTCGGGAAAGCTTTGATGGCATACTATAAAAAATAGGGGAAGAGAATAGGAAACAGTGAGCCCGTTTCCTGCTCTCTTCCTGGTTTTTGGATCCTGATATAAGAATGGATTTTATGGTAATTATTTTAGCTTTTTGATAATTTATGTATTTTAGTAAAAAATTAAAATAAGCGTTGACAAACAGATTTCTCCATGCTATGATATACGAGGTTCAGCGATGAACGAAAAAAGATGCTGATGTGGCACAGGTGGTAGCGCACCTCATTGGTAGTGAGGAGGTCACGGGTCCGAGTCCCGTCATCAGCTCTGAAAACAAACGGGAAGTCTTAATAAAGAGGCTTCCCGTTTTTGTCATATACAGAGGTTGAAAGAAAGACATCTTTCAGCATTAAGCTTGCAAACAGCATACAGATATTGATGAAAAGGAGGCACAATAATATGGCGAAACATAAAAAGAAACGCAAAAGTCACTGGTCCATATTCTTTCGGCCCATTAAAGTCATTCTTTTCGTATTTCTGGGAGTTATGGTTTTGGGATGCCTTGCCGGCGGCATTGTATTCTTAAAATATCAGAATGAGATTATGGCCTGCAAAGAAAAAGCGGATGCCATTATAAGCAAGACGGTCAAGACTGATTTTTCCCAGCCAACGGATACGAGAATCTATGATTCCGCCGGAACTTTGATCGGAACCATCAATTCCGGTCACTATGAATATGTCCCGATTTCAGGGATCAGCAAGAACCTTCAGAATGCCTATGTAGCCCAGGAAGACAGAAGATTTTATAAGCATCATGGAATCGACTACAAGGGGTTAATGCGTGCAGGTGTCGTATACTTAAAAAATAAAGGGAAAGCCACCCAGGGAGGAAGCACCATTACCCAGCAGGTGATTAAGAATACCTATCTGACCCAGGAGAAGACGATCCAGAGAAAGCTGACCGAATTTTTTGCAGCGCCCCGTATGGAGGATAAGTATTCCAAGTCGGACATCCTGGAGTTTTACTGCAACACCAATTTCTTTGCCAACCGGTGTTACGGCGTATCTGAGGCCAGCCGCTATTATTTCGATAAAGAAGCAAAGGATTTAACCGTGTGGGAGGCGGCTACCTTAGCGGGAATCAGCAATAATCCGTCAAGGTATGATCCGGTGGCCCATCCGGAAAACGCAACGTGGAAGAGGAACCAGATCATTGATAATATGGCTCTCTGTAAGTTTATTACGGAAGAGGAAAAGGAAAACGCCAAGGCTCAGCCATTGACCGTTGCTAAGATCTATGAGCCGGGAACAAAGGAAAATTATCTGACAAGCTATGCCATACACTGCGCTGCTTTGGAATTAATGAAGAACGATGATTTTGTATTCCAGTATGTTTTTAATAACCAGGCCTCTTTTGATTCTTACAGAGAACAGTACCAGGAACTTTATCAGGCAAAGAGCGATATGATCCGGAACGGAGGCTTTGAAATACATACCAGCTTAGAGACACCTATCCAAAACTCCTTGCAGGAGATTATTGACAACCGGCTGAAAGGTTTTACGGATCTGCAGGAGAATGGAAAATTAGCCTTACAGGGGGCAGCGGTATGCATTGACAACCAGACCGGATATGTGGTGGCCATTGTGGGTGGCCGGGGTACGGAGGATGAGTACAACCGGGGATTCTTAAGCAAGCGCCAGCCAGGGTCTACCATAAAACCTCTGATCGATTATGCTCCTGCCTTTGAAACCGGATATTATTATCCCTCCAGACTGGTAAATGACCATCTGTTTGATAAAGGGCCTAAAAACAGCGGAGGAAAATATTTTGGCAATATTTCCGTGAGAGAGGCATTGAACCGAAGTCTTAATACGGTGGCCTGGCAGGTGCTGGGAGACATCGGCGTTGACAAAGGCATAAGCTATCTGGGAAAGATGCATTTTGCAGGAATAAGCTATCTGGATAACGGAAACAGCAGCATGAGCATCGGAGGCTTTACGGAAGGTGCCAGAGTGGTGGATATGGCAAGGGGATACTCCGTTTTGGCGAACCAAGGGCTGTACAGCAATAAAACATGCATCGTCAGCTTAGAAAGTCAGTATGACGGCGAGATATACAATGGAAACCAGGCGGATGAAAGGATATTTACGGAAGATACCGCTTACATGATCACCGATGTATTAAAGGGGACGCTGGATAAGCCTTACGGAACAGGTAATGGCCTGGGGCTTGGAGTTCCGGCCGCGGGAAAGACCGGAACCACCAACAGCAATAAGGACACCTGGTTTTGCGGGTATACAAAGCATTACACAACAGCTGTGTGGGTAGGATATGACACTCCAAAGGCCATGCCCGGAGTTTACGGTAAAACCTATTCGGGAAAGATTTGGCAGGAATTTATGTCCAGGATAAACGATGGACTTCCGGTTCTGGATTGGGATATGCCGGCAACCGTTTCCCTTAGGAATGTGGATTCCACAGGAGAAAAAACTGACGCTGAAACAGGAAGGAAGGATCTGTTTTCTTCTGTTGCAGAATCAGCAGCCAAAGCCAATGGAAGTAAATGGAAGGAAGAGGAAGAGCGTAAAAAGCAGGAGGCCCAGGCCCAGAGAGAATTAGAGGCTTCCCAGGAAGCCAGGCAGGCGGTGGAGCAGACAGTTTCTGCCCTTCAGTCCCTGATCGGGGAATTATCTGCCCTGAGTCACAGGGACAGCTCAACGGATGAAACCATAAGTGCTGCCTACAGTCTTTTGGACCAGCTGGCTGGAACTGAATCTTATGATGGGTTAAAGGCTCAGCTTGATGAGGCGGCAAATCACGCTGCATACTTACCAAAGCAGGAGGATTCTTCCGGGAAGCCCCAGGAGATCGGTCCGGGAGTCACCAAGCCGAAGGAAACGATTCCGCCGGTATTTCCGGGGGATATGGATTCAGACGAGGATTATGCTCCCGGCTTTGGTCCGGGAGGCCCTGATTCCGGTGCACAGGCAGTAGGGCCGGGTATGGAATAAGAGAGAAGTACAGGATAGGGCTTGCTTTTTATCATGGCAGCTGTTATCCTTAATTAAGAAAGTCATTCAGGAAAGGAAGTGAACCAGAGTGGAAGGTCGGAGTCAGACGATGGAAGCAGACAATGATCATAGGCGTATGGCAGTGAGGGCAGAATCCTGTACTTCGGGTCTGCTCTGGATTCACTGCCGTTAAAAGAGTACAATTCTTTGCGTTTATGATAGCCATGAATTACAGGCAGCCCTGTAATTCTGGCTATTTTGCGTTGCAGGAAACTGCCTGCATGGCAGTATTTGTTTTGCTTCCATATAGCCGCGACGGAAAAAACAGGTTCATATGGAGGAAGAGTGAGATGCAGGAGAATTACAATGTGGAAGAACTGATGGAGCTGGCTGACAGCCGTCAGTTCAGAAAACTGAAGGATGTGCTGATGGAATACAATGAAGTAGATATTGCAGCTTTCATTGAAGCATTGGATTCAGAAAAGACAGTGGTGGTGTTCCGGATGCTTCCCAAGGGGATGGCAAGTGATGTGTTCGCATGCCTGGAGGTGGAGAAGCAGGAACACATTATAAACAGCATGACTGATCACGAATTGGGAACAATTGTAGAAGACCTATTTGTGGATGATGCGGTGGACATGCTGGAGGAGCTGCCGGCCAGCGTGGTAAAAAGGGTTCTGCGAAATGCGACTCCTGATACCAGAAAGCTGATCAACCAGTTTTTAAACTATCCGGAAAACAGCGCAGGAAGCATTATGACGGCTGAATATGTGGGGCTTAAAAAGACCATGACCGTGGCGCAGGCCTTTGACTATATCAGAGCGCATGGAGTGGATAAAGAAACTATTTACACCTGCTATGTGATGGATGCCACGAGAAGACTGGAGGGTGTGGTAACGGTCAAGGATCTTTTGATGAATCCCTATGAGGTCGCCATCGGTGATATCATGGATACCCATGTCATAAAGGCGGTCACGACAGAAGACCAGGAGGCCGTGGCGGACAGCTTTCGGAAATACGGTCTTTTAAGCCTTCCTGTAGTGGATCATGAAGACCGCCTGGTGGGAATCGTTACCGTCGATGATGTTGTGGATGTTATGGAGCAGGAAGCCACGGAGGACTTTGAAAAGATGGCCGCCATGATTCCCAGTGAAAAACCATATTTAAAAACCAGCGTGTTCCAGCTGGCGAAAAACAGGATCATGTGGCTTCTTGTACTGATGATCAGCAGCATGGTGACCGGCGGGATCCTGGCAAGATATGAATCGGCCTTTGCAGTGATTCCTCTGCTCGTGACCTTTATTCCCATGCTTACGGATACAGGCGGCAATGCAGGAAGCCAGAGCAGTACCATGATAATAAGAGGAATGGCAGTGGGAGAGATTGAAACAAAAGATTTTTTCCGGGTATTTTTAAAAGAGTTTAAGGTAGCTATCCTTGTGGGACTTATCCTGGGGGTTGTGAATTATATCCGCCTGATCCTCCTTTATCCCGGGCAGCAGATGCTTTGTCTGACTGTGATGCTCAGCCTTTTGATCACAGTTATTGTGGCAAAGACCATCGGCGGAATTCTTCCCATCGCAGCCAAGGTGTTTCATATGGATCCGGCAATTATGGCGGCTCCCCTCATTACCACAATCGTGGATGCGGTCAGCCTGATCATATATTTCCGGCTGGCCTGCAAGCTTCTGGGATTATAATTGCTTTGGAAAATTACGCGAAATCATTGTTTTTTCCAGTGGTTCGTTATATAATGGACTACGTGGCTTTGGCGTGACTCCCTTTAACCGGCCCAAACGAGAAAGAAGATATAGGAGTGTGTTCACAATGAGTAAAATAAGAACAAGATACGCACCGAGTCCTACGGGCCGTATGCACGTAGGAAATTTAAGAACTGCATTGTATGCTTATCTGATTGCTAAACATGAGGGCGGCGATTTCCTTCTCCGCATTGAAGATACAGATCAGGAACGTTATGTGGAAGGTGCTGTCGAGATCATTTATAGAACCTTAAGAGAGACCGGGCTTATCCATGACGAAGGTCCGGATAAGGATGGCGGCGTAGGCCCCTATGTACAGAGTGAGCGCCAGGCCTCCGGTATTTATTTAGAATATGCGAAAAAGCTTGTGGAAAAAGGGGAAGCTTATTACTGCTTCTGTACTCAGGTGAGGCTTGATTCCCTTAAAAAGACCGTGGATGGCCAGGAGATCATGACTTATGATAAGCACTGCCTCCATCTTTCCAAAGAAGAGGTTGAAGCCAATCTGGCTGCGGGAATGCCTTATGTCATCCGCCAGAACAATCCTACGGATGGAACGACTTCCTTCCATGATGAGATATACGGAGACATTTCCGTGGACAACTCGGAGTTAGATGATATGGTACTAATCAAATCCGACGGATATCCGACATATAATTTTGCAAACGTAGTAGATGATCATCTCATGGGAATTACCCATGTAGTGAGAGGAAACGAATATTTGTCCTCTTCCCCAAAGTATAACCGTCTTTATGCCGCTTTTGGCTGGGACGTTCCGGTATATGTGCACTGTCCGCTGATTACCAACGAGGAGCACAAGAAGCTGAGTAAAAGAAGCGGTCATTCCTCTTATGAGGATCTGATCATGCAGGGCTTCATATCTGAAGCTGTTGTGAATTACGTTGCTCTTCTGGGCTGGTCCCCGGTAGGCAATCAGGAGATTTTCTCCCTGGATGATCTGATAAAGGAATTTGACTTCCGTAATATCAGCAAATCCCCGGCAGTTTTTGATATGACCAAGCTGCGGTGGATGAACAGTGAATATATGAAATCCATGGACTTTGAGCGGTTCTATCAGCTGGCAGAGCCTTATCTGAAGGCAGTTGTTAAGAAGGATTTAGACTTAAAGAAAATCGCAGCCATGGTTAAAACAAGAATTGAAGTTTTTCCGGATATTGCAGAACATATTGATTTCTTTGAGACTTTACCGGAATACGATACGGCCATGTATACCAATAAGAAGATGAAGACAGGCAGCGAAACCTCCCTTGACTTATTGCAGGATGTGCTTCCAATTCTGGAAGCTCAGGAGGATTACAGCAATGATGCGCTGTATGAAACGCTTTCAAAGTATGTTTCCGAAAAAGGGTATAAAACCGGTTTTGTTATGTGGCCCATCCGCACCGCAGTTTCAGGAAAGCAGATGACTCCCGCAGGCGCTACCGAGATTATGGAGGTCCTTGGAAAAGAGGAGACCCTTATGAGAATAAGAAAGGGAATCCAGCTTTTAAGCAATGGAGCGTGTTAAATGATAATTGCAGAAGCAGAGGCTCCGGATGTGACCGGGCCTCTGCTTTTGTTTTGACTTACTACCCGCTAAAATGATGACTGGAATCCTGCTTTAGGCATGATTCCTAAAACGGAGGAAAACATGAAGGAACAGGTCACATATGAGGGAGCCCAGAAGGAGGCAATCCTTCACCACAAAGGTCCCATGCTGGTCCTTGCAGGGCCAGGTTCAGGAAAGACCTTTACCATCACCCACCGGATATGCCATTTAATTGAGACATACGGTGTGGATCCGTCAAATATCCTGGTCATCACCTTTACCAAAGCAGCTGCCAGGGAGATGAAGGAACGTTTTGAAAGCCTTGTGGACGGCAGGCCGTCTGCAATCAGCTTTGGAACCTTTCATGCCATATTTTTCCGGATCTTAAAGTTTGCCTACCGGTACGATGCCCGAAGCATTGTAAGGGAGGAGCAGAAGATCCAGTACATAAAGGAAGCTATGGATAAGAACCAGGTAGAGGTGGAGGATGAGGCGGAATTTGTGACTTCTATCCTGTCGGAAATCAGCTCTGTAAAAGGCGAGATGATTGACTTGGATCATTATTATTCCAAAAACTGCTCTGAGGAAATATTCAAACAGCTTTATCTCACATATGAGGACCGGCTTCGTAAGGCCAATCTCATTGATTTTGACGATATGATGGTGATGTGCTATGAATTATTTGTCCAGAGGAAGGACATCCTGGAGGCATGGCAGAAAAAGTACCAGTATATTCTGGTGGATGAGTTTCAGGATATTAACCGGGTGCAATATGAAATTGTCCGGATGCTGGCCGCGCCGGAAAACAACCTGTTTATTGTAGGGGATGATGACCAGTCTATCTATCGTTTCCGGGGAGCAAAACCGGAAATTATGCTGGGCTTTGAAAAGGATTACCTAGGAGCAAAAAAGGTTCTTTTAAATATCAATTTCCGAAGTACCAGAGAAATCGTGGAGTCTGCCGGAAAGCTGATCGCTCATAATGAGATGCGTTTCCCCAAAAAGATCATAACAAAAAAAGGACATGGAAAGCCGGTTGTTACAAGAGTATGGCAGGATCCACAGGAGGAAACCTTAGAGATTGTTCAGGAAATCATGGCTTATGCAAAAGCCGGATTTGCCTGGCAGGAGATTGCAGTCCTTTACCGGACGAATCTGGGCCCCAGACTCTTAATCGAAAAGTTCATGGAATATAACATCCCCTTCTCCATGAAGGATTCCGTCCCCAACCTATACGATCATTGGATTGCAAAAAATATAATTTCCTATATCCAGGCAGCGTCCGGTGATCTGTCCAGGACCAATGTGCTCCAGATCGTCAACCGGCCGAATCGCTATATCAGCCGGGATGCGGTGGAAAATAATCCGGTAAACTGGGAATCGGTAAAATCCTTTTATCAGGACAGGAGCTGGATGGTGGAACGGGTCGAACAGCTGGAATACGACTTAAAGATGATAAGGAATATGGCGCCGGTGGCTTCTGTAAACTATATCCGGAAAGCGGTGGGATATGACGATTACATTCGGGAATACGCCCAGTACCGGAGGATGAAGCCGGAGGAGCTTTTGGAGGTTTTGGATCAGCTTCAGGAGAGTGCAGCCGGTTATCCCACTGCAGAGGAATGGTTCCGACATATGAAGGAATATGGAGAGGAATTAAAAACTCAGGCTCAGTTAAGGGAAGGAAATTCCCAGGGAGTTGCCCTTATGACCATGCATAGCTCCAAGGGCCTGGAATACCGGATCGTCTACATTCTGGACGCCAACGAAGGCGTGACGCCTCACCAGAAGGCGGTGCTCCCCGCTGATTTGGAAGAGGAGCGGCGGATGTTTTACGTTGCCATGACAAGGTCTAAGGAACGGCTTCACGTCAATTATGTGCGGGAAAGATACAGTAAAAAGCAGGAAGTTTCCCGTTTTGTCCGGGAATATCTGGAACGGGAATGACCGGGGCAGCAAAAAAGGAAACACCCTGCGGGTATACCTCTATGCCCTGAAAAAATGGGCAATATTAAGGAAACACCCTGCGGGTATACCTCTATGCCCTGAAAAAATGGGCAATATTAAGGAAAGGAGATAGAGATATGAAATCTTGTGTACACATATACTGCGGGGATGGGAAGGGAAAAACAACGGCTGCCATAGGACTGGCTGTGCGTGCCTGCGGCAGCGGGAAACGGGTGCTCATTACCCGTTTCCTAAAAACCGATCATTCCGGTGAAGTTAAAGCATTATGCGGGCTTGACCGTATTACGGTAACACCCTGTGAGCGAAGCTTTGGCTTTTTTTCTAGAATGTCCCCTGAACAGAAAAAGGAAGCAGGAATTTATTATTACCAGCTATTGGAAATGACCTTAAAGAAGGCGGTTAAGGAAAATTTTGATCTGCTGGTCCTTGATGAAATCATGGCTGTATGTAATTTTGGCCTTGTAGAGGAAACGCGGGTTTTGGAATTTCTTTCTGCACGTCCGGAGGGACTTGAAGTGGTTCTCACAGGAAGAGAACCCTCAGAAAAGCTTGTGGAAATGGCGGATTATGTGTCGGAAATAAGAAAGGTGAAGCATCCATACGACAGAGGTATTTCAGCAAGGCAGGGAATTGAATATTAACGGTAAAATCCCTTGATTTTTGCCGGATAGTTTGATAGAGTGGAAGCAGGCGACAGATGCGCCGTACAACTAGATTAAGAAAAAAGAGAGGTATCAGAATGGCACAGGATCCTAATTTAGAGCGGGATGATATGGAACCGCAGGAGGAAATGACAGTTACACTGACACTGGATGACGGATCAGAGCTGGAATGTGTAGTACTTACCATTTTCACAGCAGGCGAAAGAGATTATATAGCGCTGCTTCCTATGAATGGCCCAGAAGAGGAAGAAGGAGAAGTTTATCTGTACCGTTATTCTGAGAAGGAGGATGGGCAGCCAAATCTTGAAAATATTGAAGATGACGATGAATATGAGATCGTTGCGGAAGCCTTTGACGAATTACTGGACGAAGCGGAATATGATGAGCTTGTAGGCGAAGACGAAGAATAAACAGAGGAAAAGCCGGGGCGGTCCATAGGACTGGTCCCGGTTTTAAGATTTATAAGGAATTGTGATTTTATAAGGAATTGTGATTTTGAAACCTTGCAGATCATAGACACTACAAATAATAGAAGCATATAAAGCGAGTATTGCAATCTATCAAAGCTGCATACTATATACTACTATAATTGTATCTATGGAAGTGAGGGATAGCTGTATGGACAACGAGGCGGTACTTAAGAAAATCGAGGAAATCAACAGAAGCAAAGAGTGGTCTATGTACAGGTTATCAAAAGAAAGCGGGATCGCTCAGTCTACATTGTCCAGTTTATTTGGTAGAAGAGCTAATATCAGCCTGCCGAAACTCGGCAGGATCTGCAGGGCGTTTGGACTTAAAATGTCGGATTTCTTTTCCCTGTTGGAGGAAGATGCAAAGCGCGGGGAATCGGGCCAGGATGATTATGAAATCATTGAGATGGTGCAGATGGCGGCAATGCTGTCAAAAAATAACAGACGGCTTTTAAGGTCCATGATTATTGTGATGGAAGAACTGGAAAGAGAAAATAGAAGCAAAGGAGAACGGTAATATGGAGAAAATCGTTGATGCCAGAGGCCTTACATGCCCACAGCCGGTTATTAAGGCAAAAGAGGCATTAAAGGGTATGGAAAAGGGGTTATTAAAAGTTCTTGTAGACAATGAAATTGCAGTTCAGAATGTAATAAAGCTGGGGAATTATGAGGGTGTTTCTCCGGTTTCAGAGAAAAAAGCGGAAGGGGAATTTGAAATCCTGTTCCATGTAGACAGAGAATCCGATGAAACAGAAGAATCAGTAAAAGAGGAAGAATGTATTCCAGATGCCAGAAAAAAAGGTCTTGTTGCGGTTCTTTCATCGGATCAGATGGGAGGAGGCAATGAAGAGCTTGGGCGCATTCTGATGAAGGGATTTGTTTATGCCCTTACCCAGCTGGAAGATCTTCCTGAAACGGTCCTGCTCTACAATGGAGGAGCCAGGTTATCCGTGGAAGGCTCCCAGTCCCTGGAGGATTTAAAGAACTTAGAGGCACAGGGAGTGGAAATCCTTACCTGCGGAACCTGCTTAAATTATTATGAATTATCAGACAAGCTGAAGGTTGGCTCAGTAACCAATATGTATGAAATAGCAGAAAAAATGGCAGGAGCCCGTCTGGTGATCCGGCCTTAACCATCACCGGCTTCATGGCAGAGGATGTTTTTTATTGACAAAGCAGGGGTTTTTGTTTTATAATTCATTCAGTTATTTTTAACAACGCTGGCATGGCACCAGGAAAAATGGAAGTGCCCGTAAGAAAATTTCTTTCTTCCGGGCACTTTCCTTTTTTATCATATTTTATCACAGACGATCGTATCTCCATCTGTTTTTTGGGGCCTGGACTCTGCGGTAAAGCCGTTGAAGCAGATAGGTACAGGACAGGATGAAAAATATTTCCAGCACTGTGCTTACGATTCCAGTCAGGAAAAATAAAAAGGCGGACAATACCGTAATCACCAGTAAGCAATGCCAATAGGGCCGGTAAACCTCCTGATTCATGCAGTAAAGCTTCCAGACGATCATATACAGGCAGATAAGAAGAGAAATTGATGCTAAAAAGGATAAAATAACATGGAAGACCGCATGAAGAGGCTGTGAATCCGGCAGATAAGGCGTGATGACTGCCAGAACCAGAAGCAAAAGAGCAGTGATGCTCATTACGGTTTCTTTTCTGTTTCTGGGAAGTCCGCTTATGATCCGCTTTAAAATGTAATAAAAGTACGTTCCTATGATAATACCCCATAGGAGAAACAGATTTTTTCTGGAGGATAAATTTCCTAATACGGAAAAATTTAATGTGAACCAGTTGGTTCCCCAGGCAAACAGAATAGTATATATGGGTATAATGAAGTAAGCAGTAATGGTTAATAGGGACATAAGGCACCTCCGGTCATTCGTCTCTTCCTAGTTTGGCACTTACTTCGGAAAATAATAATAGACAAGTGTTATTTTTATATAAAATTTAATTTCAGAGGAAAAATAATGATTCAATTACCGGATGAGTTCAGGGAAAAAATGAAACAGCTTTTAGGAGCGGAGTATGATTCTTTTATTGAAAGCTATGATAAGGAACGGGTACAGGGCTTAAGGGTAAATCCCTTAAAGATTTCCAGAGAGAAATTTATTGAGATCAGCCCATTTCATCTGGAAAAGATTCCATGGGCAGCAGAAGGGTATTACTACCAGGCAGCCGAGCGGCCGGGAAAGCATCCATACCATGAGGCAGGTCTATATTATATCCAGGAGCCAAGCGCCATGGCCGTTGTGGAACTGTTAGATCCAAAGCCAGGGGAAAAGATCCTTGACCTATGCGCAGCGCCAGGAGGAAAAACCACTCATATTGCAGGGCGGATGCAGGGAAAAGGCTTCCTTCTAAGCAACGAGATCCATCCTGCCAGGGCAAGAATTCTTTCCCAAAACGTAGAACGTCTGGGAATCGGAAACGCGGTTGTATCAAACGAAGATTCCGGGAGCCTGTCTCTTCGGTTTCCCGGCTTTTTTGACAGGATTGTGGTGGATGCACCCTGTTCCGGAGAAGGGATGTTCCGCAAGGATGAGGCAGCCAGACTGGAATGGACGCCCGGGCATGTAAGAGCCTGCGCGGACCGTCAGGAAGAGATCCTTTCCAATGCAGCGGTCATGTTAAAGCCCGGGGGAACCATCGTTTATTCCACCTGCACCTTTTCTCCGGAGGAAAATGAACAGGTCATTGAACGTTTTCTTTTTACTCATACCGGCTTTTCCATCGCAGATGCAGGAACACATCCCGGGCTTTATCCGGGCCGTCGGTCATGGAGCGAATCCGGTATGGCAGAATTAGAAAAGACCTTCCGCATCTGGCCTGATAAGTCAGAAGGGGAAGGCCATTACCTGGCCGTATTAAAAAAGCGGGAAGATGAGACTTCTGAAAAAAGGCAGACCATGCCGGAGTACTGCAGCGACAAATCCGTGATAAAAGAAGTTGAAATGTTTTTAAAAGACCTTCTGGTAAACTCTGCCCCATTGCTTCATCGAAAGGAATATATTCTCTTTGGGGACCAGCTGTATCTGATCCCACCGGAAATGGTTGATTTTAAAGGCATGAAAATCATTCGTCCGGGGCTTCACCTGGGAACTGTGAAAAAGAACCGGTTTGAGCCTTCTCATGGCTTTGCTCTTTTCCTTAAAAAGGAAGAAGTAAACCGCTTCATCGACCTGCCGGCTGACGGAGAGGAAATTATAAAGTATTTAAAGGGAGAGACTCTGGCAGGAGAGACTTCCCTTTCACTTGACAATAAAAAAGGCTGGGTGCTTGTTAATACCGACGGATATTCCATCGGGTTTGCCAAGCTGGCCGGGGGGATTCTTAAAAATCATTATCCCAAAGGCCTTCGGTGGATGTGATCCCAAGAAACTTCATGTCATCAGGAAGTGGCGCCTCAAAAGAAAGAGGCTCCTTTTTGATTGGGTGAAGGAAATCCAACCGGAAGGAATGCAGGGCCTGACGGGTAATGTAACGGTAATCCGGATGATAAAGGAAATCCCCTGGCAGGGGATGACCGATGGAGTTTAAATGGACCCGGATCTGGTGGGTGCGGCCGGTCTCCAGGCAAAGACCTGCAAGAGAATGCCTTGTCACAGGGTCATAATAAAGCCGTTTATAATGAGTTCGCGCCTCTTCTCCATTTACCGGGTCCACGCAACGTTCAATGGTAGAGCCGTTTACCCGGGCAATCCGGGCGTCGATGGTTCCTTCTAAGGGAAGCTCTCCCTGGACAATCGCAAGGTAACGGCGGTGAATCTCTCTTTTTTTCACCATATCCGAAAGAATGCAGGCGCTTAAAGGATTTTTTGCCACCACCAAAAGTCCGGTGGTATCCCGGTCAAGGCGGTTGATGGCCCGGTAGATGAAGGCCTCGTTCTTTTCTTCAAAATAATAGGCGATCCCGTTAGCCAGGGTATGATCAAAGTTCCCCTGGGATGGATGAATGGGTACACCGGCCTCCTTGTTAATGACCAGGATATGTTCATCCTCGTACTGGATATGGATCGGCATGGGAGTGGGAACAATATTCTTAGAACTTTCTTCTTCGCAGATAAAAATGGTTAAAAGCTCGCCAGGTTTAAGTACGTGGGTTGTATAGACAGGCTCTCCTCCCACAGTGATTCCGTTTGATCGGTTCCGAAGCTGTCTTATGAGACTCTGGGAGTAACCCAGATTTAATAAATACTGTTTTACAGACATATCTTCAAAGGTTTGTGTTATGGTATAATTCATAGTCATTTTCATAAACCGATTCTAACATGGTGGGTGGTGATTGACAAGGAGAATCTATGGGTTATAATTAGCTGGTAGAAAATGAAAGAGGGGTTCTTAATATGTTAGATCAGGATATTTATGAAGCATTGGAAAAGGAATTAGAAAGGAACCATATAAGGGAAGATGTGGATGAAGTTCTGCTGGATTTGGCGGAAGCGCTTGCAGACAGGGGAATTATGGATAAAGAACTGGTTTTGACGGAATCCTATGGTAAGACACAGATTCAGGTGACCGGAGTCTGCTCTGAAGAGGAGGGGGAAGTGAACATCCTCATGAAGCAGGTGCGGATCGGAAAAAAGGAATTTGAAATTAATGATTATTTTCTATAAGGAGATAACAGGGCGGAAGAAATGGAGGCAGCACACTCATGATAACAATCAAACAGGAATATTCGCCAAAGGAGTTGGGGATCGATCTTCTGTGTGATTTGGCGGGAGCAATTTTATTTAATATTGGAATCTATAATTTTGCAGTAAATGCGGAGTTCGCTCCTGTTGGGGTATCGGGTATCGCACTGATTCTGCGCTATCTGTTCGGCCTTCCAATGGGCATTACCAGCATAGTCTTAAACATTCCCATCGTGTTAGTCAGTTACAGGCTTTTGGGAAGGCGGTTTTTGCTCCGTTCCATGAAGAGCATGATCATCTTTGCCCTTGTCCTGGACTATGTAGTTCCTTATCTGCCGGTTTATCAGGGAAATCCTCTGTATGCTTCTGCCTGCACCGGAATCTTTTCCGGTCTGGGGTTAACCATCGTTTATTTAAGAAACTGCTCCACAGGAGGTACGGACTTTCTGGTCATGGCGATCCGGAAGATTTTTCCTCACCTGACCATCGGGCAGATATCCCTTGTGGTGGATGCCGTGGTAATCATCGCCGGAGGACTGGTGTTCCGCAATCTGGATGCGGTCATCCTGGGCATGCTTTCTACCATTGTGACCACCATGGTGATCGACAAGATCATGTATGGCCTGGGAGCCGGAAAACTGGTTTTTGTGGTTACCTCCCATGCGGAAGAGGCGGCACAGAGAATTGAGGAAAGTACCGGACGTGGCTGCACCTTTCTTCAGGGACAGGGTTCTTATTCCCTGAATGAAAAGAAGGTGATCATGTGCGCATGCAATAACAGTCAGGTGGTGCCCATCCGCCGTGCGATTCACGAAACAGACAAAGAGGCTTTCCTCATCATCACGGATTCCAATGAGGTCTACGGCGAAGGGTTTAAAGCCATCGGAGGCCAGCTGTAGCCGCTCCTTTATTTTATGCCGGATTTCCCCCGGCCGGATGTATGGCCCACAATCGAATCTTTTTTTAAGAAACTGGCTCTTTTGACGCTGTCAGTTCCGAATTTGCCGCGGATATGATCCACGGCTTTTTCCATTTCCTTCATCTTGCGGGCCTGCTCTGACTCAAATAAATTAAGCTGGCAAAACCCTTCCTCAGAAATCTTGGTGGCACGCACGCCGATTAAGCGAAGAGGGGTGCGGTCCCAAAGCTCCTTAAGCAGGTTACAGGCGTTTTCATAAATCACAGTCGTGGAGTCCGTAGGATTGTTTAAGGTCATCTGATGGGACCTGGTATGAAAATTCCAGTCTTTGATCTCCACACAGACACAGTCAGATAAGACATGGTCTGAACGGAGACGGGCGCCCACGGTTTCGCATAGGGACAGGAGAACCTGGCAGGCCACGTCTAAGTCGTCGATATCATGGGAAAGGGTGGTACTGTTTCCGTAACCCTTGTTTAAGGGCTCCCGTTCTTCCACGGGCGAGGTGTCAATGCCCATGGCATAATCATGGATCAGCAGTGCATACTTTTCCCCCAGCAGGGGTTTTAAGTGACTTACGCTGCAGGCCGCCAGTTCCCCTATGGTGTGGATGCCGATGCCTTCCAGCTTTTTCTGGGCGGAATGGCCCACAAAAAACAGTTCCCGTATGGGAAGCGGCCACATTTTGGAAGGTATTTCATGGGCAAACAGGGTATGGCAGAGATCGGGCTTTTTAAAATCCGATGCCATTTTAGCCAGGAGCTTATTGGGAGCCACACCGACATTCACCGTAAACTTCAGCTCCCGCCAGATCCTTTCCCGTATCTGATTTGCCACCTCCAGCGGGGGGCCGAAGAGGTGGATGGTAGAGGTCATGTCAAGAAATGCCTCGTCGATGCTGAATTTTTCAATGTCTGGAGTGTAATCGGACAAAAGCTCCATAAGCTTCCGGGATTTATCAAGGTATACGTCAAACCGGGCCGGAACAACGGTAAGGGTTGGGCACTTGCGCAGAGCCTGGCTGATGGGCTCTCCGGTTATGATTCCAAATGCTTTTGCGGGCGTGGATTTTGCCAGAACGATCCCATGCCTTAAAGAGGCGTCGCCGCCTACAGCCGATGGAATAGTACGTAAATCAAGGGCGCTAAAGTCAGCTTCCAGCCGGCTGACGGATTCCCAGCTTAAAAATGCGGAGTTCACATCTATGTGAAAAATTAAGGGCTCCGGTGCCATGACATACCCTCCTTAGGCATCATTTACTTAAATTTCTTTCTTTTCTTATTATACCGAAAATACGTTCGGAAAGTAAAGGGGAATAATTAAAAAACCATTGGAATAGGATAAAATAAATCCATGGGGGAGGCTCTTTCATGAGGCATGCCATAGGAATCCTGCTGGCAGCAGCGTTTGTCTTTCTTATAGGGACAGGGGCCGCCGCGGTCTGGCTGACGGGAAAAGAGGCCGTTAATGATAACGCAACAGTAACAGAGGAGAAGGAAGAAAAAAACACAACGATTCAGACAAAGGATGAGCTGAATCTTTATGCCCAATCAGCAGTTTTGATGGACGCCTCAACCGGCCGTGTTTTATATGGAAAAAATGAGAAACTGGTCCGGCCCATGGCCAGCACCACAAAAATCATGACTTGCATCCTCGCCCTGGAGAGCGGGAATCTTTCTGACACGGTAACAGCCAGCCAGAATGCGGCTTCCCAGCCTAAGGTTCATTTAGGGGTCTATAAGGGAGAGACGTTTCTGCTAAAGGATTTACTCTACAGCCTGATGCTGGAATCCCATAATGATGCTGCCATGATGATCGCAGAGCACATAGGAGGGAGCCAGGAGGGATTTGCCAGGCTGATGAACCAGAAGGCCAGGGATTTAGGCTGCGAAGATACCTATTTTATTACACCTAATGGGCTGGATGCCAAAGAAGAAAAGGATGGACAGGTGAAGATCCATTCCACAACAGCCGCAGATTTAGCCAGGATCATGAATTACTGCATCGGCCAGTCTCCCAAAAAAGAGGAATTTCTTGATATTACGGCAACAAGAAGCTATGCCTTTGCTGATCTGGAAGGAAAACGTTCTTTCTCCTGCAATAACCACAATACCCTCCTGGCCATGATGGACGGGGCATTTTCAGGTAAGACAGGGTTTACCGGAGGAGCCGGCTATTCTTATGTGGGAGCTGTCCAGGATGATGGAAGAGTTTATACCATCGCCCTTTTAGGCTGCGGATGGCCGCCTCATAAGGCTTATAAATGGTCAGATGCAAGAAAGCTGTTCCAATACGGGATGGAACGCTTTCATTACAGGAACGTATTTGAAGACGTCAGCCTTCCGGATATTCCTGTAATCGATGGGATTTCTTCCTCCGGACGCCTGGATGAACCGGTCCTTGTATCCTGCAGCATAGGCGGGGAGGAAGAAAAGAGCTTAAACCTCCTTTTGGCGGATGAGGAAGAGGTTACGGTACAGACTGAGGTCCCCAAGGAATTAAATGCTCCGGTACGTAAGGGACAGACGGTGGGAACTGTTATTTACCGCTTAAACGGAGAGGTCGTAAAAAGCTATCCGGTATATCTGACGGCCGGAGCAGACCGACTGACAACGGCCTGGTGCATAAAAAATATTTTCCATAAATACTTATCCATGCCTGGAGTTATGGGACTTATCCCTAACTGACCGAATACATAAAAGAGTGAGGCGTAAGGAAACAATAGCGTTCCCTTACGTCTCATTTTTGTTCTTTATTAACAGCAGTCCGAATTACATTCCGTTTTAAAGGAGATACTGATATTTCAAAGGGATTCCTGACAGAAACGGCAGAAAATAAATTGTATAAAACATTGCCACATGGTATATTAGGAGTGTTTGTTTATACAAGGAAAGGAAATTACAAAAGTATGAATATGAAAAAGATCGCAACAGTGCTTGTGGGCAATACCATTTATGCTCTGGCCGTATCCTTGTTTATTCTGCCGGGGGGACTGATCACAGGCGGAACCACCGGACTTGCTTTGGTGGCCCATCACCAGTTTGGCATTCCCGTAGCTGCCTTTGTCGGAGCCTTTAATATTATCATGTTTGTGGCGGGAGCCTTCTATTTGGGAAAGCAATTTGCATTCACAACCATGATCAGTACTTTTTATTATCCGTTTATATTAGGAGTATTTGAAAATCTGTTCGGTCAGGCTGCAATGACAGATGACCGGATGCTGGCCACTGTTTTTTCCGGACTTTTGATCGGAGCGGGCATCGGTATGGTGATACGGGCCGGTGCTTCCACCGGAGGAATGGATATTCCCCCTCTGGTCCTTAATAAAAAAATGAATCTGTCCGTATCCATGACCATGTCGGCCTTTGACTGCCTGATCCTTCTTTCACAGATGTTATTTTCCAATAAGGAGCAGATCCTTTACGGAATCCTGCTGGTGCTTACCTACAGCACAGTTCTTGATAAGGTACTCTTAATCGGCCGCAACCAGATGCAGGTAAAAATCATAAGTGAAAAGTATGAGGAGATCAGCCAGGCGATCCAATCCCGGATGGACAGAGGAACCACCTTGCTTGCCAGTGAAGGAGGATATTTAAGAACGGCTTCCTTTACGGTTCTAACCGTAATTTCCGGGAGGCAGCTTTCAAAGCTGAACGAACTGGTCATGGGGATCGATCCCAGTGCATTCATGATCATTAACCAGGTCAATGAGGTGCGGGGAAGGGGATTCACCCTTCATAAAGAATATAAATAATGGATAAAGAACAGACGAGAATCTTACGGAAAGATGACTAAGGTTTACGGTTTTAGAAACCCTATTGACTTAACAGTCTGGCAGGTGCTAAACTGTACCCGGATTAGAAAATGGACGCAGGGAGGAACCAGGAAATGCTGAAAAAGAAAATCAGTTTATTATGTTTTGCCGTCGCTTTTGCTGTGCTGTTGACAGCTGGCTGCGGCAGGAAGCAAGCTGCAGATTTGGGCGGAGCTCCTTCGGAAGCGGCAAACTCAGAGACTGCGGCCGTCAGAATGGAGAAATCCGGGACAAATCAAGGAGATGAGAAAACGGTTCCGGAAGAGGATATGGGCCAGTCAGGGCCGGGAATAGAGGCCGTGGAGAGTGAAGAAAGCACTGGAGCGGGAAAAAAGGTGGAGGCGTTTGCCGAAAAGATTCAGGAAGCGGTAGGAGACCGGGATCTGGAAGCATTTGCAGACCTGCTGTTTTATCCCTGTGTTTTCGTAACAGCAGATGAGGAGACGATCACCCTTAATAACCGGGAAGATTTATTTAAGCAGAACCCTGATATGGTATTTGGAGATGATCTGATGGTAGCGGTGGCCAATGTGGATACAGTTTCACTGAACATGACGGATAAAGGCGTGACCATGGGAGAAGGAACATCGAAAATCACCTTTCAGAAACGGTCAGACGGTAGCTTCGGAATCATTGAAATCAGGGAATAAGTAACACCCTTAACAGGAAGTAAAGAGGAAAAAACAAAAGTGGAAGAGTATGTGACTTTAGATGAGATGCTTTCTTTCCGGGAAAAGAAAGTGAGTATGCAGGAAGTACTTCATAAAAAGCATGAGGAAGTCACGATTGTGGCTCTTGGGATGAACATTCCCGGTCCAAGGAAAACCTCTCCCGGTATCTTTCTGGCGTTTTCCTCGGGGGGAGAAGAACTTAACCGCCTGCTTTTGGAACATGGGCTGACTGTGACGGAAGAAACTGTGGTAAAAGAGAAGGCCGGCTATTTAAAACTCTACGCAGTGAAAAGTCAGGACTCACTTCTTGTGAAAAAGATAACGATTCACATGGAAGAAACCCATCCTCTTGGAAGGCTGTTTGATATCGACGTATATGGTGAGGCTGGAATCGGGATCGGCAGAGCGGAATTGGGATACCCTGTGCGCAGATGCCTGATGTGTGAAAAGGATGCAAAGCTATGCGGCCGCAGCCGGAGCCATACGGTTGAGGAGCTTTACGGACGTGTTGAGAGTATGATAAATTCCTGGTTGACCGAAAGGGGCAGATAAGAATCTGCCCCTTTCTTAATAAATTTTAAGATTCCTTTTTTCCCAGGTTAAGATTCTCCCTTTAAAATGAAAGTATAGAACATAAAAGGGAGGCTTTAAGCAAAATGGAAATTAAAAAACCAGCCATGGCCGGTACATTGGAGTCCAGCGACTGTCAGGTGACTGTAGAGCCAGGTGATGGTAAAATCGATTTTGTACTGGAAAGCGCAGTAATAAACCAGTATGGCAACAGGATCCGGAAGGTAATTATGGAAACCCTAAAGAATCTGGGAATCGACAATGTGAGAATCACAGTTGTTGATAAGGGAGCACTGGATTGCACCATTAAGGCGCGGGTGGAAGGTGCGGTATCCCGTTCCACGGACCAGTTTGAAAATATTCTTTGGGGAGGCAGAAGGAAATCATGAATCCGAATAAGAAACGTCTCAGAAGAACTATGATGTTTTTAAATGCCCAAAAACCGGGCCTCATTAAGGATCCGTATATTTATAAACCGGATTCCATTATGCTGGATTTAGAAGATGCGGTCGCAGAAAATCAAAAGGATGCAGCCAGGTTTTCCCTTTATCATGCACTACAGGAGATCGATTACAGGGGCTGCGAGCGGGTAGTCCGGATCAATGGCCTGGATACTCCTTATTGGAAGGAAGACATCCGATGTGCAGTCGCAGGCGGCTGTGATGCGATCCGGATTCCGAAAACAGAAAGACCTGAGGATGTTAAAGCGGTGGAGGCTGAGATCCGGATTGCAGAAGAGGATTTTGGCATTCCTGAAGGAAGAACGCTCATTATGGCTGCCATAGAATCTGCAAGAGGTGTGGTGAAGGCGCTGGATGTCTGTGAGGCTTCTGAGAGGCTGTTTGGAATCGCACTTTCCGGCGGGGACTATACCAAAGACTTACAGACCTATATTACAGGAACAGGAATTGAGCTGATGGGGGCCAGACAGAACTTGATCATTGCAGCCAGGGCAGCAAAAGTCCAGTGCTTTGATACGGTATATACCGACCTTAATGATATGGAGGGCTTCCGTCGGGATGTGGAAACCATTCATTTGATGGGATTTGACGGAAAATCCATTATCAATCCCCGCCAGATCCCGGTCGTCCATGATATCTTTACGCCGGCACAGAAGAATATCATCTTTGCAGAAAAGGTGGTTATGGAAATCGAGGACAAAAAAGAAAAGGGAATCGGAGTATTTATCGTAGACGGAAAAATGATCGACATTGCGTTCTATGACGGAGCCAAGAGAACCATAGAGCTTGCCAAGGCCTCTGGCGTATACAAAGGAGGATTGTAAGATGATTAATGCAGTAGGGAGAGATATTCCGGAAGAAATCTTAAAACTCACAGGAAAAGAACCGTTTATGGGAGTACATCACTTTGATGGATCTGTGTATAAAAAAGATGGTCCATTTACAAAGTGCGTGATCAATTCGGAAGGGAGCAAGCTGGTGGACAGCATTCACGATTGTCTGGTGAAATGCGGGATCCGGGATGGCATGACTCTGGGCTTTCATCATCATTTCCGGGAAGGCGACTATGTGGTAAACATGGTAATGGAGGAGATCCACAACATGGGAATCAAGGATATCACCATCTGTGCAAGCTCCCTTGGTAAAGCCCATGATAAACTGGTGGACTACATAGAGGATGAGACCATTACCGGGATTCAGTCCTCCGGCGTCAGGGGAAAGATCGGCAGGGCCATATCAGAAGGAAAGCTAAAGGGCCTGGCCATTATGCGTTCCCATGGCGGTAGAGTCCGTGCCATTGAAACCGGTGAGGTAAGGATCGATATTGCATTTATCGGTGCACCCACCTGCGATGACTATGGAAACTGCCGGGGCATCGGCGGAAAGTCTGATTGCGGCGTTCTCTCTTATTCCATGGTGGATGCAGATTATGCGGATAAAGTGGTTGCAATCACGGACTGCCTGGTTCCATTCCCAAACTTCCCCGCCCATATTTCCATGACAAAGGTAGATTATGTGGTAGTTGTTGATGAGATCGGGAATCCGGAGAAGATTGCTACCGGAGCCGCAAAACCAACCACAGATATGCGAAAGCTTATGATGGCTGATTATTGCACCAATTTTGTCGTGAATACCCCGTATTTTAAAGACGGATTTTCTTACCAGACCGGAGTAGGCGGAGCTTCCATTGCTTCCACCATTTCACTTGCAAAAATCATGAAGGAGAGAAATGTGCGCATGCGCTTCGGAGTGGGAGGACTGACAAAGCCCATGTGCGACTTATTGGAGAACGGTCAGGTGGATGCCCTGTTAGATACCCAGGATTTCGATCTGGATGCGGTAGAATCCGTTATGAATCCAAAGCATTTTCGGATCAGTGCAGGAGAATATGCCGACCCCTTTAACAAGGGAGCTGTTGTCAACAAGCTGGATTTTGTGATCCTGGCAGCTCTGGAAGTGGATGTGAATTTTAACTGCAACGTAGTGGTTGGCTCTGACGGCATGATTACAGGCGCTCAGGGAGGTCATCCGGACACTGCGGCAGGAGCAAAATGTACCATCGTGATTACTCCGCTGCTGCAGGGAAGGATTCCGGCAGTCTGCACAGATGTAACAACGGTTACAACACCCGGCGAATCCATTGATGTGGTGATCACGGATTATGGAATTGCAATCAATCCAAGAAGGCAGGAATTAATCCAGTGTATGAAAGATGTGGATCTGCCGTTTAAGACCATTGAGGAACTGCGGGATATCGCATACTCCATTACAGGAGAACCGGAAAAGGTACAGTTTGATGATAAGGTGGTAGGTATCATCGAAAGCCGGGATGGTACTGTTATGGATGTGGTTCGTAAGATCAGGGAGTTTCAGTTTACAGGAGAATAAATAATGAATAGCAGTTCTTGTGAGAAACCAAAAGAGACAATGACAGAGGCGGCTTTTCACATTGGGAACCTGGCTTACCGGGCCATGCTTGAGGAGGTCTATACGACCCCCAAGCCCGGCCTGGTGGATCTGTATTCCCCGGGTGCTCATAAAGACATGGATGTTACCTCCTTTGAGAAGAGTGCCAGAGCCCTGGAGCCGTATTTTGTATCCATGGCTTTAGAAGGCATGAGGCTTCCCCACATGCCAGGGCTGCTGTTTGAGCGCATCCGCCGGATCGGTCTGTCAGCGGAGGAAGCCATGTATCAGGCTACGGCAGGGGTAAATACTCATAAAGGTCTGATCTTTCACCTGGGAATCTTAAGTGCAGCAGCCGGGGCCTGTATGGAGGCTCATGGAACCGTGACCGCAGAGTATCTGGTGGAAATGGAGCAGGCCATGGCAAGGGAGACCCTTATAAAGGAATTAAAGGAGATGCAGGCGTTTACCAGCAATGGTGAAAAAAATCTGAATCAATACGGGCTTACCGGTGCAAGGGGAGAGGCCATAAGCGGCTATGCTTCCGTTCGCAGGATCGCCCTTCCTGTCATAGCAAAAGGGGTTAAGGAAGGCCGGGACTGGAATCGGATCAAACTGGAAACTTTATTTATGCTCATGAGCAGGGTAGAGGACTCTAACATCATTGCAAGACATAATCCGTCCGTTCTTTTGAAGGTACAGTCCATTGCTGGGAATTTCCTGCTTGCCGGCGGGGCTTATGGAGACAAAAGCATGGTGACATTAAAACGAATGGATGCGGATTTTATAAAGGGAAATATAAGTGCCGGAGGATGTGCAGATCTTCTGGCTGTTGCAATTTTCATGAATGATCTGGCAGAAGAACCGGTAAAGGGGAGGATTCTATGGAATTCGTAAAGCTGGAGGGTAGACCGTTAAAAGGAAAAGAACTGGAACTTTTAAAGGATTTTTTAAAACGGAATGATCTGGATTATGATCAGGGAATCGAATACAGCGTATGCCTGCTTGATGAGAATTACCGGATCCAGGCCACCGGCTCGGCAGAACAGAATGTCTTAAAATGCATTGCGGTTGATAAACGCGCACGTGGGTTTGGATTATCCGGTTCGATCATCTCATACCTGACCCAGTATGAATTTGAGAACGGCAGATCCCATATTCTTATATACACAAAGCCGGAAAACAGGGAGATGTTTAGAGACCTTGGATTTTATCCGGTTCTTATGACCGATGAGGTCCTTTTTATGGAAAACAGGAAAAACGGGTTTGAAGAGTTTGCGAACCGTCTGATCTCAGAGTCTCCTAAGGAGGCTCTGAAACCAGATATGGTCATCGGTTCCATCGTTGCCAACTGCAATCCATTTACTTACGGTCACCGATATCTGATAGAACAGGCCCTTACCTGCTGTGACTATGTCCATGTACTGGTTCTTGCCGATAACAGAAGCAGTTTTGGGGCGGATGAACGTTTTTTAATGGTGCGGGAGGGCCTGAGAGATCTGCCGCGGGCGATCGTTCATCAGGCAGCTGATTATGTCATATCCGCAGCAACCTTTCCAACCTATTTCATAAAGGAAAAGGTCCGGGGGGAAAGGGCCGGCTGCCGGCTGGACTTAGAGCTTTTCGGCAGGCGTATCGCCCCGGCTCTTCGGATAACAACACGTTTCGTTGGGACAGAACCGGTATGCGCGGTAACCAGCCAATACAATGAGGAGATGAAAAAGATCCTTCCCAGGCATGGAATTTCTGTAATGGAAATTGAGAGGATGCGATCCGGGGGAGAGGCAATCAGTGCATCTGAAGTCCGGAAATGGTATGAAAAGGGAGATTTTGTAGGAATGAGGGACCTGGTGCCTGAAACCACATTGAAATACCTTGAAAAGAAAAAAAAAAGGCCAGAGGCCTAAGGGATAAACCGGTATCCAAGACCTCTGACCGTTACGATATGGACCGGCTTCTGCCGGTTTTCTTCGATTTTACCACGCAGGCGGTTGATGTACACCATGATGGCATTATCGTCTACGGCAACGCTGTTTCCCCACACATGATCGTAAATCATGTCTTTTGTAAATACCTGGCCGGGATGCTTTAAAAACAGGAGCATCAGACTGCTTTCCTTGGAAGAAAGAACAATCTCTTCTCCGTTTTTATAAAACCGCATGGTGGAAGTATTATAAGTGAAAGATCCGCATTCCAGAACATCTGAGCTGTACAGCACCTGATTTTTGTTGCGGCGGATTAACGCCTTTACCTTGGCCCCCAGCACCAGGGGACGGAATGGCTTGGTTATGTAATCATCTGCGCCAACCGAAAGACCATATAGGGAATCATAATCCTCGTTTCTTCCGCTTACGATCATAACCGGAGTCTGGATGCCCTGGCTTCGCAGCCGTTTGATAACTTCAAAGCCCTCCATATCACCCAGCATTACATCCATGAGGATCATATCGTAAGTGTGGTTTTTCAGTTGATTCAGTGCGGTAAGTCCGCTGTCAGCAACACTGGTTTCCAGATCGTTGCTGTGCATGACTTTCTCCAATAACTTACAAACCGCCGGATCATCATCCACAATTAATACTTTATCAGACATAGCTTCCCCCTAAGTAAAATTTATGTAAAGTCTAAAATTATTATAATATTAACCCGGAGACAAGTCAATGAGGAACAGGCAAATAGAGGATGATTTCATGAGTAAAATAAAGAGAAATAAGAGATATGGGACGGTTTTCATGTTTTGTGCCATGGCCTCCGTGCTGCTGATTTTCTGTTGTCTTGTATTCAGCATCTGGGATGAATATAAAGAAACGATTATAAATAATCAAAAGAAACAGATGCTTTTGACAACCCAGAGCATGGGAGAAAATTTAAAGATTTTCATTGAAGGATATCAGGCAGATTTAAACACCCTGTGCGACATAGAAAACGAGAACTATAAAAAAACGGGCAGGGAAGAATGGAGCATACTTCAGAGCTATGTGACAAAACACAGCCGGTTTGTTTTTGATGTTATTTTGGAGGATCAGGACGGAAGTTTATTAAAAAGTATCAATGGATATGGGGTGGCTGAAACCTATTCCGTCACAGAAATCAGACAGGATGTGAGCTTTCGGCAGTGCAAACTGGATAATGGAGAAATGTATTTGATTTTAAAGAAAATTCTTCCTGACGGCAGATCTCTTTCCATTATTTTAAATGAAAAAAATTATTACAATTCCCTTGTTTCCAACATTCGCCTGGGAACCAATGGGTATGTGGTAATCAAGGACTCGAAAGGGATCATCCTCATTCACCCTCAGCAAAGCCAATGGGGGATCAATGTGATCTCCGGCAGGCAGGAGATGTTTCCGGACAAGGATTTAACCAGCCTGCAGCAGATGATAGAAAACCAGAACAGAGGAGAGGCAGGGGTCTCCGAATATTATTCCTACTGGTGGCAGGATCCGGGAGTTCCGGAGGTAAAAAAGGTCAGCGCTTATTCACCGGCTGTTATTGGAAACGGGTTTCTGGTAGTCAGTGCGGTGATTGACTACAATGATATTTATATCCCGGTTGCGGCCGGATTTTTCAAGCTGGGCCTTGTCTTTTTAGGAATTGTTTCCGTACTTCTTGGAATGGTGCTTTATATCGGGGATTTACGGGTCCAGAAGAAAAAGGACACGGAGGAGATCGCCTATCTCTGGGAGCTTAATAAAATTTTAGAGGAAATGCATCAGAGTGAAGAAACCATCGCCCATCAGCAGAGGCTTCAGATCATGGGAACCATGACCGGCGGTATTGCCCATGAGTTTAACAACTTACTGACTCCGATCATGGGATATGCCGAATTGCTGATGTATGGACTTTCAGAGGGGGAGGAAAATTATGACAGTGCATCAGAGATTTATGAGGCTTCCAGAAAGGCAAAAGAAATCATCCAGCAGATTTCATCCTTAAGCCGGAAAAATATGGAGACCGCGTTTAAAAACATAAACGCCGCAAAGGTACTGGTCCGTGCCATAAAAATGGTAAGCTCCGTATGCCCCGCCCATGTGCATCTGAAGAAAGAAATTGATTTATCCGATGAATGTTTTTTGGGAAACGAAACCCAGATGAATCAGGTCATATTAAACATTTGTGTAAATGCAATTCATGCGATCGGTCACAGGGAAGGAACCATAACCATAAACGGCAGCAGGGTAAACTCGGAAGAATTAAAACAATACAAGCTCACTTCAGTTTCAGAGGAGTGGAACTATTACCTTCGGATTGACATTGCAGACGATGGGGAAGGCATGAGTGAAGAGGTGTTAAAACAGATTTTTGATCCATTTTTTACAACAAAGAAAAATGGAACCGGAACGGGCCTTGGACTTTCTCTGGTCGAGCAGATCATTCATTCCCACAAAGGATATGTTTTTGCGGAAAGCAGGCTGGGAGAAGGCAGTGTCTTTCATATTTTCCTTCCTGTGAATGAACAGAAAGAGCAGGGAGAGCAGCAGGAAACAGAGGAGGAAAGTGAGGAGCAATTAAGGCTTTTGGTCATCGACGATAATCCAAAGGTATTACGGCTTCTGGAAAAGAACTTCGGCAGGCTCCGTGTACCTTTGACGGCATGCATGGATTTTGAGGAGGCCAGGAGAGTGCTAAAGGAGCAGGAAATAGATGCCATTGTGACGGAACATGAAATTGCAGGGAAAAGCGGTACTGATTTTTTCATGTCCCTTCAGGGACAGTACCCGGATATCATCCGGATCATTATGACGGACCGTGTAACGAGAGAAATCCTGGAGGCCAAGAAACGGAAAATCATTGATGAATACATCGATAAACCGGTTTCCGACTCCGCTATTTTAAAAGCAGTAAAGAACTGTAAGGAAAGAATATAAAAAGAAAAGCCTAATCTTAACAACTATTAATTTTTCTCTTAAAGAAATGAAAGAGAGAAGGAGGAAGAGTGTAAGGTTAGGCTTTTATACTGTTCCTATAAATAAAAAGTTAAGAGGAGGAAGAAAACATGAATGAGACAATGCTTGCATTATTAGGATTTGCAACCATTATCATGATCATTGTTTTACTGCTGAGGAATGTTACTGTTCCGGCGCTGGCATTTATCGGTGTATCCAGTGTAAGTGCGCTGATCCTGGTTTTGACCGGAACCTTCACAGTCAGTGAAGTTGGGAAATTTATTTCCAAGGGGGTGTCCGGGGTACACTCGACCGCTGCGCTGTTCATATTTTCCGTATTGTTTTTCGGAATTATGACAGATGCAGGAATGTTTGACCGCATCATTGATGCGCTTATGAAAAAAGTGGGGAACAATGTAGTAGGTGTGACTTTTATGACCAGTATCATCGCTATCATCGGCCATTTGGATGGAGGCGGCGCTTCTACGTTCTTAATCACCATTCCAGCCATGCTGCCGGTTTACAAGAAATTGAAAATGCGTCCGACAACACTGCTTTTAATATGCGTTACATCCATGGGGGTTATGAACCTGCTTCCATGGGGCGGTCCAACCATGCGTGCTGCTTCCGTATTGGAGGTAGAAGCCAATGTCCTTTGGATGAAGCTTTTGCCGATGCAGGCGGTTGGTATTGTAGTTGCTCTGTTTACTGCATTTTTCTGGGGCGTTGTTGAAAAGAAGAGAGGGGCAGGAGTCAATAGCACTCTTGTTATTGATGATTACGAAGCCTTGGAAGAAAGTGCTTCTACCTCCGATCTGGGAGAACTGGCAAGACCAAAGCTGTTTGCTTTCAACGTAATCCTGACATTAGTTGTTATTATAGCACTTGTTTTCATGCCGATGCCGTCTTATTTTATTTTTATGATTGGATGTGTTGCAGCTCTTTTAGTCAATTATCCTGGTGCGAAGCTTCAAAATAAGATCATTAAGTCCCACGCCGGTCCTGGCCTAATGATGGCATCTACCATACTGGCAGCCGGTGTATTCCTTGGAGTATTGGAAGACAGTGAGATCATGAACTACATGGCTAACGCAATGGCTGCGTTTATCCCTCAGTCCATGGGCCGTTTTCTGCCGCTTATCATCGGAGTACTGTCCGTGCCGCTGACCTTATTGTTCTGTACGGATTCCTATTTCTATGGTCTCCTTCCAGTTTTGATCGGTATAGGAAGTAAGTTTGGCGTAGATCCTAGCCATACGGCCATCACCATGGTAGTCTGCCGAAACTGCGCAACCTTCATAAGTCCTGTTGTACCGGCCACATTCCTGGGAATCGGCCTTGCGGGAGTAGAGATCAAAGACCATATCAAAACCTGTTTCCTGTGGATATGGGGAGTGAGTCTGGTTTGCCTGGTGGCCGGCCTTTTGCTTGGTGTACTGACTTTTTAATAGATTCCTAATATAAATCCTAAAATAAAATTCAAATGGGAAAGACGCCGGAATTTGATTCCGGCATCTTTCTTTCCTATGTAAGGCTATGTAAGGATCAGGAAACCGAATCCAGCCTTCCGCAGGTAACATCCATGACAAATCCCAGAACCGATACATCGGATGGCATAAGAGGATGGCCTTTAATCAGGGAAACGGATTTTTGAACAGCGGTTTCCGAGTTTTCAAAACCCTGAAACCAGGATTCAAAGTCCAATCCTTCCTCTTTCAGCCGGTGTATGGTTTCCATGTCAATGCCTCTCTGGAGCAAATGGGCGATGATAGTTTCCGGTGACAGAACGGCTGCTCCGCAGTCGGTATGACCGATAACCATGACTTCCTCCACACCGAATTCCAGAACAGCGATCAGCAGGCTGCGGATTGTGCTGTCAAATGGATCTAAGATCAAGCCGCCTGCGTTTTTTATTAACTTTACATCTCCGTTATGTATGTCTAGTGCGGCCGGCAGAAGCTCTATCAGCCGGGTATCCATGCAGGTTAATATGGCAAGCTTTTTCCTGGGACATTTGTTTGAAGCAAAGGATTTAAAGGAACCGCTTTTTACAAATACATCATTGTGCTTTAAAATTTCTTTAATCATAATCTGCCTCCTCATTATCATATAGGCCAATGATAGAGGAGAAACCTTAATATTGGATAAAATACTGTCTTAAAGATTGTTTAGTTTGTTTTATCAGGTACCTTTAGGTGGGCTCGCCTATATTGTGCTGTGTTTAAAGCAGAAAGTTTTAATATAATGTGAAAAATACACGGCCTAGTACTTGAAATTTACCCAAATTAGTTATACAATTATAATTGGCAGAAATTGGTGTTATTGCATAGGATTTTGTTAAATGTTTAACAAATGACTGTAAAAAATTACAAAATGGAGGATTGCAATATGAGTAATTCAACAGAAACATCAGCATGCAACCGGATTCATGCCTTGCTTGATGAGAACAGTTTTGTTGAAGTTGGCGGCTATGTTACCGCAAGGAACACAGACTTCAACATGACAGCAAAAGAAACTCCTGCTGACGGTGTTATTACTGGCTATGGTACTATTGAGGGATGCCTTGTTTATGTGTACAGCCAGGATGCATCGGTACTGGGCGGCTCCGTAGGGGAGATGCATGCAAGAAAGATCACAAAGCTCTACACCATGGCTATGAAGACCGGCGCGCCGGTGATTGGTCTGGTCGACTGTGCTGGATTAAGGCTTCAGGAAGCAACCGACTCTCTAAATGGATTTGGCGAGATTTATATGAGCCAGACTCTGGCATCTGGAGTAATTCCTCAGATAACAGCAATATTTGGGACTTGCGGCGGCGGCATGGCTGTTTCTGCAGCAATGTCTGACTTTACCTTTATGGAAACCAAGGGCGGCAGATTGTTTGTCAATTCTCCCAATTCCATTCAGGGAAATTATACTGAAAAATGCAACACTGCTTCCGCAGACTATCAAAGCCGAGAAGCCGGTATGGTGGATTTCACGGGAGAAGCGGATGACATTATAAATAATATCAGAACTCTTATTTCCATTCTTCCTTCTAACAGTGAGGATGACATGTCTTATGATGAGTGCAACGACGATTTAAACCGTGTATGCTCCGACCTGGAGAATTATATTGGGGATACAGCGATTGCATTGACTCAGATTTCCGATAATCATTTCTTTATGGAGACCAGGAAGGAATATGCAGCTTCCATGGTAACCGGTTTTATCCGTTTAAATGGCATGACAGTGGGATGTGTTGCAAACAGAACGGAATCCTATAATGAAGGCGGCGTTAAGACAGGTGTATATGATGCTCTTTTAAGCGGGCATGGCTGTGAAAAGGCTGCAAGATTCATTCATTTCTGTGATGCATTCAGTATTCCGGTTCTAACTCTTGTAAATGTAAAAGGATATGAAGCAACCAAATGCTCCGAGAAAAAAATTGCCAGGGCAGCTGCAGGGCTTACCTATGCGTTTGCCAATGCCACAGTTCCCAAAGTAACGGTTATTCTGGGGCAGGCCCTTGGAACTGCCTATCTGACCATGAACAGCAAGTCCATTGGTGCAGATATTGTTTATGCCTGGCCGTCGGCCTGTATCGGCATGATGGAACCGGCTGAAGCGGTTAAGATCATGTATGCGGATGAGATTGCAAAGGCTGAGGATGGAAAAGCACTGATCAGCGATCAGGCAGAAAGCTACAGGCAGCTTCAGTCCAGTGCTGTTTCTGCGGCAAAGAGAGGATATGTTGATGATATCATAGATGCCAGCGAAACAAGAGCACGGGTCATAGCGGCATTTGAGATGCTGTTCACAAAGAGAGAGGATCGTCCGGCAAAAAAACATGGCACGATTTAGAATGAGGTGACAGGTATATGAAACTGAATATGAAACGAGTAGCATTGGGACTTATTATGGCAGCCTGCCTCTTTTCATTATCTGCATGCAGCAAAGCCGATACCGCAGCCGAAGAAATCGATGCCAGGGTCCAGACACAGATGGAACAGCTTCCCGGTTCCTTCCTGGAGCTGTATACCGGTCTTGAGGACAGCCAGGTTCCTGAATTTAAGAAGAACATGCAGTACCAGGATGAGTATGCAGCCCTGGCTGAGGGTGTGGACTCCTGGGAGAATGTAAAGCATGAGCTTGGTGCCCTGGTATCAATCGGCGATACGGTGAAGGTAGAGGCCATTGGTCATGGGTACAGTGCTACAATTAATGCAGTATTTGAAAAGAGAAATATGGAATTTTCCATTACAACGGATTCAAAACTAACGAAGGTCACCAGCGTGGCATTTGTGCCGGAATATACATTAGGTGAACGCATGGAAAAAGCCGTGTTCAATACCCTGATGGGAATGGGAACCGTTTTTATTGTGCTGATTTTCATCAGCTGTCTTATCGGCTGCTTCCAGTATATCGGGAAGCTTGAAGATAAGATAAACGGGAAGGCTCAGGAGCCGGTTCCTGCACCTATTCCCGAAGTTTCTGTCCCTGCGGCAGAAGAGAACGAAGAACTTGTGGATGACTTAGAGCTGGTAGCAGTGATTACTGCGGCAATTGCGGCATCTGAAGGGAGCTCGCCAAGCGGCCTGGTGGTCCGCTCGATCAGACGGGCGCCATCTGGTAAATGGAAAAAAGCTTAATCAATCAGGAGGAATAACATCATGAAAAACTATACAATTACAGTGAATGGGAATGTTTATGAAGTAACCGTAGAAGAAGGCTTAACCACAGGCGCGCCGGCAGCAGTTACCAAGGCATCTGTGCCTGCACCTTCTGCACCAGCCGCACCAGCTCCCTCTGCACCGAAGGCAGCGCCCGCACCGGCAGCTCCAGTGAAAGCGGCAAACGTCGGCTCAGAAGGCGGCCTTAAGGTGGCGGCTCCCATGCCAGGCAAGATCCTTGGACTTAAGGTAAACCCGGGACAGGCAGTTAAAAGAGGAGATGTACTGGTTCTTCTTGAGGCTATGAAGATGGAGAACGAGATCGTAGCACCTTCCGATGGAACTGTTGCCAGCGTTAATGTAGCGGTCGGTGACTCAGTAGAAGCAGGAGCAACCTTAGCTACATTAAACTAGTACGGAAGAATCCGCTGTAAAGATAAACAGAGCGGAATCCATATGGAGGGATTAACATGGATTATATAAGTAATACATTTACAAATCTTCTTCAGCAGACCGCATTTTTTAACCTGACCGCAGGGAATATGATTATGATTCTTGTAGCCTTTATATTTTTATATCTGGCTATCAGAAAAGGTTTTGAGCCCCTGCTGCTGGTACCGATTTCCTTTGGTATGCTGTTAGTTAATATCTACCCGGATATTATGATGGAGGCTGGACCAGATGGCTCCGGAGGCGGACTGCTGAATTATTTCTTTAAGCTGGATGAATGGGGCATCCTGCCACCCCTGATTTTCATGGGTGTAGGAGCCATGACGGATTTTGGACCTTTGATTGCCAATCCAAAGAGCTTTCTTTTAGGAGCGGCCGCCCAGTTCGGTATTTATACCGCTTATTTTCTTGCTATTTTCATGGGCTTTAACGATAAGGCAGCGGCTGCCATCTCAATCATCGGTGGAGCCGACGGACCGACTTCCATATTCCTTGCAGGAAAATTGGGAATGACCTCCCTTATGGGCCCCATTGCGGTTGCTGCTTATTCCTATATGGCGCTGGTACCCATTATCCAGCCGCCGATCATGAAACTGCTGACCACAGAAAAAGAGAGAAAGATCCGGATGGAACAGCTCCGTCCCGTATCAAGACTAGAGAGGATCTTATTTCCGATCATCGTAACAACGGTGGTATGCCTCATTCTTCCCACAACGGCTCCCCTGGTGGGCATGCTGATGTTAGGAAACTTATTTAAAGAATCCGGCGTAGTAAAGCAGTTAACAGAAACAGCAGGCAATGCCCTGATGTATATCGTGGTCATCCTGTTAGGAACTTCCGTAGGTGCAACGACCAGCGCAGAAGCATTCTTAAACATGAGTACCATTAAGATCGTTGTTTTAGGCCTGGTGGCATTTTCAGTGGGAACGGCCGCAGGCGTGCTGTTTGGCAAGCTGATGTGCAAGGTTTCCGGCGGCAAGGTGAATCCCCTCATCGGTTCTGCAGGCGTATCTGCGGTTCCTATGTCAGCCCGTGTGTCCCAAAAGGTTGGCTCTGAGGCAGATCCTACCAATTTCCTGCTGATGCATGCCATGGGACCAAACGTGGCAGGTGTTATCGGTACTGCGGTTGCGGCTGGTACATTTATGGCAATATTCGGAGTTAGGTAACTTTTCCCTGGAAAGGCGTTAAGCCTTTCCGGTAAACAGAAGAATGAACAAACCTGGAGGTAAGACAATGGCAGAAATAGAGAAAAAGCCGGTTAAGATTGTAGAGACAGTCCTTCGTGACGCTCATCAGTCTTTGTTTGCTACAAGAATGACAACCGAGCAGATGCTTCCCATCATAGAGAAGATGGATCAGGTTGGCTATCATGCGGTAGAGTGCTGGGGCGGTGCAACCTTTGATGCATGCCTGCGTTTCTTAAAGGAAGATCCCTGGATGAGGCTTAGAAAATTAAGGGATGGTTTTAAGGATACAAAGCTGCAGATGCTGTTCCGGGGACAGAACATCCTGGGATACAACCATTATGCCGATGACGTGGTAGAGTATTTCGTCCAGAAATCTCTGGCTAACGGAATTGATATTATCCGCATTTTTGACTGCTTCAACGATCTTCGCAACTTACAGACAGCAGTGACTGCCTGCAATAAAGAAAAAGGCCATGCGCAGGTAGCTTTAAGCTATACCCTTGGGGAAGCCTATACCCTGGATTACTGGAAGGACATAGCAAAGAGGATCGAGGATATGGGTGCTGATTCCATCTGTATCAAGGATATGGCAGGTCTTTTAACACCCTACAAGGCGGATGAGCTGGTACGGGCATTAAAGGAATCCACAAAGCTTCCGATTGACTTACACACCCACTATACTTCCGGCGTTGCTTCCATGACCTATCTAAAGGCAGTTGAAGCAGGCTGTGATATCATCGATACCGCAATGTCTCCCCTTGCTCTTGGAACCAGCCAGCCGGCGACCGAGGTTATGGTTGAAACCTTCCGCGGCACGGCCTATGACACGGGCTACGATCAGAACCTGCTGGCAGAAATCTGTGCATACTTCCAGCCGATCAGAGAGGAAGCATTAAAGAGCGGACGATTAAATCCAAAGGTATTGGGCGTAGACATTAAGACCCTTCAGTATCAGGTACCTGGCGGCATGCTTTCCAACCTGGTGAGCCAGTTAAAGGAAGCCGGTCAGGAAGACAAGTACATGGAAGTGCTGCAGGAGATTCCAAAGGTACGAAAAGACTTTGGAGAACCGCCTCTTGTTACCCCATCTTCCCAGATCGTCGGTACCCAGGCCGTTTTAAATGTCATTAGCGGTGAACGTTATAAAATGGTAACGAAAGAGACAAAGAAGATTTTTATGGGCGAGTTCGGACAGACGGTTAAACCATTTAATGAAGAAGTCCAGAAGAAGATCATCGGTGATGAAAAGCCGATCACCTGCCGCCCGGCTGATTTGATTCCTCCCCAGCTTCCTCAGTTTGAGAAGGACTGCGCACAGTGGAAACAGCAGGATGAAGACGTACTTTCCTATGCCCTGTTCCCAACGGTTGCCAAAGAATTCTTCCAGTACCGGGCTGCTCAGCAAACCGGTGTGGATTCGTCTCTGGCAGATAAAGAAAATAAGGCTTATCCGGTATAACGTTCATAAAAAGGTCTCCCTATTTTGGGAGACCTTTTTTACTTTATAGGAAAAGGAATGTACCCTTAACCTAGCAACCGTCAACGAATCGGAGAGAGGATAGGCGTTATCAGAATTACGGTCAACTCGTTTCTCTTTGCCATAAAATTAACACTAGGCTTATTAAATAACAGCGTCTCTGTTATTGCAGACGGATTCAATAATCTAGGTGATTGCGCATCTTCCCTTGTGACCACAATTGGTTTTCATTTAAGCGGGAAAACCACAGATGAAAAACATCCTCACGGTTATGGAAGGATGGAATATATTAGTGGTTTTGTTGTAGCCATGTTAATCATTGTTACAGCTATATCGGTAGGGAAGTCTTCTATTGTGCGTATTCTGCATCCAGAACAACCTACATTAACAGCCTGGCTTTTTTTTGCACAGGTAAGCCACATTTAAAGATAGCCTGGCAGATTCTGTTGTGACTGCTGTCACGCTTCTATCATTAATCACCTCGCGGTTCAACGCATTACCTATCGATGGCAGTTGGTTTTCCTAATAAATAACACTTTAACAGAGGAGAAATGGAGCTTGTAGGCCGAAGACATTCTCTTATAAGTATAAAGATTTTCTTACAAATAATTCCATTTGTCTGAACTTTACCTGATTCAGTTGACACATGGTATCATTTGTCATTATAATAAATAAATGTATAATTTACATGTAATTGGAAATTTATTAAATACAAGAGGACATATTGGGAGAAACAGATGAAAAAGTATAAAAAAGCTCGTAAGATGGCCGTCATTCTGGCCAGCGTCCTGGTGATGGACTCTTACATGGGAGCGGTTTCGCCATACATAAATGCTTATGCTTATACGGAAAAGGCAGCAACGGTCAATGCCACCACTTTGAACGTGAGAAGCGGTCCGGGTACGACCTATTCAGTAGTTACAAAATTAACAAATGGGGCATCGGTTACGGTGATCGATGAGAAGAACGCATCGGATGGAGCACTCTGGTATCAGATCCGTGTGTCCGGTTCCGGCGGCCAGACAGTTACCGGGTATGTTTCCAAAAGCTTTCTTAAGTTTCCTGCCTCTTATACCAATGATGCGGATTTTGAGTCCCGGCTTACGGCGGAAGGGTTTCCGGAAAGCTATAAGACAAAGCTTCGTGCGCTGCATGCCCAGTATCCCAAGTGGGTATTCCGCGCCCAGCATACAAACCTGGACTGGAACACGGCCATTAAGGAAGAAAGCCAGGTAGGAAAAACTCTGGTCCACACCAACAGCCTGTCATCCTGGAAGTCCACGGTAGATGGCGCTTATAACTGGGATACCAGTACATGGATCGGTTATGACGGAAGCTCCTGGGTGACCGCTTCTGAAGACATTGTAAGATATTATATGGACCCAAGAAATTTCCTTGATGAGACCAATGTCTTCCAGTTTATGACCCATACCTATGACAGCAATAAGCATACGGCAGATGGATTAAAGACCATGGTAAAGGGTACGTTTCTATCCGGCGAATCTTCCGGCGGAAGCAGTAACCAGGGGAATACGGACAATTCTTCCGGCGGCGGCACGGTCATAGGGCCAGGTGCGGCCATTGGACCGGGAGCAGCTATTAACCCGGGGGCAGGATCGGAGTCTGATTCCGATTCAGGTAAGGTCAGTCTGGAAGGGCCGCAAGCTTCCATAACGCCTAAAAACCTTCCCATCGTCATGGAATACGGACCGGGAGCCAGCCTTACGGGACCGTCCTCATCCAATTCCAATACGACCGGAACGGTTTCAGGCAGCAGCGCCTATGTGAATATGATCATGAATGCGGCTTCTCAGTCAGGGGTGAACCCTTACGTCCTTGCAGCTATGATCATTCAGGAGCAGGGATCTTCCGGTACAGGTAAAAGCATTTCAGGAACAGAATCTGGTTACGAAGGATATTATAATTTTTTTAATATTGAAGCATATCAGTCAGGAACTATGACTGCGGTGCAAAGAGGCTTATGGTGGGCGTCCCAGTCCGGCAATTATGAAAGGCCATGGAATTCTCCTGAAAAATCAATTTTAGGCGGAGCTTTCTATTATGGTAATAACTATGTAAAAGTTGGGCAGGATACATTTTATCTGAAGAAGTTTAACGTGCAGGGGTCTAATTTATATAAACACCAGTATATGACCAATGTACAGGGAGCTGCATCAGAGGGTGCTGTTTATTCAAAAGCCTATAACAGTGATATGAAACAGACAGAGCTTGAGTTTAAAATACCAATTTATAACAATATGCCTGATAACGCCTGCAGCCAGCCTACCGGCGACGGCAATCCAAACAATAAGCTGTCCGGTTTGAGCGTGGAAGGATTTGTCATGACTCCCACCTTTAGCCGCGATACTCTTGCATACGATTTGATTGTGGATCCCGGTGTATCAAGCATCAATGTGAATGCAACCGCCCTCAGTTCTTTGGCTTCTGTCAAAGGGACAGGTACAATCGCGCTTTCAAGCGGCAATAATGATATCAAGGTGACGATTACGGCTCAAAATGGAAGTGTCAGGGAATACGTCCTTCACGTGGTGCGCCAGAACAACGGCCCGACTTATTCTTCAGGCGCTGGTACCGGCTCAGGCTCAGGCACCGGCTCAGGCACCGGCGGTAATACTTCATCCGGCCCTGGCAGCAGCATAGGCCCTGGAGTATCAAATCCTTCCGGTACGAATCAGGCTGGAACACCAGGAGGAAGCAATGTATCCATAGCTCCTGATGGTTCCACAGGCATTTCCGTTCAGACTTCCACGGGAGTCATAGCCCAGGGACCTGGAACTGAAATCAAAGTGACGGAAACCGCCACAAGCAGTCCCCAACAGACCCAGGCTCCGGCCGCCGGCCAGTCCTCTGCTTTTGGAATAGGAGATATCAACGGGGATGGAAAAATAAACAGCCTGGATGTACTGAAGCTTCAGCGTTATCTTCTGGGGTTGGAGACCATATCTGAGAAGGGCAAGCCGGCAGCTGATTTAAATGGAGACGGCAAGGTGAATTCACAGGATCTTCTGCTTTTGCAGAAAAAAATCCTCGGACTTTAAAGTCCAACAGAAATAGGAGACAATATGAATAGGAAACTGAAAAAACTAACGGCCGGTCTGATTCTGGCCTGTGTGATTGCCATATCCTGTCCTGCCGGACGGCTGGTATCCTGGGCCGCAGATGCTAAGATCGCGTTTTCTGACCCATCGGTCATGGTGGGAAACGAAGTAACAGTAAACATGAAAGTGACCAGTGACAGCGCCCTTGGTACGGCGGAAGTCATGCTGTCTTATGATCCGAATATTTTGGAGTTTGTCAGCGGAACCAATGCAAACGGCGGCGCAGGAGCTATTAAGGTCCTGGGAACCATGGATTCTGCTGATCAGAAAACTTTTAGCTTTACCTTAAAGTTTAAGGCTTTGCAGGCAGGAAATACCCAGATCAATGTGACCTCCCAGGAAATCTATGATGTGGATTCCCAGACACTTTCTTTGAGTAAGCAGGGGAGTTCAACGGTCAAGGTCACATCTCCTGCCACATATTCAAAGGATGCAACGCTTAAATCATTAAAGATTTCCCCAGGAACTCTGACTCCGGCGTTTTCTGCTTCAGTAGAAAGCTATACGGCAGAGGTTGATGCAAACACAGCGGATCTGGTAGTAAATGCGGTGGCAGCCAATGCAGGCGCTCATGTAGCACTTCAGGGAGAAAAGGGCTTAAAGTCCGGTGTAAACCAGGTAGTGATCAAGGTAACTGCAGAGGATGGGCAGACCGTTAAGAATTATACCATTCAGGTCAATAAAGCAGAGGGGGGGCAAACCGCCCCAACAACAGGCGGAAATACAGAAACGTCTGAGGCAGAATTCGGCGATGCAGTGGTGACCATTAACGGAACCGATTACAGCATTGCTTCCTCCTTTGATGAATCATCGCTTCCGGAAGGCTTTGAGTCTGAGACCTATTCCTATAAAGGAACAGAAGTTATGGCCGGAAAAGGATTGGAAAAAGACCTGCTTCTGCTTTATTTAAAGGATTCCGGAGGAAACGGCGGATTCTACATTTACAATGAAGGTTCAGATTCCTGGGCCCAGTTCGTACAGGTAGAGACCGTAGCAAAGGCTATTGTTATCATTCCTCTTGATAAGGATACGGTTGTGCCGGAAGGCTTCCATGAACGGCAGGCCGATATTGACGGCGCGCGAGTGACCGGCTGGGTGGAGAACTCAGAGGCAGAGCCTCAGTATTGCCTTTTCTATGCAATGAACTGGAACGGAGAGAAACATTTCTACCGTTATGATATTTCTGAAAAGACCATTCAAAGATACTATGCTTCCGGAGTTTCCAATAGTAAGTATGTGGAGATGGCCAACACATATGATCAGCTGACTAAGGATTACTACAGGCAGCTCTACCTTCTCATTGGAGTGAGCGTTGTGGCTCTTGGCCTGCTCGTTGCAGTCATTGTCCTTGCAAGAAAAGGAAATGGATTCGGTCTCAGCCGGCCCGGCAGCGGCAGATCTGGAAAAGGAAAGGAACAGGAACTGGAAGATAACCGGTTGTGGGCAGAGCCGGAGGAAGAAATCCCCTCAAGCAAGATCAAACGATACAGCAGGGAAGAGTTTGACAGACAAAGTTCCCAAACTGGACTGGAACCGGAATACCTGGAAGAAACCTTGGACGAGCCTCTTTATTCAGAAGATGCAGTACAAGAAGTCCAGGAAGAGGATGATTTCATTGAAGAAACCAGTCTGGAAGACTTTGAACGGGATCTTAAATCTTCCGGTGCAGGGAATTCCGGGAAACCAAGGGAAAAAGGCGGTTCAGGGCCTGTCCATAAAGAGCCGGATGATATTACGGAAACAGAAGAGCATGACAAGGACGAAGACGACTTTGAGTATTTGGACTTAGATGATTAAAGTACTTTAAACAATTGAAATGACAATGACGAAAGCACCTGAATGAAGGTGCTTTCGTTATTGGTTTTGATCATAAGGAAGGAACCTCCGGATTGTTTCGGACAGAGTGCGGAAGACGATGAAAAAGGGGAATGATACCATATGATATTTTGTATTGAAAAAGGCGATGGATTGTGCTATTATGTGTATAACAGGTATAACGAAAGATGGTGAAAATATGTTTTTACAAATTGATTTTAACAGTGATGAAGCAATTTACATTCAGCTTCGGAACCAGATAATCATAGGAATCGCCACTGAAAGTATAAGAGAAGGTGACCCCCTGCCTTCCGTGCGCCAGATGGCCGACAACATAGGGATTAATATGCATACGGTAAATAAGGCGTACTCTGTGCTGAAACAGGAAGGGTTTGTCAAGCTGGACCGCCGGAAAGGGGCCGTAGTATCGCTGGACGTGGATAAAATCCAGGTCCTTGATGAAATGCGCAAAGATTTAGGGGTTGTGCTTGCCAGAGGAGTCTGTAAGAATGTAACATGTGAAGAGGTTCACCAGCTGGTTGATGAGATATTTCAGTCGTTTTTAAGGGGCCAGGGGGAAGAGTGATTCACTGGATTGGAGGTTCTTTATGTTATGTGAGAAATGTAAAATTCGCGAAGCAAATATACAATATACAGAAGTTGTAAATGGCACGAAGAAAGAGCACCATTTTTGTGCCCAGTGTGCGAAAGAGATGGATTTTGGCGTGTATGCAGCTATTTTTGACGGGGAATTTCCTTTAGGAAAGCTGCTTTCCGGCCTTTTGGGAATAGAAGATAAGGATCAGGAGCCAGATAAGCTCCATCAGATCCTGTGCCCGAACTGCGGGACCGGTTACGATGAATTTGTAAGGGACAGCAGATTTGGCTGTGCAGATTGCTACAGTGTATTCGGCCCCCTTATGGAGGATAGTTTAAAGCAGCTTCATGGAAATCTTGTCCACACGGGAAAAACACCGGTTTACCAGAGGCAGGTCAGTATGGATCCGGCAGGCCGGGGGAACGACCGCACTGCGGGGGTACCATTAGACCCGGAAAGCGCTGCCAATTATGAGGAAATTTTTCAGTGGGATGCCAAATTAAAGGAAGCCCTGCGATTTGAGGATTATGAAACGGCAGCCGTTTGCCGCGATAAGATAAGAGAGCTGAAGAAAGGAAATGAGACAGATGCTTAGATGGTTTGAACAGAAGGACACTGGTCGGCCTGGAGTGATAAGCAGCCGGATCCGTCTGGTAAGAAACTGGCAGGATTACCGTTTTCCTTCTGCACTTAGTGAAAAAGAAGGCGATGAGATGGTCCGCAGGCTGGAGTTCGGCTTAAAAGATTTAGGTAAGGAAGAAGGCAGGAATTTTGAGTTTGCCATACTTTCGGACCTGGAAGAGCTGGACCGGGTGGCCCTAAAAGAGCGGAGAGCCCTTAATTCCGCAGCTGTTTTAAATAAAAAACCTGCCGGAATTTTTATCTCAGAGAATGAAGACACCGGCATCGTGCTTAACTGTGATGATCACATCCGGATCCAGCTTCTGCAGATGGGCCTTCACTTAGAGGAGCTTTGGGAACGGGCAGATAAGATTGATGATTATATCAATGAACGGTTTGCCTATGCATTTGATGACCGTTACGGTTATCTCACCTCGTTTCCTACGAATATGGGGACCGGCTTAAGGGCATCGGTGGTGGTCCATCTTCCCATGCTGTCCCAGGGGAAAAAATTCCAGGGCCTTATCAGCGATATGGGCCGCTTTGGAGCTTCTGTCCGGGGCGTCCATGGGGAAAGAGACGAGAATTTCGGTTCTCTTTATGAGATATCAAACCAGAAAACCCTGGGCCAGACGGAGCGGGAAATTATTGATACAGTTACAAAGGCAGCGATCCAGCTGACCAATCAGGAGTTTCAGGTGAGAAAGCTTTCTCTCCAGAGGCACAGGGATGAGAGAGAGGATGAAGTTTACAAATCCTACGGGGTATTAAAATACTCCAGACGGCTGACTTCCAGGGATGCCATGATATTCCTATCACAGATCATGGCAGGGCTGGCAGACGGCCTGATCCATACGGAGGAAGATTTTTCCGTCTACCGCTTGATGCTTGGAATCCAGCCGGCGAATCTGCAGAAGCTTTCAGACCGCCCATTAAGCAAGGAAGAACTGGATGGAGCCAGGGCGGAATTTATCCGGAGAGAATTGCCGGAACTATGACAGGAGGATTGCATTTATGATAGACAGATTTACAACAAAGGCCAGGACAGCCATTAATCTGGCCGTTCAGGCAGCGGAACGTCTCGGCCACAGCTATGTGGGAACGGAACACTTATTAATCGGGCTTTTAGAAGAGGGCAGCGGAGTAGCTTCCAGAGTTCTGGAAGAGAATGGTGTAAAAGAAGAGAAGGTTTTAAACTTGATCAGCCAGCTGATCGCTCCTGATCAGGCAGTCCGGTTAAAAGAAGACAGCGGGTATACTCCGGGGGCCAGAAGGGTTTTAGAGAACAGCTACCGGGAAGCTGTGCGGTTTAAGGCAAACTTAATCGGTACGGAGCATTTGCTCATTTCCATAATCCGTGACAATGACTGCGTCGCTTCCAGGCTTTTAAATACCATTGGAATCAGCATTCAAAAGCTATACATTGATGTACTGTCAGCGATGGGAGAGGATGCTCCTGCCAATAAGGAAGAGCTTATGAAATCACCAAAGTCAAAAGGCAGTACACCCACTCTTGACAGTTACAGCAGAGATTTAACGGAGCTTGCAGTACAGGGAAAGCTTGATCCGGTCATCGGAAGAGAGTCGGAGATCAAGCGTCTGATCCAGATACTGAGCCGCAGAACCAAGAATAATCCATGTCTCATCGGAGAGCCTGGAGTGGGGAAAACCGCAGTTGTGGAAGGCCTTGCCCAGATGATAGCAGAAGGTGACGTGCCTGAAACCATTGAAGGCAAGAGGCTTCTGACCCTGGATTTATCCGGCATGGTGGCCGGTTCCAAATACAGGGGAGAATTTGAAGAAAGAATTAAAAAGGTGATTGCCGAAGTGATCGAGGATGGGGATGTTCTTCTCTTTATCGATGAGATCCATACGATTATCGGTGCAGGAGGTGCGGAGGGAGCCATTGACGCCTCCAATATCTTAAAGCCCTCTCTGGCAAGAGGAGAATTGCAGCTGATCGGCGCTACCACCATTGAAGAGTACCGCAAATATATCGAAAAGGACTCTGCCCTGGAACGGCGTTTCCAGCCGGTTACGGTGGAGGAGCCATCGGAAGAGGCTGCTGTCGGCATATTAAGGGGACTGAAAGGACGGTATGAGGACCATCATAGGGTGACCATTACAGACGATGCCTTAAAGGCCGCCGTAAAGCTGTCTTCCAGGTATATCAATGACCGTTTCCTTCCTGATAAGGCCATCGATGTTATTGACGAAGCTTCTTCCAAGGTACGCCTGACCACATTTGTAGAGCCGGTTGAAATTAAGGAACTGGAAGCTGAGATCGAGCTGCTGGAGGACCAGAAGGAAGCCGCCATTAAAGCCGAAGCTTACGAAAAGGCAGGAGCCATTAAGAAGAAGCAGGAAAAGAAGCGGGAAAAGATAGAGAAGATCCGGGAACGCTGGCAAAAGGAGAAAACATCAAAGAACCTTATAGTTGATGAGGGAGAGATCGCTGATGTGGTATCCAGCTGGACCAAGATTCCCGTCAGAAAGCTGGAAGAGGGAGAGAGTGAACGCCTCCGCAATCTGGAAGCCATCCTCCATGAGAGGGTGATCGGCCAGGAGGAAGCAGTTACCGCTGTTTCAAAGGCCATACGCCGGGGGAGAGTGGGACTTAAGGACCCCAGGCGCCCCATTGGCTCCTTCCTGTTTTTAGGACCTACGGGCGTGGGAAAAACTGAGATATCAAAGGCCCTCTCCGAAGCCATGTTCGGAACGGACAATGCTTTGATCCGGGTAGATATGTCTGAGTATATGGAGAAGCACAGCGTTTCCAAGATGATCGGCTCACCGCCAGGATACGTAGGCTATGATGAAGGCGGACAGCTCAGTGAAAAGGTCCGCAGGAATCCCTATTCCGTCATCTTGTTCGATGAGATCGAAAAGGCACACCCCGATGTGTTCAATATTCTGCTTCAGGTACTGGACGACGGACATATTACAGATGCCCAGGGCCGGAAGATTGATTTTAAGAATACCATTATCATCATGACTTCCAATGCAGGTGCGGAAAACATCATATCTCCAAAACGTCTGGGCTTTGGTGCAGTTGGGGATGAAAAGGCTGATTATAAGATCATGAAGGACCGGGTCATGGAAGAAGTAAAGCGTCTGTTCAAGCCGGAATTCATTAACAGGATCGATGAGATCATCGTATTCCATACGTTAAATAAAACTCATATGAAGGATATTGTGACGATCATGATGAAAGATATCATGAAGCGGACATCAGAACAGATGAGCATCACCCTGTCGGTCGAAGAGGATGCCAAGGAATACCTGATCAATAAAGGGTATGATGAGAAATACGGTGCAAGACCGTTAAGGCGTACCATTCAGAACTGCCTGGAGGATAAGCTGGCAGAAGAGATCTTAAATGGAACGGTAAAAACAGGGGATGATGTAGTTGTGACCGCAGGTGAGGACGGACTAAAATTTTCTGTCAGGGAGCTGGTAAAATAACTAGCCATTTTATATCAATTCGTGTATAATAGCTACAAGCGAGATCATTAGTTCATCGCCTTAAAAAAGGATAAGTAAACAAAATACTAGGAGGGCAAACCAATGCCGGTAATTGAAGATTTAATCCGCTCAGAGCAAGACGGGACGATCAGTTTTGGTAATTACAAATTAAAGACAAAGTCAAAATTACAGGATTTTGAACACGACGGTGATTTATATAAAGTAAAGACTTTTTACGAGATAACCAAGCTGGAAAGAAACGGCATGTTCGTATACGAATCCGTACCGGGAACCGCTGCCATGAATTTCACCGTATCCGATGATGGGGTGGGGTTTTTAGTAGAAGGTGACAAGGATGCCCAGCTGACTGTTCAGCTGGCAGAGGATACCGAATACGAGGTTTATGTGGATGATGCTGCCGTGGGTGGCATGAGAACCAACATGAGCGGAAAGCTGTCCATCAGCGTGGAACTGAATGAAGGAACACCTGTAGCAGTGAAGATCAAACGAAGATAACAGGATGAGAAGCTGGGTTCGGCCCTTTTACAAAGAGCCGGGCCCAGATTTTTTGCATGAGCAATGAGCCGGATGAATATGGCCGCATATTCCTTTGGCAAATAGGAGGAAATTCCCATGGCAAAGGGAAAGACAACCGCATTTTTCTGCAAAGAATGCGGATTTGAATCGGCAAAGTGGCTGGGACAGTGTCCGGCCTGTAAGGAATGGAATACGTTTGTGGAGGAGCCTTCCGGGAAAAAGGAGCCGGCTTCTAAGCGGGGAATCAGTGGAAAAGGGGACGGGACCGCCGGAAATCATTTTCTGAATGCCAAGCCCTCCCGTTTGTCTGATATCCAGTTAGACGAGCAGGACCGGATGAAGACCGGATATGAGGAACTGGACCGGGTTTTAGGAGGAGGTGTTGTCAAAGGCTCACTCGTTCTGGTTGGCGGTGATCCAGGCATTGGAAAATCCACCCTGCTTTTACAGGTATGCCGCAATCTGGCGGCCGACAGCAGGAAGGTGCTTTACATATCAGGAGAAGAATCCTTAAAACAGATTAAGCTGAGGGCAAACAGAATAGGGGAAGTAAAGGGAGATTTATTATTCCTTTGTGAAACCAGCCTGGAGTTGATTGAACGAGCAATAGAAGAGGAAAAGCCAGATGTGGTGATCATTGATTCCATACAGACCATGTTCCGGGAAGAAATCTCTTCCGCCCCGGGAAGTGTCAGCCAGGTGAGGGAATCCACCAATATTCTGATGCAGATTGCCAAGGGGGCGGGAATCGCCATATTTATCGTTGGTCATGTGACAAAAGAAGGCGTGGTGGCCGGTCCCAGAGTCTTAGAGCATATGGTTGATACGGTTTTGTATTTTGAAGGAGACCGAAGCGCTTCTTACCGGATCATCCGGGGAGTGAAGAACCGTTTTGGCTCAACCAATGAGATCGGCGTTTTTGAAATGGTTGAAAGCGGGCTTTCCGAGGTGAAAAATCCTTCGGAATATATGCTCAGCGGAAGGCCGGAGGATGCCTCAGGTGCTGTGGTAGCCTGTTCCATGGAAGGTACCAGACCCATGCTATTGGAGGTTCAGGCCCTGGTTACCCCAACGGCTTTCGGTATGCCAAGGCGTACTGCGGCTGGTACGGATTATAACCGGGTGAATCTTTTGATGGCTGTTTTGGAAAAACGATGCCATTATGATCTGTCCCATTTTGATGCTTATGTAAATATTACGGGCGGTCTGCGTATGAATGAGCCGGCCCTGGACTTAGCGATCATGATGGCAATTGTGTCCAGTATGAAGGACAAGGCCGTGGACCCGAAGACCATTATTTTTGGAGAAGTGGGACTGGCAGGAGAGGTGCGTGCAGTGTCCATGGCACAGCAGAGAGTGAATGAGGCAAAGAAGCTGGGATTTAACACCTGCGTGCTGCCGGAGATTTCCCTGGGAAAGATGGGGAAGGTGGAAGGAATGCGGCTGATTGGTGTAGGGAATGTAAGAGAGGCGATTGTTCGGGTTATGGGGTGAAGCCATTTAAGGCTTCACCCCTTATTATATTTTGGGATATTACGTTCTTAGTAAGCAATTGAGAAATTTCCCGCGAAAGTGGGAAAAATAACAGATGTTCTTACCTTGTGCCGAAAGTGCTTACAAGGCTATTTTTTTATATGCCTGTATGATATGTTATTTACGGATGAAGATTTTCGCGAAAAATCACATTTACCTATAGGAGGATATTATTATGATGGAGAAACTGCAGAGGTTTGGAGGAGCGATGATGGCACCTGTAATGCTTATGCCATTTGCCGGTATTATCATCGGATTCTCGACCATTTTCATGAATGCAGATATTATGGGGGCATTAGCAGCAGACACTACGCTCTGGTATAAATTTTGGTCTATGATGTACGATGGGGGATATGCAATTTTTAATCAGCTTCCATTATTATTTGTAATTTCATTGCCCATTGGCCTGGCTAAAAAGGCAGCAGGGCGTGCGGCGATGGAATCTTTTGTAATCTATATTATTTTTAACTACTTTATTCAATCTCTGCTTACATTCTTTGGCGATATCATGTTCCATGTGGATTTCGCCCAGGAAATAGGAGGCACAAGCGGACTTACAATGGTTGCTGGAATCAAAACCATGGATATGAGCGTGATTGGAGCCATTATGATTGCTGCAATTGCCGTATGGATCCACAACCGCTGGTATGATAAGAAGCTTCCCAGTTTAATAAGCTCTTTTCAAGGATCCGCTTTAATTGTCATTATTGGATTTGTTATCATGATACCAATGGCTTTTGCCGTGTGCGTCGTATGGCCTGGCGTTCAATCCGCTATTTTAGGATTACAGGTATTCTTATCTAAGTCTGGTAATTTAGGCGTATTCCTATTTACCTTTTTAGAACGTATTACACTTCCTACCGGCTTGCATCATTTCTTATGGACACCGTTTGATTTAGGTCCTGCGGTCGTTGCAGATGGAAACTGGACACACTGGATGGCCAATGTAAATGAATACGCAGCTTCTACAGCCCCCTTAAAGGAATTATTTCCTACCGGCGGATTTGCATTATATGGAAACTGTGCCGTCTGGGGAATGCCTGCCATAGCGTTTGCCATGTATAAAACGGCCCGTCCGGAAAATAGAAAGAAAGTTGCTGCGATGCTGATTTCTGCTACGATCCCTGCAGTATTATGTGGGATCACTGAGCCTATTGAATTTACATTCTTATTTATATCACCCATGCTGTTTGCAGTAGGTGCAGTTCTTGCAGCTTTGCTCTCGACTGTTTTGTACATGTTTGGGGTCGTTGGTTATCAGGGCGGCGGACTCATGGATTACATTACCTATAACTGGATGCCGATGATGAAGAATCATATGGGAGAAGTCATTACTCATATTGTGATCGGCCTGATCTTCTCCGTTATCTATTTTGTGGTATTTTATTGGGCGATAAAGAAATTCAATATTATGACTCCCGGCAGAGAAAAGGATATGGGCAGTGAAGTAGAATTAGGTAAACAGACCGGATCTGCATCCAGTGTTTTTCATGACGAAGCTGTAGGCTTTTTACAGGCTTTGGGAGGTAAGGAAAATATCGAAAGCGTTACAAATTGTATGACAAGATTGCGTCTCAGTGTAAAAGAGGAAAGCCTTGTTGCAGCAGATGAGGATTTTAAGAAATATAATGCAAAAGGCGTTGTCCGTAAAGGGAAAGCAATACAGGTCATCATTGGTTTTGATGTAGAAAATGTAAAAAATGAATTTGAAAAACTGTTATAAATGAATATAAGAGGTGGATAATATGTTAAATACAGATTTAGAAAAAAGTTCAGTTGTTATTGCCGGCGGAGGAAGTACCTACACCCCGGGAATTATACTCATGTTATTGGAACATTTAGACCGCTTTCCCTTAAGAAAGATTAAGTTTTATGATAATGACCCACAAAGGCAGAAGGTAATTGCAGATGCATGTGAGATCATGATTCATAAGAAGCATCCGGAAATTGAGTTTCTGGCAACCTGTGATCCTGAGGAAGCATTCACGGATGTTGACTTTGTTATGGCACACATTCGTGTTGGTAAATACAAAATGCGGGAGCTTGATGAAAAAATTCCTCTGAAATACGGGGTTGTCGGCCAGGAAACATGCGGTCCCGGCGGAATTGCATATGGAATGCGCTCCATTCAGGGTGTTTTAGAATTGGTTGATTACATGGAAAAGTATTCGCCGGATGCATGGCTGCTAAACTATTCCAATCCGGCTGCTATTGTAGCAGAAGCCACCAGAAGACTGAGGCCGAAATCAAAGATACTTAATATTTGTGATATGCCCATCAGCATTGAAAATAATATGCTAAAGATTTTAGGCTATGAAAAACGAAGTGATATTATAACTCAATACTATGGACTCAATCATTTTGGCTGGTGGTATGGCGTAAGAAGCAAGGATGGAAAAGACCTGATGCCGGAGTTGAAAAAACATGTGAAAGAAATGGGATATTTTATTCCTTCAGATGCAGATGAGGCAAAGCAGCATGGAGATTCCAGCTGGAATGAAACCTACCGTATGGCAAAAGATATTTATGCGATTGATCCGGATACTCTGCCAAATACGTATTTGAAGTATTATCTTTTACCGGATACTGTTGTAAAACATTCAGATAAAAATTATACTAGAGCAAACCAGGTCATGGATACAAGGGAAAAAGAGGTTTTCACCGCGTGCCGCGAGATTGTTAAGAATAATGCGTTTGAAGGCGATGAATTATCTTTGGATGAACATGCTTCCTATATTGTGGATCTGGCAACGGCATTAAAGTTCAATACTTATGCCAGAATGCTTCTGATTGTTGAAAACAATGGAGTTATTGAAAACTTTGACAAATCAGCAATGGTAGAAGTTCCATGTCTGGTGACCTCTTCAGGACCTCAGCCTTTGTCCGTTGGTACCATACCTACCTTCCAGAAAGGTCTGATGGAAGAGCAGGCAGCAGTTGAAAAGCTGGTGGTAGATGCATGGATGGAAGGTTCTTATCAGAAATTATGGCAGGCGATTGCGCTGTCCAAAACGGTTCCAAGTGTTACGGTTGCAAAACAAATTTTAGATGATTTATATAAAGCAAATAAGGAATATTGGCCGGAACTGAAGTAAGTCGAAATTGTAAAAGAGGGATTAGTTTATATCGTTTATTGGAAAATGACAGAATCTTATCTGTCATTTTTCTTATGTCAGAGCCGGATATCGATGGTATATTTTTTGCCCGGGATATGATACTATGAAAGAAATAAGAAATTGAGGTGGCATCATGCTGATTGAAGCAATTAATAAAAATTATGATAAATTAAATGAATCAGACATTCAAAGCCTTTCTATTATCCTGTCGATTGTATATAAAATTTCTGAAATGAGTATTGAAGACCTGGCAACCGAATGCAATACATCGAAAAGCACGATTTTAAGATTAACCCAGAAATTAGGGTTTTCCGGATACAGTGAATTTAAGAGCTATCTGAAATGGGAAAAGAAAGAACACGTAAAAGGGATTGATAAGGATATCAAATCAGACATAAGAGGCGATTTCTTAAATACGTGCCAGCAGATAGAATCCTCTGCGAATCTGACCGTCATCGCAAAGGAAATTCATAAGTCCCAAAATGTTGTTGTTTATGGAACGGGACAGGCCCAGCGCCATTGTGCAATGGAAATGCAGCGATTGTTTATGCAGATGAATAAATATATCTATCATGCAGGCGCAAGTGATGAGCTTTGTATGCTGTCAAAGAATCTGGGGCCTGATGATTTAGTAATTGTGATTTCTTTGTCCGGGAATGTGCAGAAAATAAAGGATACTTTGCAATTGCTTCATTTGAAGAAAGTGAAGATAGTTTCTATTACAAATCTTCAAAGTAATTTGTTGGCGGGCATGAGTGATTATAGCTTGTATGCTGTCAGCAGTCCTGTTAAGATTGGGGAACATCTATATCACAATTCTTTTGTTAATTTTTTAACTGTAATTGAGTATGTGTTTTTAAGTTACATTGAGGTGATAAATGTCAATTCTTAACAGAACTCTCACTGCATAAATTATATCATATGCGCCATTGCAGTAGTGAGGAGAACCGATCATGAATAAAATATTAGACGATAATTATTACGACCTAATAATTAGTAACATCATGATTCCGTACTATGATACCGGAGATAATATTACGCATATGAATATAAGAAATTCTTTAGCCCATGTTCCCAATAATCCTAAGGATCCTTGTGATTTAGGAATTCATCCTTATAATGCATTTCCTTCCATCGCTACCTTAAGTTCTACGGTAAGCCTTGAAAGATCTGGTGTCGGAACGGTTCAGAGAAATCCCCATATGGCCCTATTTGGGCGGGGAATTATTGTGGCAGTCTTAGATACCGGAATAGATTACCAGCATCAGGCATTTACGTATCATGACGGGACGACCCGGATTCTTTCCCTATGGGATCAAACCATACAGGAAGGCTCGCCTCCGGATGGATTTACATATGGTACGGAATATACCAGGGAGCATATTAATGTTGCATTAAAATCGGATGATCCTTTATCCATAGTACCTTCTGTGGATACCAATGGTCATGGGACCGCAATTGCAAGTATTATAGCAGGGAAATCCAGCCCGGAGTACTCATTCAGCGGCGTTGTTCCGGAATCTGATCTGGTGATTGTAAAGCTAAAGCAGGCAAAAAACAGTTTGAAGAAGATCTTTTTTGTTCCTGAAGACATTGAATGCTATCAGGAAACAGATTTAATTATTGGGATTGCTTATGTGACTTCAATAGCCCAGAGGCTGAACCGTCCGATTGTCATATGCATTGCAATGGGCACGAGTCAGTCAAGCCATGACGGACGGGGGGCCACCAGCTTTATTACCAATTATCTGGTTCAGCAGCCTAACATCGGGATAACGATTTCTGCTGGCAACGAAGCCAACAAGCACAGGCACTATTATAACAGTACGACTGCGGTACCATTTCAAAATGATTTTGAATTAAGAGTCGGAGGAAATGACAAGCTTTTTGCCATTGAGCTATGGCCTCTTATTCCGGCAAGGCTGTCTATTGAAATAATCGCTCCAAATAGGGAGAGTACAATGGAGGTGCACCCTTCACTGGGGGTATGCAGAAGATTTCCAGGAATATTTATCCCAAGCGTCGTATGGATCAATAATTATATTTTTGAAGAAGAGACCGGAGACCAGCTCATATTGTTGCGTTTTCAGGATCCCATTCCGGGAAACTGGACGATTCGGGTAAAAAATCTTGACAATGGGCCATTTTCTTTTCATGCATGGCTGCCATCGGCAGATCTGATCTCAGAAGAGACCTTTTTTTTATATTCTGACCCGAATACAACCATAACTTCTCCAGGAAATGCAACCAGCCCTCTTACCGTCACCGCTTACAATCAATTCAATAACAGCATACTGCCGGAGTCAGGAAGAGGCTATACAAGGACAGGGTTTATGAAGCCAGATATCGCGGCTCCGGGATACCAGCTTACCTGTGCAGTTCCGGGAAACCAGTACGGAAGTATCACAGGAAGCGGAACAGCCGCAGCCCATGCGGCGGGTATTATCGCTATGGTCTTTGAATGGGCAGTTTCTAGAGGAAATTATACAAATATTACGGGAATCGATGTGAACCGTCTGCTTATTCGCGGAGCGCGGCGCCCTAGTACAACCACCTATCCTAATATTGTATGGGGATATGGTCAGATTGATATTAATACTCTGTTTGAACGGCTTACGAGGACTTAAGGAGAAAGAACTACCATTATTATCCACTTTTAGATATGGTAATATGTGGTATAATTTATTTATTATTATTCCATATATAAAGGAGGGATACTATGCCCCGTGGAGTTCGCAAATCACCACTCGTAAAACTTAGAGATGAACTAAAAGATACACAGGATTCGATAGAACAATATAAAGCTGCAATTAAAAAACTTCAGGAAAAAGAGAAGCAAATACAAGATGAAATTAAATTAGAAGAATTTAAAGAAGTTTCAGCAATTCTTGAAGAGCAGAACATGTCCTTATGGGAATTAAAGGAATTACTTATATCAAAAGCAGAAATTGAGCAGGGCAGCTGAATCTTATGCCGGGAAACTTCATAATGAAGGTTTTCGGCATATTTTTTTATCTGTATAATAATACAAACCAAGGGGAAAGACCGTAAAAATGATCTCTCCCCATGGAAACTTCTTGTACAGCATTCTCCACATAATCAATTTGCTTTCAAATTACAGTTGTATTACGGTTCATAAACCTCTGTCAGTTCTGTTATATTATTGCCGCTTTCATCAGTATGGACAATTAACTTTGCAATTGTCGGTTCTTTAAAGGAACTGCCACCTTGATTCAAATAACTGATAAGCTTTTTACCGTTTGTACCGGTGCTGCTTTCATAATCAATGTAGCTCACCAGAACGTCAGCAGGGAGCAACAATTTTGTGTTTCCGACCACTTCATATTTTGTCTCGCCGCTATTTTCGGCAAAATTACCTTTGGGAGCAAGAACTTCGATATACAAAGAGCAGCTATCTCCGATTTCGAAATCCACAATTCTGATAACACTCCCGTCAACAATATCCGGTTCCGTTACCATGCCCGGTTTAGTACCTGGTTCAGTAAAATTTGAGGCGCTTCCAGACGCAGAATCACTGTCGGTAAAAGCAGGAGGAGGTGTTTGTGCGGTTTCTTTAACCAACGAATGAAGTTGTGCATCATCATCAACCGATGAGAACATCTTTTCAATGGAACGGTTCCAGTTGTTCTGAAAATCCTCCCAACCAAGTCCGATTGTATCAAAATATCCAGATATATCATCCCTGCTGTACGTTGCTCGTGAAATGTAATCCTCCTTGTGGAGTTTGCCGCCGCTCGGCGTTTCACGAAAAGCAATATTCACTTCCTCAAGGTTATCAATTAGCAGGAATAATAGTGCGGAGTTCTTAGGCGTAACCGTTATATTCCCTATAGCGGTCGTTTCTGCATCGTTAGGTTCATAGTAAATAGTGAGTGTATTCGGCGCACGGCCAGTTCCGTAATCGTCACCAATTGAAAAAAACTGCTGTGTATAATCTCTGTCAATTCTTGGCATCTCACCTATAATTTTTCCGACCGCGCTGTTATCGCCTGCATAAGGTGTCCGCATTGTGGAAAGCGCATAGATGCCATCCATATTGATACTCATATCAGGGCTTGTCAAAACAATCGCGTAAACGGTGTTTATCTGCGCCGGATAGGACTCCGCGATTTCACCGTTATAATAGACAATAACTTTATCACCGACATTAAAATGGGTCATGCTATCTTTTAATTTCACATTGAGAGAAACACTCATCAAGTCGCTGCTCCTGCGCTCCTCCTCGCCCTCGTCGACGGTCACAAGGATGGTATTATCGTACACTTCGGTTACCGTTCCTCTAAAATGTGGCTCTTTCGCGACGTTGTGCATAGACATTGGTAATATCAGATCTAAAATGCTTCTATCCGTAGCGCGATTCACCGCGAACCCTGCGCTCATCACCGTCACAAGCAAAATGGCAAGTGTAATAATCACCCTTGATGGCTTTTTGAAATTCAGCACGTTCTTTATCCTCTCTTTCATACCGCCCTCCCCGAACGCAAGGGGACTTCCATTTAAGATTTTACGCCCTGACGCCACGCGGACGAGTGACAACGAATAAGCGCTTTTAATCTCCCCGCCAAGTTTGCGTATCACGCATTCGTCGCAGGACATTTCCATATCCGCTCCCATCAGCACAAACGCCATCCACGCCAGCGGATTGAACCAATGCAGGCAAAGCACTAGGTACGCGAACATTTTAACAGCGTGGTCGTGACGCCTGATGTGCGTCCGTTCATGCAGGACGATATAGCAATGTTCCTCGTCGGTCAGTCCTGCCGGAATGTAGATTTTAGGTTTGAAGAGCCCGATTACAAGCGGTGTTTTGAGGTTGTCGGCTTCATAAAGATTACCTTCGATAAGCGTTGCGCCGCGAAGTCTGCGTTTTAACACAACGATTGATATAAAACTGTAAATAAGCAGAACTGCAATGCCTAAAAGCCAAATGCAAGTACCGATAAAAATCCATATCTGCAATGGGTTTATGCTTGTGACGGGCGTGGGGGCAGGCAACGCTGCGCTTACGGCTTTGTCGATTACGGTTATCCCGCTGTTAATGCGCGGAACGGCTTGCATTGCGATGTCCTGGGGGATAGGTGTGGAGTTGAATGGCAGCAAACTGAACGCGCTCTCCAAAGTAAAAGGGAACACGAGCCGGAACCCAGCCACTGCCCACAGCGAATAGGAGATTATCTTCGGTGCTTTTTTAAGTGGTATCCGTGCTAAGATAATTGCGGCGATTACAAAACTTGCCGTCATGCTCATATTGAGGACTGACAGAAAAATTCTATCCATATCTTAATCCCCCTTGTGCTCGTTAATTAGGTGCACAAGTTCTTCCGCCTGCTTGCTGGATAATCTTTTTCCGCCTATGAACGACGTGAGAAAACGTGGCAGACTACCGCCGAACGTATCCTCGATATAGCGGCGGCTCTGACCCGCAAAAAACTCATCCCGGCTTATCGCCGATGTAACGACTGCACACTCGTTTTTGAAAATTCCCCTGTCGCACAACCTCTTCAGGATGGTGTATGTGGTAGATTTTTTCCATTTCATAACTTCCTCTGACAGCCGGACAAGCTCTGTTGAATTAATCGGCTCATTTTCCCAAATCAAGTCGGCGAATCTCGATTCCGATTCCGCTAATCGATAATCAATCATATGTCAATCCTCCCATTGCTCTACTATTAGTAAACCTTAGGAGAAGTTTACTTTAAGTAAACCTGATTGTCAAGAGGAATTTTGGAGTGATGTGTCCAGACTTGGGATATCTGGCATGAACGTTGGCTGGCATGAATATAAAAAAGAAAAATTAAATTTGGTTGTATTATTAAGCTGGTGCTTTATAATTAAGTTGGCGGAGTTAAAAGAAAATGACATATATGAATCAGTTGCCAGAAGGATATAGGAAGGTTAAGGAGAAAAAGACTGACAATTCAGGGCTGGCAAAACATCAGGATGATATCATAGGAGAATCTGGTTTTTACGGAGATTACCAAAGGAACTGCCGCAGTCTACGCTATGTCTCAGGAAGAAATAGACGCTACTCTTGGAAATAAGTTAAGCTATCAGGAGTCTACTTATGCGTGGAATGGGAATATCATAGAGACAAACTATCAGGAGGAAACCTACTCTGTAGACCAGATGTCTGATGATTTCGGCATCCAGGCATCTAAACTAGGAATTGAAGAAAAAGAAATTTCACATGTAACTGCTTTGACAGAAGGTAAATTTATAGGAACCTGCTTATATGTATTAGATGAAACTACCTTGCTTGTATATTATGAAGGGGTGTTTTTTGAGGCAAAAAGAATAGAAGAGAATTAGATAAAAACAAACGAAAAGAAAAAATTAGATCTGTATCAGAAGAGTGCTTAATGAAATTAAACGCAAAACAGCAGAAGCTATTTATCCTGGTGAATATAAGCCGGTTTATTGTTAGGAGTAATGATTACATATGAAAAAATATTTATTTATCATAACACTTGTGATTATATTAATATTAAGTTTTATTGGTTTTAGTAATTCAAATAAAACAGAAAAAAAGGAATATCTTAATAGCGGATCTAAAATTGATATACATGCGAAAGGCTTTATGCCTCTAATTGAGGAATTACCCAAATATCAAGATATATCATACAAATACAATCACGTTTCAATAATATTATTTGAGACAGATACAATTATGCTTGTTGTTAGCTATGACGAAGAAACATATCAAAAAGAAAAAGAAAAATTAACAGTAAAGTATAAGTTTCTAGACCATAAAGTGGTTTCGGATTATGATGAAAATAAATATTATATCCCTGAGCATCAATTTTCAATAAACAATTACGATCTTAAAGTTGTAGACGGAAATGACAATTATCAAGCAGAATATCCAAAATCGTTTGGTATGATCGGCATATCTGATAAAAAAAGGAGTATAGCATATTTATATTTCTATGATTATGATTTAGATTATATACAAGATGATAGTGAAAGTCCGATGGCCAACTTTGTAAAAAGGTATTATAAATATGACTTTTAGAAATCGAAAGAAATACATGTCTAAGCTTGGTCATAGTGATCTGCGAATACAATGGCACTCAATGCGATGCATGAATTTTGCGCTTTTGGAAAAGCTATTGTTCCGCTCTTTGGTGCTAAATTTAGGGAAGCACAAGATTTTGAAAATATCAAAGCAATAGATGCACTTGATTTGTTGATAATGACTGTAGTTTAAAGACGAAAAGACGCATTTCATTTTAATTAGGTGAAATGAAATGCGTCATTGTAACACTTTTTAATTGCAATCAAATATAGTCTTGGCTGCAAGATATTTCCCGAAATCATCCTTCCATTTATTGTGGATTTCTGATGAATCCCATACGCTCAGAGTGTCCGGTTCAAAAATCATTTTTATCATTAAATCATGTCGGTTTGCCCTGTCAATACAAGATGAAAACGTCTGAACCTGTTGGATTCCAGGTATCTCAGTTGCATGTGAAAAAAGATCATTAATTTGGTTGATTAATTCTTCTTTATTAGAAACAGTATCTAGAAACTTTACAATGATATAGTGTGTCATAGTGCCTCCTTATATAGAAATGATGAATTATCAAATCTTGAAAATGAAACTGGATAATATGATTCAAATGTCATTCTAAAATATAGGTGTAGTCAAGTGTATTCAACGGATAAAAAAGGAAAAACCCCAAACTCCTTATAGATACAAAGGAATTTAAGGCTTAACAAAAGCAGGGGAAGAGGGGCTCGAACCCCCATTTACGGTTTTGGAGACCGTTGCTCTACCATTGAACTATTCCCCTTTGGGCTGGCGTTACATCTCTGCCTGAGCACTTAGAGAGTATAGCATAGAAGTTTTTAAATTGCAACAGTTTTTTAGAAAATTAAAAAATTAATTCTGCTGTTATTGAATCCCTGTTTGTGGTAAAATATTATAGAAAAGGAAGTCCATGGACAAAAGTCATATTTCATGGGCTTGGTTTGGCGTTTTATATGAAAATCATTAGATAAAACCGTGAAATTGAATTAGAATGAAAAGTAACATTGATAATCATTCCCAAAATAAAACTTGTCTCATCAAAAATATGCTTATCTACAAAGCTTTCCCTCAGAGATAATTACAGGATATGCACAAAAAAGGGCTATATAATCGTATATGAAACATAATTTGACAAATCATGTCAAACATGATATATATAATCTATAACTTTTTCTTCACTATAAAAAGGAGTTGTGATTATGAAACAGTTAAAGATTATGTTGCCGAATGTTGCCGAGGCGAAGAATTTTGTTGCTGCTGCTGCTAAATGTGATTTTGACATAGACGTGTATTACAATAGAGTAACCATTGACGCAAAGTCTATATTAGGAGTATTGAGTTTAGATTTGACACAGGTTTTGACCGTTGAATTTAACGGGGAAGATGCAGAGTTTGAGGCATTTCTGGCAGCGAAAGCTCCGGGTAAATGTTCAGCAGCATAAACAGATGCAACGGAAAGAGGGAATTGTATGCCGTATGGCCTGCAGTTCCCTTTTTTAATTCATGGGAAAATGCTCTGAGATAGATTTACACTCTTTGCATATAACTGAAAAAAGAAAAGAATGGGAAAGAAATGGAAGGAGGGGAAGCTGGAGTGGAGGAGACAGAGATAAAAGTCCTGAAAATATCTGTCAGGAATTTAGTTGAGCTTGTTCTGCGCTCCGGCGACCTAGATAACCGGCGGACCGGCGGGGCTGAAAAGACCGCCATGCAGGAAGGGAGCCGGATACACAGGAAGATCCAGCGACGCATGGGAGCGGACTACCGGGCGGAAGTGGTGTTAAAGCATGAGATAGAAGTGGATCAGTTTCAAATTCTGGTAGAGGGGCGGGCCGATGGCATCATTGATAAACCGGAAGGGGTGACCATCGATGAGATCAAAGGCATGTATATGGATTTGTCCTATTTATCTGAGCCTATTGAAGTACATTTAGCCCAGGCTATGTGCTATGGGTATTTTTATTGTTATGACCATGAGCTGAATGGGGCTGTCATGCAGATGACCTACTGCAACATTGAAACAGAGGAGATACGTCGTTTTAAAGTGGAAAAATCCTTTGAGGAACTGGAACGCTGGTTTCAGGGCCTGATTCACGAGTACATTAAATGGGCAAGATATTTATATAACCATGGAATAAGAAGAGATGAGTCCATAAAGGAGCTTTCCTTTCCCTATCCCTACCGGAAGGGGCAGAAGGAGCTTGTGGTAGCAGTATACCGGAGTATTGCCAGAAAGAAGAATCTTTTTATCCAGGCACCTACTGGAATTGGAAAGACTCTTTCCACCGTTTATCCGGCCATAAAGGCCATTGGGGAAGGGCTTGGAGATAAATTGTTCTATCTGACTGCAAAAACCATAACCAGAGGCGTGGCGGAAGAAGCTTTTGATATTTTGCGGGAGCATGGGCTTTATTTAAACTCAGTGACCATTACGGCAAAGGAAAAACTGTGCTTCCTTGAAAAACCGGAATGCAACCCGGATGCCTGTCCTTATGCCAAAGGCCATTTTGACCGGGTAGGGGATGCGGTTTATAATATTATCCACAAGGAGGCCGGAATCACCAGAGAAACGATCCTTCGCTATGCAGAGGAATACCAGGTATGCCCATTTGAATTCTGCCTGGATATCAGCAATTGGGTGGATTCTATCATCTGTGATTATAATTACGTATTTGACCCTAATGTCCGTTTGAAACGGTATTTTTCCGAAGGCATCGCAGGAGATTACCTGTTTTTGACGGATGAGGCCCATAACCTTGTTCCGAGAGCCAGGGAAATGTACAGCGCAACTGTCTATAAGGAGGACTTTCTTCTTATTAAAAAGATTTTGAAATCCATGAGCCCAAAGCTTGTCCGAATGCTGGAAAGGTGCAACAAAGAGCTTCTGGAAATGAAACGGGAATGTGAGGAGTTTCAGATCCTGGAAGACATCCGGTTTTTTATGACCGGTGTCATGACCCTTTTCGGGGAAATGGAAAAGTTTATGGAAACCGGTGAGGAATTTAAAGACCGGGATCTGGTTCTGGATTTCTATTTTAATCTGCGGGATCTTTTAAATATCTATGACCGTCTGGATGAGAATTACCGGATCTATACAGAGCTTTTGTCAGACGGACGCTTTATGCTCAGGCTGTTTTGCGTAAATCCTGCGAAGAACTTAAAAGAGTGTTTGGACAAGGGGAACAGTACCGTGTTCTTTTCTGCCACATTGCTTCCGGTGCGGTATTATAAGGAGCTTCTAAGCGGTGACCAGGAAGAATATGCAGTATATGCCCAGTCTCCCTTTGATCAGGAGAAACGTCTTCTCCTTGTCGCTTCTGATGTCAGCAGCCGCTATACCAGAAGAAACCGCCGGGAATACCAGAAGGTAGTGTATTATATGCGAAGAATCGTTTCAGCCCGTAAAGGAAACTATATGGTGTTTCTGCCGTCATACCAGTATTTAAAGGCAGTAGAGGGGATTCTTGAGGAAACAGAAGAACTGAAGCAGGAATTTACTTACATGTCCCAGGCATCTCACATGAGCGAGCAGGAGAGGGAGGAGTTTTTAAAGGAATTTTCAGAGGACCGGAAGGATTCTTTTGTGGCTCTTTGCGTCATGGGCGGCGTATTTTCAGAAGGAATTGATTTAAAGGAAGGACGTCTGATCGGAGCTATCATCGTTGGTACCGGACTTCCCATGGTCTGTACGGAACAGGAGATCTTAAAGGGGTATTTCGATTCCAGGGAGCAGAACGGATTTGATTATGCTTACCAGTATCCGGGGATGAATAAGGTCATGCAGGCAGCAGGAAGGGTAATCCGTACGGTCCGGGATGAGGGAGTCATCGCATTGCTTGATGAGCGTTTTTTAAAACCAGACTATCAGGCCCTGTTTCCAAGGGAATGGGACGGGTACTATGAAGTGAAGCTAAAAAATGTGGATGAAGTGGTCCAGAACTTTTGGGCCGGGCGAAAGTAAAAGCTGCCGCCCCAAAGGGGGCGGCAGAAAAATTCAGCCATTACCGGTTAAAGCATGTCCATAAACTGTTTGGAAGCCTGGGAAACGGGTAAGTTTTCATTATAAGCTACGACCATCTGACGGGTAGGAAGCTTTTCCGAAAGCTTGACCTGGAATAAGTCCCTGTCATTCTCAGGGATGCAGAAATCCGGAACAAATGCGATCCCAAGGCCGATGCGGGCTAAGTCGATCAGAAGATCGTTGCTGCTCAGTTCGATTTCAGGGACCAGATCAAGCTGTTCCTTTTGAAACATATGATGAAGGAACTCACTGGTCGTACTTTTTCTTTCCAGCATCAGAATGGGATAGGTCTGGAGAGTCCCAAGGCTTACGGTCTGTCCCTTCAAAGGAAAATATTCCTGATTGGCGACAAATACATCGGAGAATTCGTTAATGACCCGGGTATTCTGGGAACTTGAGAGCCCTGAGTTGGGAAAATTGGTGATGATAAAATCCACCTGTCCGCTTTCCAGAAGATGAGCGCATTCTATGGAAGTCTGGTTGGTAACCTTGATGTGTACATTGGGGTAGGTTTTATGAAATTTATTTAAATATGGAACAAGGTAGTAGCGGCAAATAGTGTCACTTGCACCGATCCGCAGCTGGCCGCCGTTTAAGGTATTGGCCTCCAGCAGCTGGTTTTCTCCCTTTTGAATCAGATTTATGGCTGGTTCTATGTGCTTTAGGAGGATGTCTCCTTCCGGAGTAAGCTGCACCTTTTTCGTGCTCCGGACGAAAAGGGTCTGGTTCAGCTTCTTCTCCAGCACCTTGATGGACTGGCTGACCGCCGACTGGGAGATAAAAAGCTGTTTGGATGCCTCCGAGAAGCTTAAGGTGGTGGCAACGTGGTAAAAGACTTTATAAAGTTCATAATTAATATCCATTATTAGTCCTCCTTATAAACATATGGATATTCTATCATGGATCTGATTGGTTTGTAAAGGCGTTTGACAAATTTCCTGGGGTGCGGTATAGTACGGGCACAGAAGCCAGGATATGAAAAAAAAGGAGTGATATAAGAGCATGCATGATGATTTTTACCAGATGTATCTGGAAGAGATGGGACATATCCCTCCCTGTACCAGGGGGGAGCAGGAAGACCTTTTAAAGGAAGCAGCACAGGGCAGGAAAGAAGCGAAAAAAAGACTTGTTGAAGGAAATTTACGGGCTGCCCTGGAATATGCAAGGGAATATGACGGCAGGGGCGTTCTTGTAACAGATCTGGTTCAGGAAGCCAATATGGCTCTCATGATGGCAGTGGAGGAGTATGTCCAGTTGGAAGACAAACCGGAGTTCGAGAGCTTTAAAAACCTGAGAATCAAGGAAGCCCTTGATGCAGCTGTGGAGGAACAGCAGTCTGCAAAACAGACAGGAGAAGAGCTGGCTGCCCGGGTGAATGTGCTTCAGCAGATATCCCAGCTTCTTGCAAAGGAACTGGGACGGGAGGCTACAGTAGAAGAACTGGCTGACAAGATGAAGATGACCGTGGAAGAAATAAAGGGAATTATGAAGATTGCAATGGATGCCATGAGCATGAATGCTGAAACCATGGATTTAGAAGACCTTGCAGGAGTGGAGGGCATCGAAATCACTGGGGATGAAGAGGCTGATGATTACGATTATGAAGAATAAGAGACTGGGAGAGATGAGATGAAGATATATCTGATACGCCACGGACAGACAGACTGGAACATCCAGGGAAAAATCCAGGGGAGCCACGATATTCCCCTTAATGAAACGGGCAGGAGGCAGGCGGAGCTGCTGGCAAAGGGCATGGATTCCCGCCCGGTTTCCAGGATTTTTTCCAGCACCTTAACCCGTGCTATGGAAACAGCCGAAAGGGTCAGAAGCAGGCAAAAGGTGGAAATCTGTTCCATGCCCCAGCTAATTGAAGTGGAATTTGGCAAATGGGAAGGCATGACGTGGGATGAGATCATGGAAGCGTATCCAGAGGAATACAAACGGTGGGCGTTATGTCCTGATGAAGCGTCCCCTCCAGGCGGGGAAAACCAGGACCAGGTTTTAAGCCGCTGTGTATGGGCAGTCAGGGAAATATTGAGGATCACCGGGGGCAGAGAGGATGTTGCCATTGTATCCCACGGCGCCACCATCGCCTATCTTGTCTCCTATATGATGCGCAATCATCCGGAGGTAGAAAGCATTATTGTGGAGAATGCAAGCATTACAACGGTTAATTACAGTCCGCTGACGGAAGATTTCATGCTGTTGGAGATGAACGATACTTCCCATATGGAGGAATAAAAAAAGCCCCTTTTAAAGAGGGGAAGTATAAAAGAAGCAAGGAAGCCTTTTGGCATCCTTGCTTCTCTTGGACAAGTACTTAATCAAATATTGTTTCTATGAGGATTTTCACCATGGAAGGGGTGGTGCGGATATAAAGCATATCCCTTCCAGCACAGCGCAGGGAGGTCTGCATAAGAACCTTCATTGGAGCGGAATCGTCAAAGATGCTGACCATGTTGGCACATGATTCCACAATGGAGTTAAGCTGCCCGGCCTTTTCAATGAACTTTTCAATGTGTTCTTCTTGAAGCTGCAGGCATACCTCCAGATAGGGACTTTGTTCCTCTTTCTTTAAGCGGGCGTTTTCAAATGAATATTTTTGGGATAAGTCCTTTAATTGCTGATGAAGATCCATAAATCTAGCACTCCTTTATTAAAAAAAATCTTTTATTACTATAGTTCAAATTATTTAAATTTTCAAGTATTTTTATAAAAAATGTCGAATTTTGTCAAATTACGTCGAAGGAGAAGGAGACCAGATAAAATATATGGCTGGCTATGATTTTCCTCTGTCGATGGCATCTATAATATTAACTGTACTGATTAATAACATAAGATATATTAATTTCTCTAATCTATATAACTTGTGGTATGATTAATACAAGAGAATAACAGGTAATTCCTGTCCTGATAAACCATGGGGAGTTTTAGCAAGGAGGAAAATATGAGTGTAAGAAGAGTATATGTTGAGAAAAAAACGGCCTATGCCGTTAAGGCGATGGAATTAAGAGAAGAAATCGCAGGCTATCTTGGTATCAATACGGTGACCGGTGTGAGGGTGCTGATCCGCTATGATGTGGAGGCTCTGTCCGACGAAGTCTATGGATTGGCTCTTACTGCTGTATTTTCTGAGCCTCCCGTTGATGAGGTTTATGAAGAGGATTTCCCAAAAGAGGAAGGGGATGTGGTTTTTACCGTAGAGTACTTGCCGGGCCAGTTTGACCAGCGGGCTGATTCCGCGGTGCAGTGCGTCAGGCTGTTAAAAGAAGATGAAGAGCCTGTGATCCGGTCCGCAACCACCTATGTGATTTCCGGCGTTCTTACAGAAGCCCAGATTGCCGACATCAAATCCTTTTGCATCAACCCTGTGGATTCCAGAGAAGCAGAGGAAAGAAAGCCGGAGACTCTTGCTGCAATGTTTGAGACTCCTGAAGATGTGATTATTTTTGCTGGTTTTACTGATCTTTCAGAAGATGCATTAATGGAATTATATGAGTCCTTAAATCTGGCAATGACGTTTAAGGATTTTCTTCATATCCGGAATTACTATAAAGAGGAAGAACAAAGAGACCCGTCAATGACAGAGATAAGGGTCCTTGATACCTATTGGTCGGATCACTGCCGCCACACTACCTTCCAGACGGAATTAAGGGATGTGACATTTCATTCGGGAGATTATCGTATACCCATTGAGGATACTTACAGACAGTATCTGGCAGACCGGGAGGTAGTCTTAAAGGGAAAAGACGGTAAGTTTGTGTGCCTTATGGATCTGGCTCTCCTGGCGATGAAAAAGCTTCGTATGGAGGGAAAAGTGGAGGATCTGGAAGTATCCGATGAGATCAACGCCTGCAGCATAGTGGTCCCGGTTCTGATTGACGGTGTAGAAGAGGAATGGCTGGTGAATTTCAAAAATGAAACCCACAATCATCCTACGGAGATTGAGCCCTTTGGCGGTGCGGCCACCTGCCTTGGAGGAGCGATCCGCGACCCTCTTTCCGGCCGCACTTACGTATATCAGGCCATGCGGGTAACAGGAGCAGCAGACCCTACAAGGCCTTTGAGCGAAACATTAAAAGGAAAACTTCCTCAGAGAAAGATCGTGACAGGAGCAGCAGACGGCTACAGCTCCTACGGAAACCAGATCGGACTGGCAACCGGTTATGTAAAGGAGATTTACCATCCGGATTATGTGGCAAAGAGAATGGAAATAGGCGCTGTCATAGGTGCTGCCCCAAGAAAAAATGTCATCCGGGAGACTTCGGATCCGGGAGACCGAATCATTCTCCTTGGGGGGCGTACCGGACGGGACGGCTGCGGCGGGGCCACCGGCTCCTCCAAGGTCCATACGGAAGCCTCCATTGAAACTTGCGGAGCAGAGGTCCAGAAGGGGAACGCGCCCACGGAACGAAAGATACAGCGTTTGTTCCGCAGGGAAGAAGTGAGCAGGCTCATTAAGAAATGCAATGACTTTGGTGCAGGAGGTGTGTCGGTTGCCATAGGAGAACTGGCAGACGGCCTGCTGATCGACTTAGATAAGGTTCCGAAGAAATACGCAGGACTGGATGGTACGGAAATTGCCATCTCTGAGTCTCAGGAACGCATGGCTGTTGTGGTTGATCCAAAAGATGCAGACCGGTTCCTGGCCTATGCGGCAGAGGAGAACTTAGAAGCAGTAGTAGTGGCAGAGGTAAGGTCAGAGCCTAGGCTTGTGATGAATTGGAGAGGAAAAACCATTGTTGACATCAGCCGGGCTTTCCTGGATACCAACGGAGCCCATCAGGAAGCCTCGGTTGTTGTGGAAATCCCGGACAGAGAACCAGGCGCATTTATGAGACAGGATATTGCAGATGTCAGGGAAGCCTGGCTGAAGCTGCTTTCTGACTTAAATGTCTGCTCTCAGAAAGGGCTTGTGGAAATGTTTGACGGTTCCATTGGGGCTGGAAGTGTGTTCATGCCTTATGGAGGCAGGTACCAGCTGACAGAGACTCAGACCATGGTGGCAAAGCTTCCGGTGCTGCGTGGAACGACGGATACCGTTACTATGATGAGCTGCGGCTTTGATCCTTATTTGTCAAGCTGGAGCCCTTATCACGGCGCAGTATATGCAGTATTGTCTTCTGTTGCCAAAATCGTGGCATCAGGCGGCGATTACAAAAAAATCCGCTTTACCTTCCAGGAATATTTCCGCAGGATGACTGATGATCCGGCGCGGTGGAGCCAGCCCTTTTCCGCCCTCCTTGGAGCATACAGCGCCCAGATTGGATTTGGGCTTCCTTCCATCGGAGGAAAGGACAGCATGTCAGGCACCTTTCGTGACGTTGATGTGCCGCCAACCCTTGTTTCCTTTGCTGTGGATGTTGCAGAAGGGAAGCATGTTATAACGCCGGAATTTAAGAAGGCGGGAAATAAGATTGTAGTATTCCGGATTGAAAAGGATTCCTATGATCTTCCTGTATACAGCCAGGTCATGAAAGGCTATGAAGCATTGTTTGAAGATATCTGCGCAGGACGCATACTTTCTGCCTATGCCGCAGAGAGCCATGGGATCTGTGAGGCGGTCAGCAAGATGGCCTTTGGAAACCGGTTGGGCATAAGGATCAGTAACAACGTAGATCCAAAAGATTTCTTTAAGGCCGGCTGGGGAGATGTGGTATGTGAAGTTCCGGAAGGAAGGCTTGAGGAACTGACTGTCTCCTATACCGTCATTGGTGAAGTCACTGATAAGGGCGTGTTTGAATACGGCGGTACTGCCATTGCCATAGATGAGGCGCTGAACGCATGGACAAAACCACTTGAAAATGTGTTCCCAACGGTATCAGGGGTAGGAAAGACTCCTGTTACAGAGCAGTTTTATGATACAAAGGATATATACATCTGCAGGAATAAGGTTGCAAAGCCTAATGTATTTATTCCGGTGTTCCCTGGTACAAACTGTGAGTATGACAGCGAAAGGGCTTTTCATAGAGCAGGTGCCAATGTGGTGCCAAAGGTCTTTCGGAATTTAACGGCCCAGGACATCAGGGAATCGGTGGAAGTTTACCGCAGGGAAATATCCAAAGCCCAGATCGTCATGTTTCCCGGAGGATTTTCCGCAGGCGACGAACCCGATGGCTCTGCCAAGTTTTTTGCCAACCTATTCCGGAATCAGGTGATCAAGGAGGAAATCGGAAAGCTGTTAAATGAAAGAGATGGCCTGATGTTAGGAATCTGCAATGGCTTCCAGGCTTTAATCAAGCTGGGGCTTGTGCCGGAAGGAATGATCACAGAGCAACGGGAGGATTCCCCCACGCTTGCGATGAATACCATTGGCCGCCATGTTTCGAAGATGGTTTATACAAAGGTGGTGTCGAATAAGTCGCCATGGCTTTCAGGGGCAGAATTAGGAGGCGTTTACTGCAATCCGGCTTCTCATGGAGAAGGACGGTTCGTTGCAGGAGAGGAATGGATGAAACGACTGTTTGACAATGGACAGGTGGCAACTCAATATGTGGATGACAAGGGATGCCCTACCATGGATGAGTGCTGGAATCCTAACGGTTCTTTCATGGCGGTTGAGGGCATAACAAGCCCTGACGGGCGTATCCTGGGCAAGATGGCTCACTCCGAACGCCGCGGCAAATCGGTGGCCATGAACATTTACGGTGAGCAGGATATGAAGATTTTTGAATCCGGTGTGAAATATTTCCAGTGAGCCCAGGCAGTTCCTTGTATGTAGAAATATTCATGAAAATTACAACAATTTAAAGCAAAAAGCGTTTCTTCTGTGGATGCCATCCACGGAAGAAACGCTTTTGTTTTAAGCTGATTAAAATCGTAACGCTTTTTAACGGCCGAAAGGTGTATTCTCACTTGACAATCCATAAATTTAAGCCTATGATTCATCAGGTATATTTTCATATAGTATTGAGATTATTGACTATACTAAAATTAATACGTATCAGAGAGGAAATTAGGATATGCATTCAAAGAGAAAGATAAAAAATATATTGTTGGGAAATACATTGAAAAACAATGATCTGGAAGGAGAAAAGATGGGGATCCTTTGGGGAGTGCCCATTATGTCAAGTGATGCGGTCTCCTCAGTGGCGTACGCAATTGAAGAAATGCTTCTTGTTCTGGCTCCGGTCCTGGGACTGTCGGCAGTTCATTACCTTGGATATATTACATTGCCGATCATACTGCTGTTTTTAGTTTTAGCTTTTTCCTATTCACAGATTATTGCAAACTACCCAAACGGAGGAGGCGCCTATATCGTATCTTCTGAAAATATTGGAAGGGGCTCTTCCATGGTAGCTGCCTCTGCCCTGATCATTGATTACGTGATGACGGTGGCAGTCAGCCTTTCTGCGGCAACGGCAGCCCTTATTTCCGCTTTTCCGGAATTAGCTGATTACCGCCTGTTGTTTGCCCTGCTTTTTCTATGTATCATCACACTCCTTAATTTAAGGGGAATGAAGGAGTCTTCCAAGCTTTTCGGAGCTCCTACTTATGTATTTATCATTATCATGCTGGTACTTATTACAACCGGATTTGTAAGGCTTATAACGGGGAATTTACCGCCGGTCCATTATTCTGAAACAATTCAGCCTGTTGCAGGCGGAGCCGGAACGATCTCCATGTTCCTCCTGCTCAGGGCCTTTTCTTCCGGATGTTCGGCCCTTACTGGAGTGGAAGCCGTGAGCAATGCGGTTCCAAGCTTTCGTGAGCCGTCACAGCGGAACGCCAAACGTGTACTTTTTATTCTGGTAGGGATCATTATCACCATTCTCGGAGGTTCGGTGCTGCTGGTTACTTCCTTAAATATCATACCTTTAGAGGGAAAGACGGTGATCTCCCAGCTTGGCATGGCAGTGTTTGGACAAGGGCCAATGTTTTATATTCTGCAGTTTGCAACCTCCCTTATTTTGTTATTGGCTGCAAATACTGCATATAACGGTCTGCCTACGCTGCTGGCGATTCTGGCGGAGGATGGATTTGTGCCCCGTCAGTTCATGCACCGCGGGACCAGGCTCAGCTTTTCCAATGGAATTATGTTCATCTTTTTTGCAGTAGCATTTTTGCTGATTGTATTTAAGGCAGAAACCCATTATCTGATCCCCTTTTATGCCATCGGAGTTTTCTTGTCATTTACCTTGTCCCAGTATGGAATGCTGGCCAGATGGATCCGGGTAAAAGGAAACGGTTATTGGTATAAAATGTGTATTAACGGCCTTGGTGCAATTATGACGGCTACTGGAACAGTCATTGTATTTGTGACTAAATTTTCACAAGGCGCCTGGGCGCTTGCCATCCTCATACCGGTTCTTGTTTATATTATGCACCGTATTGAAACTCACTATCAGTTTGTCGGCCGTCAGTTGGCGGTCAACGACTTTATGTCCCATTATCACAAAAGCACCAGTCATGACACCAATCTTTGCATTGTACTGACCGGAGGAATTAACCGGTCCGTGCTGAAAGCGTTAAATTATGCAAATTTAATCACTTCCAATGTGGTAGCTCTCCACATTGCTACAGATGAGAAACAAAGTCATCAGCTTCAGAAAAAATGGAAGGAAACAGGAATTGATATTCCTCTTGAGATCATCATCTCACCTTACCGGGAGCTTATTGAACCGGTGGAAGAGTATATCAGCAAAAAAGAAGACGATCTGCTTCCGGGAGAAATGATCACGGTCGTTATGGCACGCTTTATGGAAGAGACCTGGTTTGCCAATATTCTTCATAACCAGACCACTTATTTCATAATGCAGAGGCTGAGAAAGCACAGAAATGTTTCTATGGTCCTTGTTCCCTATATTTACAGTGCGGCATTTAAGCCAGCTCCAAAGCAGAAAGACGAAAATATGGATAAAGTCAGAGCATAAAAAACAGGGAATAAAAAACAGGCAGTAAAGCCTCTATGCCTGAATCGGCAGATACACTTCGATGTAATTGATGGGTGTATCTGCTTTTTTTTCCTGATTTTCTTTTACGGTATCCTTGAAAGCGCAGCTTAATAAGTGCCCGCTGTAGGCAACTCCGAGGAGAGAATATCCTTTTTGTCCTGCCCAGTCAGCTGCGTCTAAAACAGCCTGTGATTCTATCAAAGGGCTGTCTGATGCAACTACGGTATATACACAGCGTTCCTGCTTTAGTAAGGGATAGCCGTTTAATGCCTGTTTTAATTTCATAATGGAGGCAGTATCCTCAGCGATCATGAAGAACTCGTTTATCTGGTTTGCCTGGTTCCCCTCTATCCCATATTCCTGGCAGATATAGCATAAATCAGAGATGCCTTCTTGACTGATGAAGTGATTGTCCGGCATCTGGTAATGGGGTGGCATGGGTCTTAGGTCATAACGGTTTAAATATTTTTCTACATTTTTATAGTGTTTCTGCAAATGAGTCAGATGGATGAGGGATTGCCGGTGCTTTTCCATCTGTTGTTTTTCTTCAGTAATTTTTTCCTGAATCATGGAACAGTAGGAAGGAAAGGAGCTTTTATACATGATACGTCCGATATCCTCGATGCTGAAGTTAAGTCTGCGGTAAAACATGATGCTTGAAAGCTTTTTAATATCATCATATGTATAGGTTCGGTAACCATTTTTTTGCTTTTCCGGTTGTATGATTCCCTTTTTTTCATAAAAGCGAAGGGTGTCACGGCTTAAGCCTAAACGATCGGAAACTTCTCCAATGGTGTATTTTTTCATTTTGATTCCTCTTTACAGTCCGCATGTCAGCGGGAGAGTCCGGTGAAATGCGGAAGAATCCGCAGTGCAGCGGGTAAGCCCGCAGGATCGCCCTCTCATGGGCATACGCCCGATAAAATAGAACGGGACAAAACTTGCTTACGTAGATAGTTTACCATAAAAAGACGTATTTTCAGCTTTACGGTTTTCTTTCTATGCTTACGAATTATTAACGGAAAGAAGTTTGAAATCGTAAAAAACTATGTTATGATAGAAGCAGAAATAAAGCTTGTACTTACAAAAGAAGCTTGAGAAGGGGGTATTTTTACATGGGAGAAAGTAAGAAGAAAATGGTTAAATGCCTGGTATGCGGAGCCGTATTTGAGGAGGGGAATGAGGTTTGTCCGGTATGCGGAGTAGGACCGGAAAATTTTGTCCCTTATGAGGAGGAAGAAAGGAATTACCATAAAAACACGGAGGAGTTATACCTCATACTTGGTAATGGAGCGGCTGGTGTCAGTGCTGCTGAGGCGATTCGGGAAAGAAATTCCACTTGTTCCATCGTCATGGTTACGAAAGAGGACTGCCTGCCTTATTCAAGGCCCATGCTGACGAAATCCGTGATGGGAAAGGATGAAAGAGAAGAATTGCTTCTTCATGACCCGGCATGGTACGAAGAGAAACGTATCTTAAATCTTACGGGAAAACAGGCGGAAAAGATCGATACCAGGGAAAAGGAAGTCACCTTTGATGACGGAATCCGGCTTAAATACGACAAATGCATCTATGCATTGGGATCGGAATGCTTCATACCTCCCATACCTGGAAGTGAAAAGAATGAAGTGGTTGCCATACGCCGGCTTTCTGATATAGAGAAACTTAATTCCCTCCTTTCCGAATCAAAGAGGGCCGTGGTCATTGGCGGCGGCGTGCTGGGACTGGAGGCAGCCTGGGAATTAAAAAGGACAGGCCTTTTAGTTACGGTATTAGAGCAGGGCGGCCAGCTTATGAAGCGCCAGCTTGATGAGGAAGCCGGTGAATTTTTAAGATCCATAATACTGGAAAAGGGGATCGATGTGAAATTCCAGGCAGTTACCCGGGAGATAGAAGGGGAAGAGAAGGTGACTGGTGTCCGCCTTGAGGATGGAACCGTCCTGCCGGCAGATCTGGTGGTCATATCCGCAGGAGTCAGGGCCAATGTATCTCTGGCAGAAGATGCAGGTGCTAAATCCGGACGGGCAGTAATCGTTAATGAGCACATGGAAACCACGGTACCCGGCATTTATGCGTGCGGGGATTGTGCGGAATATGAAGGGATCAATTATGCCATCTGGCCTCAGGCTGTGGAGATGGGGAAGGCAGCAGGAGCCAATGCAGCCGGAGAAAGGATCTCCTATAAAACCGTGACAGCAGCTCTCACATTTAATGGCATGGATACTTCCTTGTTTGCAGTGGGCGACCCTGGAAAGGATCCAGGCAGAACCTATGAAGTGAGCCGGGAAGAGGATGGCGAGAAGAAGATTTACAAGGTGTATTATTCTGTAGAAGGCAAGCTGACGGGCGCCATACTCATTGGCGATACGTCAGATATGGGAAGAATCCTGGAAGAGATTGATTAAAGGATTAATAAAGAGGTGCAAAGGTCTTTTGGAAGACGTTTGCACCTCTTTGCTTTATTCCACTGATATATGATATTTTTCCAGCCAGTAGTTGATCTGAAGGATATAGGCAAGCATCTGGGGGCCAGCCATGAGCTGACCGTACCAGGGTTTTCCGTAATCCGATGGACTGGTAAGGAGTTTTTCAAGTTTCTTCTCGTCTAAAAATTCCATAACCGGAGCAGAACCGCCAGCTATCATTTCCTCTACCCGTCTGGCTAAAAGCGCTTCGTAATTGGTATCATAGGTTTTGGGATATGGAGATTTCCTGCGGAACAGGATCTCATCAGGCAGAAGCCCTCTTCCGGACTGGCGAAGGAGATTTTTTACCACCCCATCCCTTGTTTTCATATCCCAGGGGACATTCCACACGTACTCGATGATCCGGTGGTCTGCAAATGGTACCCTGGCTTCAAGGCCGGAATACATGCTGTCACGGTCCATCCGGTTTAATAAGGTCTGCATAAACCAGCGGAGATTCAGATAAGAAATCTCTCTTCTTCTTGCTTCTTTTGGATTATCCTCAGAAAGGACAGGAGTTTCTGCCACAGACTTTTCGTAGGCTTCCATAACATACTCATCCATTTTTAAATAATCCAGAAATTCATCCTTTAAGATGGCTTTGCGCATACCTAAGTCCATGGTCCAGGGGAAAGTCTGGGCTTTAAAGCATTCTTCTTTATGAAACCAGGGATATCCTCCGAATATTTCATCTGCACACTCCCCGGTTAAAGCCACCTTATTAAACTGTTTGACCATGGAGCAGAAGTGGAGCAGGGAGGAGTCAATGTCTCCCATGGCCGGAAGGTCATGCGCAAGAACGGAGTCATAAAGCCGGTCTGCCTGGGTGCCATTGTCACATTCCAGATAATGATGGTCGGAATTTATAAATTTTACCATTTGGTCCACAAAGGGACGGTCCTGCGATGGCTGGAAGGTGCTGGCTTTAAAAAATTTATCATTGTTGACAAAATCAAAGGAAAAGGTAGTAAGCTGTCTGCCCTTTTTTTTCAGTTCTGCAGCACTGACAGCCGAAACCAGGCTGGAATCCACCCCTCCTGACAAAAAGGTGCAGATTGGAACATCGGAAACCATCTGACGGCGGATGGAATCCTGAACCAGGAAGGAGGTTTTTTCAATGGTTTCCTCATAGCTGTCCTCGTGGGGCCTGCTTTCCAGCTTCCAGTAGCATTTTAAGTGGAAGCCGTCCTTAGAGCAGAGAAGCATGTGGCCCGGGAGGATTTCATTGATTCCTTTAAAAACCCCACAGCCGGAGGTATGAGCCGGTCCCAGGGAGAAAACCTCGTTTAAGCCTTTCCGGTCTAATACTGGACGTATGCCCGGATATGCAAAGATTCCTTTCAGCTCCGAAGCAAAGATAATTTCTCCATCCCGTATGGTGTAATAGAGAGGTTTTATGCCGGAACGGTCCCGGCAAAGGCACAAGCGTTCCCGGAATGGGTCCATAATGGCAAAGGCAAAAATACCGTTTAACTGTTTCACAAAATCAGGCCCGTATTCCATATATCCGGTTAATATCACTTCTGTATCAGAGGTGGTGGAAAAGGAATGGCCCCGTTCCTCTAAATCCCGGCGAAGCTCCTTTGTATTGTAAATTTCCCCATTGTACACAATTCCAAATGTTTTGCCTGCCTCGGTTTTTGTTATGGGCTGGCGGCCGGTTGTTAAGTCGATAACAGATAAACGGGCATGGGACATACCTCCCTGATGAAAGAGCCAGATCCCTGAATCGTCAGGTCCCCGGTGTCTTTGGGTTTCTGACATCTGTATCAGGATGTTCTCATAATAGGCTTTATCTTTCTGGTAATCGTGATCTGGATTGTAAAAACCAGCAATTCCGCACATGGAAATCCCTCCTTAAAGCTGGATTATCTATAAAAGGAAACAGGCAGCAATAAAAGTAGCAAGAAAACCGATCATGACCGGAGGAAGATTCTTTCTGGCAAGCTCCAGGGGATTTACGCTGCAGATGGCGGCAACGGGGATAAGCCCCCAGGGGACGATGGTACCTCCGCCGACGAAAATTGCGGCAATCTGTCCCAGGGTAGCCAGAATAGGAACCGAAGCTCCAACTGCCGTACCAAAGGTATGGGCCAGGGAACCGGTAAGGGGCAGCCCTGAAAAACCAGAACCGTCCAAGCCAGTCAGGCCTCCGATCACCAGCTGGAAAAATGCAGCCATATATTTATTGAGAGGAATGTTGTGAGCCAGCCAGATAGCCCAGTCATTCATAATTCCTCTTTGGAACTGATCCCCCATGATGGAGGAAATTCCCTCCCCGCCTAAAAAGAAAAAGGCCCCGATGATGATGACGGGAGCAAAGATCCGTATGGCAAAAAGAAAGCCTTCCGTAACATAAGATGTCACTTTTTCCAGAGAATGCCTGCCAAAGCCAAGAATCGCCCCAATGCACATAACCAGGACGGCTGTGCCGGAAACCATGCTGGTGGCTTCTCCTCCTTTTAAATCAAAAGCCAGCATAAGAATGATGTCGGCCAGGAAAAGAAGAGGGGTCAGGATCGCCATGATAATCGCGGCAATCCCGGTATCACGGTGTTCTTCCGCATTCTGGATATGGACTTCCTGACAGCAGGCAGCGATTTCGTTCCTGTTTAACAGATATGCAGAAACCACTGTAACAATGCCCATTACCAAAAACAAAGGCCGCCCCTTGATTAAGATCTGGTCGGTTGTAATGGATGCTGCTGCTGCGGAAATGGCCGGAGCGCCCTGGATGACGAAATCGTAGCTTAAAGCAATGCCATGACCGAATAAGTTCATGGCCATGGCAGCTGCCAGAGGATCCAGACCGGCTTTAACTGCAAAGGGCAGCATGATCGCCCCCACCAGAGCCACGGATGGAGAGGGCCAGAGAAAGAGGGAAAATACCAGCATGGTACCTCCCAGGATCCACCAGGTGAAGGTGGGAGTTTTCATGACCTTTGACATGGGAATCATCATCAGATAGTCGCTTCCTAAGTCTTTTAAGCATTTGGACAGGGCTGTGACCAGAGCAATGGTGGCGATGATATCCATAAACTCTCTGGAAGCATACAAGATGGCGTTGAATACAGTCATGATGCCTCCAGTCAGGGACTTAAGGCCTGCAAGGCCAAGGAGGAAGAGAAAAAGGATGCAGACCAGGGGCGTATCCTTTCGGAGAACCATGACAGTCAGGATTACAATGACGCCGATGAGATAAATATAGTGCATAGGTGTAAGCACCAGATAAGGATCAAACATAGGAACCACTCCTGTGATAAGAATATATTCTATACTATGATAAAGAGGAAAGGACAGTGTGATTTTTTTTTCGGGCAGAACTTGAAATTTTCCTGTCAGCCTTTTATACTGGGTTTTATAAAGGAGAGGCCTATGCAGATAACATCGGTACATATTAAAAATTTTAAATCCATACGGGATATGGAAATTCAAAATGTGGAAAATGCCCTGATTCTGGTGGGGAAGAACAATACGGGAAAAACAGGTGTCTTAGATGCCATACGGGCAGCTGCAGGCGCATATGAAATTACGGAAGAGGATTTTAATGAGAAGAAACAGAATATAGAGATCACCATGACCCTGGCAATTACGCAGGAGGATCTGGTTTCCTTTCACAGGGGAGGGGTGGTGAGCCAGTATAAGCGGTTTGATGCGTGGCTCCACGATTTTGTTACAAAGCTGCCTTCTTACCGGGAAGGTAGTCTGGCCTTCACCTATCAGGTGAACTGGAACGGGGTCGTCCGGTTTAAGGATGGATACCGGAAGAATAACCGGTATATCAGGGAGATTTTTCCCAGGCTTTATTACATTGACTCGGAACGGGATTTAAACCAGTTTCAGAATGATCTGCTGCTTTTCCAGGAGGATGACCAGCTGTCAAAGCTAAGGACCCACGTGTGTATGTTTGACAGCGCCAGGGTATGCAATCAGTGCTTTAAATGCATCGGGCTGATCAACCAGAAGAAGCCGGAAGAACTGCAAATCTATGAGACGGCTAAGCTGCTGGAATATAAGATGTATCAGTTAAATTTAAATAATTTCGCCGAAAGGGTCAATGACAATTACAGAAAAAACGGCGGCTATGAGGAAATCCACTTTTCTTTAAACTGTAATCCATGTGAATTGTTTAAAGTAACAGCGGAGACTTATCATGTGGAAAGGGGAAAACTAAGCCCTATAAACAACTTGAGCAATGGTATGAAAAGCCTTTACATGCTGTCTCTTTTGGAGACCTATACAGAGGATGAAAAGCGGATTCCCAGCATTGTCATCGTAGAGGATCCTGAGATATTCCTCCATCCCCAGCTTCAGAAGATATCCAGTGAGATCCTTTACCGGTTATCCAAGAAGAACCAGGTGATTTTTACGACCCATTCACCCAGCATGCTGTTTAATTTTACCAGACGCCAGATCAGGCAGGTGGTGCTGGAGCGTGATGGTTATTCTATTGTCAGGGACAGAACCGATATAGATGCTATTCTGGATGATCTGGGTTATGGGGCCAATGATTTTCTTGGGGTCAGCTTTGTGTTCATTGTGGAGGGGAAGCAGGATAAGAGCCGTCTGCCTCTGCTGTTGGAAAAATATTATTCGGAAATCTATGATAAGGAGGGAAATTTATCCCGGATCTCCATTATCACCACCAACAGCTGTACCAATATAAAGACGTATGCCAATTTAAAGTATATGAACCAGGTTTATTTAAGGGATCAGTTCCTGATGATCAGGGATGGGGACGGGAAAAACCCTGAGGAGCTGGCAGGCCAGCTTTGCCGGTATTATGATGACCGCAGTCTGGAGGAGGTCGACAAGCTTCCAAAGGTCACCAGAAAAAATGTGCTCATATTAAAGTACTATTCCTTTGAAAATTATTTCCTGAATCCCAAAATCATGGCAAAGCTTGGAGTGGTGGAAGATGAAGAGGCATTCTACCGGACGCTGTTTGATAAATGGAAGGAATACCTTTACCGGTTAAAGAGCGGAAAGCAGTTTGTGGATGCAGTGGGGAAGGATATGGAATCTCCGGAGGATTTAAAGACCCATATGGAGGAATTTAAGATTTATATGCGGGGGCATAATCTTTATGATATTTTTTACGGGCCATATAAAAAGCAGGAAGGGGAGCTGTTAAAACAATACATTGATCTGGCTCCCCGTGAAGATTTTAGCGATATTTTAGATGCGATTGATAAGTTCGTTTACTTTGAAAGCAGGAAGGCGTAGGGAATAGTCTATATTTCCGGATCGATTTCCCAGTCTCTGAAATAGTATTTCATATCCCGCTCGCCGATTTCCCTTATGACACGGCATGGACTTCCATAGGCCACTACGTTGGCGGGGATATCCCTGGTTACAACGCTTCCGGCTCCTATTACGCTGTTTTCACCGATCCGGACGCCTGGAAGGATGATGGCTCCGGCTCCGATCCATACGTTATCCTCAATGATAACGGGGACGTTAAACTGGATCTGCCTTTTTCGGATATCGGGCCGGATGGGATGGGCGGCTGTGTCTACCACAACGTTTGGGCCGAACATGACGTTATTTCCTATGTAGATATCAGCGTCATCTACCAGGGTTAAATTAAAGTTTACATATACGTTATTGCCCATGTGAACATGGCTTCCCCAGTTGGCGTGAAGCGGGGGTTCTATGTAGCAGCTTTTTCCGATTTCGGCAAAAAGCTGCTTTAAGATTTCCTGCCGCTTTTCGCCTTCGGATGGGCGGGTCTGGTTGAAGTCATAGAGGATTTCCAGACAGCTGGTTTGTTCCGCGATCAGATCATCGTCAACACAGTCGTAAAGCTTTCCGCTTCTCATTTTTTCTTTTAAATCCATGAAAACCTCCTTGGTAATGGGGCTGTCGGGCAGACGGCCTCTTTTTTTCTTTATTATACCTTGTCCTTGTTTAAATGTCTATGTGATCAGATGTTTGGCGGTGGACAACGGGATATCTGGGTCTTGTTTTTTGGGGCCTTAAGTCCGCAGTGACGCTCGCGAAACCTGCGGCTTCGCACGCTCAAGCCTATTTCGCACTGCTCATTGCTGGCTGAAAAGTGCAAGAAAGTGCCATTAGTTGGACAAATAAACGCACGCTTTTTTCAGGCATGTATATTATAATCAGAATAGAGATTTTTCGAGGAGGTATTAGGATGAAGTATTTGATTGGAATTGATGTGGGGACATCGGCAACAAAGACCGTCCTGTTCGATGAAACGGGCGGTGTGATTGCTTCTGCATCCAGGGAATATCCCCTTTATCAGCCTAAGAATGGCTGGGCGGAGCAGAAGCCGGAAGACTGGAGAGAAGCGGTTCTTGATACCCTTTCCCAGGTCATGATGGAGTCAGGGGTTTTTAAAGAGGATGTGAAAGGAATCGGTATCTCAGGCCAGATGCACGGACTTGTGATGCTTGATGAAAAGAATGAGGTGATACGTCCCTCTATTATCTGGTGCGACCAGAGAACTGCAGCCGAAGTGGAAGACATGCTCTCGATTATGCCAAAAGAGCGCTGGATCGAGATCACAGCAAATCCGCCTCTTACCGGCTGGACGGCAGCCAAGATTTTATGGGTAAGGAAGAATGAACCGGAGAATTACAATCGGTGCAGGCACATCCTCCTTCCAAAGGATTATATCCGTTACATATTAACCGGAGTTTTCGCTACTGAGGTTTCCGATGCCAGCGGAATGCAGCTTTTAGATGTGCCCGGAAGATGCTGGTCCGAGGAAGTTTTAAATAAGCTGGATATTAATCCAAAGCTTTTGGGAGAAGTCTTTGAATCCTGTGAGGTAACGGGAACACTTCTTCCTGAGATCGCAGATAGAACCGGTCTTTCGGAGGAAACAAAGGTCGTGGGAGGTGCTGGAGACAATGCGGCGGCGGCAGTCGGAACAGGGGTAGTGAAGGATGGAACGGCCTTTACCACCATAGGGACTTCCGGGGTTGTGTTTGCTCACAGCAGCCAGGTCACCATTGACCCGAAAGGAAGAGTCCATACCTGCTGCTGTGCAGTACCGGGAGCATGGCATGTCATGGGAGTGACCCAGGGGGCGGGGCTGTCCTTAAAGTGGTTTAAGGATAATTTCTGCCAGGACTATGTGGAAGAAGCAAATAAACAGGGGATTGATGTTTATGATCTCATCAACCGGGATGTGAGCCAGGTGGAAGCGGGAAGTGATAAGCTAATTTATCTTCCTTATTTAATGGGGGAGAGGACTCCTCATCTGGACCCGGACTGCAGAGGAGTGTTTTTTGGACTTTCTGCCATCCATACGAGAAAGCATATGCTGCGCGCCGTAATGGAAGGAGTTTCTTATTCTCTCAGCGACTGCAATGATATCCTTAATGAAATGGGGATCAGAGTAGGAGAGATGATGGCATGCGGCGGCGGCGGAAAGAGCCCGGTATGGCGTCAGATGCTTGCGGATATGTATGATTGTCATGTAAAAACCGTGGCTCAGACAGAAGGGCCGGCTCTGGGAGCCGCTATTCTGGCCGGAGTCGGGTGCGGTATTTATGAGAGCGTGGAAGCTGCCTGTGATGCCCTGATCTCTGCGGATAAGACTACAGGACCGGAGGAAAACCAGGCCGGTCTTTATAAGAAATATCATCAGTTATATAAGGAACTATATGAGGATTTAAAGGGCAGCTATAAAAAACTTGCAGCTTTGTAATTTAAGACAAAGGAAAAAAGGAGGGTGATGATATGCGTTTTTTTATTGATACGGCAAACGTAGAAGAAATCAAATTGGCCAATGAAATGGGGATTATCTGCGGAGTTACCACAAATCCTTCCCTGATTGCAAAGGAAGGACGTGATTTTAAACAGGTGATCGGGGAAATTGCATCTATTGTTGACGGACCAATCAGCGGCGAGGTAAAGGCCACCACGACTGATGCGGAAGGCATGATAAAAGAAGGCCGGGAGATCGCGGCGATCCATCCGAACATGGTCGTGAAGATCCCCATGACGGTAGAAGGCTTAAAGGCAGTAAAAGTGCTGAACGCAGAAAAGATTCCAACCAACGTAACCCTGGTGTTTTCCGCTGCCCAGGCGCTTTTGGCAGCAAGAGCCGGAGCAGCCTATGTTTCCCCGTTTTTGGGACGTTTGGACGATATCTCCATGCCGGGAATCAATCTCATTGAAGATATTATGGAGATATTCCAGATACACGGGATCGAGACGGAGATCATTGCAGCCAGCGTGCGTAATCCGATTCATGTGATCGATTGTGCCAGAGCAGGAGCAGATATTGCAACGGTACCGTATAAGGTGCTGGTTCAGATGACACAGCACCCGCTCACAGACCAGGGCATTGAAAAATTTAAAAAGGATTATCTGGCTGTATTCGGAGAATAGAAAAGGAGAGGTAAAACCATGGGATTAACAATCAAACCAGTGACAGATCCTGCCTTTCAGGTTTATGGGAAAGTGGTTACAGGATATGATGCAGGGGAACTGTTGGAAGTGATGAAGAAGACGCCCCTTCCGGAAGATGTGGTTTATGTTCCTTCTGTAGCAGAATTAGAGCAGTTGGCGGTTTCTAGGGAAATGGAGAAGAAGCTCTGCGGCCAGCTTCCCATTCAGGTAGGTTACTGCAACGGCCACAATAAGAAGCTGAATGCGGTGGAATACCACAGAAGTTCAGAGATCAATATTGCTGTGACGGATCTGATCCTGATTTTAGGAAGGCAGCAGGATATTACCTCGGATTACACATACGATTCAGGTAAGATGGAAGCATTCCTCGTTCCGGCAGGAACTGTGATCGAGGTTTATGCAACGACCCTTCATTATGCGCCATGCCATGCGGAGGAAGGCGGTTTCCGATGTGTTGTGATCCTGCCAAAGGATACCAATACTGACTTGGAGCCGTCAGGAGAAGCAGTGAATGAAGAAGACAGACTGCTGTTCGCCAGGAACAAATGGCTCATTGGACACAAAGAGGGCGGACTTCCGGAACATGCTTATATCGGAATATCAGGAGAAAACCTGTCTATTTGACAAAGCTTAACAATAAAATCAACAGGCATATAATCCTAAGGAAAATGCCTGAATAACAACAGGAGGAGTTATAGAATGAATAATATCCCAGAAATAAAAGTAGGAATCGTAGCGGTAAGCAGGGACTGTTTCCCGGAAACTTTATCAGTGAACAGAAGAAAAGCACTGGTGGAGGCGTATCATGCAAAGTATGAAGCCGCAAATATTTACGAATGTCCAGTATGTATCGTGGAAAGTGAGATCCATATGGTTCAGGCATTGGAGGATGTAAAGAAAGCCGGCTGCGACGCACTTGTCGTCTATTTAGGAAACTTCGGACCTGAGATTTCAGAAACCCTTCTTGCAAAGCATTTTGACGGACCGGTCATGTTTATCGCAGCAGCAGAGGAAAGCGGAGATGACTTAACCCAGGGACGCGGGGATGCGTACTGCGGAATGTTAAATGCAAGCTATAATCTAAAGCTTAGAAATATTAAAGCGTACATACCGGAATATCCGGTGGGAACGGCTGAGGAATGTGCCGACATGATCGAGGAATTCCTTCCCATTGCCAGAACTCTTGTAGGACTTTCCCAGTTAAAAATCATAAGCTTCGGCCCTCGCCCCTTAAACTTCCTGGCATGCAATGCTCCGATTAAACAGCTGTATAACCTGGGCGTGGAGATTGAAGAGAACTCGGAGCTGGATTTATTTGAGGCCTTTAATAAGCATGCAAACGATCCAAGGATCCCTGATGTAGTAAAGGATATGGAAAAGGAGCTGGGAGAGGGTAACCAGAAGCCGGAAATTCTTCCAAAGCTTGCCCAGTATGAACTCACTCTGCTGGATTGGGTGGAGGCCCACAAGGGATACCGGAAATATGTAGCCATTGCAGGAAAATGCTGGCCTGCATTCCAGACCCAGTTTGGTTGTGTTCCCTGCTATGTAAACAGCCGTCTGACAGGAATGGGCATCCCGGTTTCCTGTGAAGTGGACATTTACGGAGCGCTCAGTGAATTCATCGGAACCTGCATAAGCATGGATGCCGTAACCCTGCTTGACATAAATAACACGGTTCCAGCCGATATGTATGATGGAGATATTAAGGGGAAGTATGATTATACCCACCAGGATACCTTTATGGGCTTCCATTGCGGAAATACCTGCTCCAGAAAGCTTTCTTCCTGCTCTATGAAATACCAGATGATCATGGCAAGAGCGCTCCCGGAGGAGGTTACTCAGGGAACACTTGAGGGCGATATCGCTCCTGGTGATATTACATTCTTCCGCCTTCAGAGCACAGCAGACAATTTACTCCGTGCATACGTTGCCCAGGGAGAGGTGCTTCCTGTAGCCACCCGTTCCTTTGGCTCCATCGGAGTTTTTGCTATCCCGGAAATGGGAAGATTTTACCGCCATGTGCTGATCGAAAAGAACTTCCCTCACCATGGGGCGGTTGCTTTCGGCCATTATGGCAAGGCTATATTTGAAGTATTTAAGTACCTTGGGGTAGAAGAGATTGGATTTAATCAGCCAAAGGGAATGCTTTATAAATCAGAAAACCCATTTGGTTAAAAGATGTTCCGGGACTTAGCTGACGCCTAATAAGGAAGTATCAAGGAGGATTCAGATAGGGCAGTCAGCAAGCAGAATATGACAACAAAAGGCTGACTATCGGCGTAAAGCGGATAGTCAGCCTTTTAAGCTGATAGGAACAGGGAGAAGCCATGACACGCTCAACGGGGATTTTAAAAGGAGTACCCTAAATGCTTATACGATTCGCCTGCTCTTTTTGTCATATATCACTACGGTTACTATTGAAACAAGAATAATCATAGAATTTGCAGCAATTGTTCCCGCCCAAGTCATAGTCGTGCTGCCAAAGATGGGGGATGCCGCATTGAACATGGTGTGGAATAATACGCACATAAACACGCGGCCTTTTCCTGATATTTTGTAGATTGCCCCGTTGAAAAACCGAAACGCCATGAGTTGAACTGCAAACATCCAAAAGTTAATGAGTCCCTCTCCGTGATTCGTCCCCGGAATGAAGAAGAGAGGAATATGCCAAAAAGTCCAAATGATTCCAACTAAAACAGCTGATAAAACAAAGCCATATTTTTTATCAAGCTCAGGCTGTAATATGTACATCCAGCCAGATTCCTCCATGCCACCGATAATAAGATTACCAGGCAGGGAAAGAAAGAACATATAAAATGGAAGCACCAATTCCACGCGGTCTGAAACTGCAATATGTATCAAAAAGTACAGTGTAAGCCCTGCAACAACGAACAAATAAATAGATATGTTATTTTTGACGTAAAAAACTGTTTTTAACCATTCCTTAAAATCTTCTATTTTGTTATTTTTCTTTAGAACGATATATGAAGCAATAGCGGGCGACAAAATATAGATTGCAAAAGGAATATTCATCCCGAATTGCTGTAACGAGTGGACCCAATTGTGAACCGTATATCCGAATTGCCCAAGAGCTATCAAAGAACCTGAAACAAGATAGGCTATGGAAAATGTCAGTATCGTAAATTGTAATGTGATTTTTTTGTTCGTCACGATCTCATCACCTCACGTTTTAAAGAATACATTAAATTTTACCCGCCTTTCCCGCTTCGCTTTTTCTAATCCCATTATACCACACCTTACCATAAGTTGGAAATTTTTTGCTTTGGAAAATTTTCCTCCTCCTCCCGACAAGAGCAGCAGAAAATGGGTACAGCAGGTGGAAATCCATTACAACTGTGTCATTGGGATTGTACTACCGGGCACGAACGAAACAAACAGCAAAACGGCATAGCCAAAACTGACTATGCCGTGTGCTATACAACGCCCTTTTAATTAAAGGCGTGCATTAGGGGATCCTTCGCGGATATCCGATTGACTTAGATAATTCCCTTCATAACCAGGACAGCCAGAATACAGGTTACTAAGATGATTCCTGCAGCAAGGGTCATGCCAAGATTGAAAGCCCGCTTTTTTGGTTCATCTGTTGAAGCCGGAATCATGAGATTGGATTTTCTCAACGTGGTGACTAATGGCTTATAGATAAGAAGCGTCAGGGCCGTGTTGATTCCTCCCTTTAAAAGGTTAAAGGGGATGAATGCAGGGAGTAGAAGCTTTACCACGGCTTCCCTTGGATACCCCATGTAAATTGGGGTGATAAGGTAGTTCCACAAAACCATGACCAGGGTCATGAGTAAGGTACCTGCCACCATGCCAAGGAATGCACCAAAAAGGGAATGTCGTTTCTTATAGAGGTAAGCCGCCGGACAGACAAATGCCACCGTGGAAAGAACGTTCATAATCAGTCCGATGATTCCGGTGCTGCTGATGGTAAACATCTCCACAAAAGAAACGATGACGGAGATCATTGCTGCTGACATTGGCCCGAATAAGAAGCCGCCGGTAAGGATAATGACATCCTTTGGCTCATACTCCAGGAAGGGCAGCATGGGGATCAGAGGTATCCGGATCGCCACAACGGCTACAAAGGCCAGAGCACAAAGCATGGCCATGAGGGTGAGTTTACTTGTTTGCTTTGTCATATTCATGGTAAAGCCTCCTGAAAAATAAGTAACACCTGAAAGTATGCCTTTCAGGTGTTAAAAATAAACAGGTGTATTATCACTATTTAACACATCTTCTTTCATCCAGACTATACTGTCGGTATTGGAATTACACCAATTCTGCGCAACTTGCGCTCGCGGACTTTACCGCCGGTCGGGAATTTCACCCTGCCCTGAAGACAACTATATTCAAATGTTCTTGAATTATTATAACATTTTAAAAAATAAATGCAATATATTGTTGCAATTTTTTTAATGCTTTGCTATAATAGCGGACATGGGGGTATAGCTCAGCTGGGAGAGCGCTTGAATGGCATTCAAGAGGTCATGGGTTCGAATCCCACTATCTCCACTTAAACGGTAAGCCGCAGGCATAAAAGCTTGTGGCTTTAATTTTATCTTACAGAGACTGGACACTTGGTAAGAATCAAGGACTAATAATATGAAAGGTACATTTTCAGTTATGAAGATGTACCTTTCATTATTTGTCTTATATGAGGAATTGTAGGTAAAACAAAGGGATTGAAAACAAAGTGAAAAATAGTGTTTAGAGGAAGGTTTGTTGGTTCTAGATTAATGATAGCAAAGGCGGAATTTATTCCGTATATAAATATTTGCCCTACTAAAAAAACAAATGTTTGGTTGGATATTGTTTTATAATCGTCAGTTATAATTACAAATAAGGAATTTGGTTTTAAAATGCATGTTAAGATAATTGGTTAAATATAATGGAAAATACTGCTAAAGCCGCAGGCATAAAAGCTTGTGGCTTAAATTATAACTTATAGTGACTGGACACTTGATAAATCAAGGGCAAGAAAGGTACGTTTTCAGTTTGAGAATGTGCCTTTCTTGAATAGGTCACCTCATATGAATGAAATAGCAAATTTTTTTAATGACATTTGAAATATCCTTTGGAATCAGTTATCATAAACAGGAAACAATAGTTTTATTTGCACAGATTACTTTTATGTTTATGTTATATTCTGTACTTACCGGGGAGGAAAATTGGTAAATGAAAATATTATTGGTGGAAGACGATAAAGAAATCAGTGAGATGTTAGTCGATTTTCTTCAGATGGAGGGCTTTGAAGTCCATGGTTCTTTTGACGGAGAGCAGGGGGTAAAGACATTTTCCAGCGGATCCTATGATCTGGTGATTTTAGATCTAATGCTGCCGAAAATAAGCGGACTGGAGGTCATGAAACGGATCAGAAAGGAAAGTGTGGTTCCTATTATAATTCTGTCCGCTAAAGATACGGAATCAGATAAGATTTTTGGATTGGGACTGGGTGCAGATGATTATATTACGAAACCATTTTCTCTTACAGAGGTACTTGCCAGAGTAAAGGCAAATCTGCGGCGCACCACCCAGTATTCTTCCGGTGGGGAAACCACCTCTGTTTGTCTTGGACTGGGAGATTTGGAAATGAATCTGGAAAGTCACACGGTGCACAAAAGCGGGCAGTCAGTGGACTTAACAGCAAAGGAATATGAAATTCTTCGTCTGCTTCTTTCCAATCCGAAAAAGGTTTATACCAAGGCACAGCTTTATTCTTTCATATGGCAGGATGATTATTTGGGTGATGAAAATGCCGTCAATGTTCATATCAGTCGCCTCCGCACAAAGATTGAGGATGATCCCAGAAAACCAAAGTATATTTTAACCGTTTGGGGAATCGGATACAAGCTGGGAAGTCCAAAGGAGTGAATTTATGTCCCTGTTAAATAAAAAGAATTTAAAACAAATTCAAACTATTGCCCATGAACTAGAACGAATTTTAGATGAAGATACTGATGAAAAAGTGATGGCCTTTACCGAAGATAAGGAAATCAAGCATCTTTTGGAACAGATCAACCGCACGCTGGAAGACAGACAAAATGCAAATGCCGGTTACCGCAGATCGGAATTAAATACCAAACGAATGCTTTCTAATATTTCTCATGATTTAAAGACGCCCCTGACCGTTATCATCGGGTATTTGGAAATGCTTTTGATGCAGGAGACGCTTGAAAAGGACATGGTAAAGAAAGTTTCTTATAAGGCCAACGAATTAAAGGAGCAGATTGACCAATTTTTCACGCTGGCAAAATTGGAAGCAGGAGATACGGTATTGACAATGTCCAAAATAAACTTAAATGAATTTTGCCGGGAGACCATTATAGATTTCTATAATATCTTAACGGAGAAAGAATTTGAAGTGAACATAAACATTCCTGATCCCCCTGTTTTCGTTTATGCGGATCGGGAAGCATTGGGACGTATTCTGAATAATCTGATCAGCAATGCAGTCCGCTATGGAGATGCAGGACATTACCTGGGACTGACCCTTCGCATGGAGGACAATTTTGTCTGTGTGGATGTCATTGACCATGGAAAAGGCATTGCATATTCGGAAATTCCACGTGTATTTGACCGTCTCTATACGTTAGAAGATTCCCGGAACCGGGAGATCCAGGGCAATGGATTAGGTCTTACCATAGCAAAAAGTCTGGCAGAAAAAATCAGCGGCACACTGACTTTAAAAAGTATCCAGAATGAGGAGACTGTATTCACTTTAAAACTCCAGCAGTTTAATTACTAAAATTTTTTCAATGAAATTTTTAACGCGAAAGAAATTCGTAAGATTTATTCAAGAGTTTTGAAGAAATCACATGCTAGAATTTTGGATATGGAAAGGAAGTGACAAAATGCAGACAATTTTAACAACGGATCATTTAAACAAACAAATTGGTGCAGAAACCATTGTAACCGATTTTAACATGCATATTGCCAAAGGAGAGATCTATGGCTTTCTTGGACCAAACGGCGCAGGAAAAACAACGGTGATGAAGATGATCACCAATCAATGGAAACCAACTTCAGGAGATATCATTTTATTTGGTGAAAAACTGCTCCCGGGTTCGTATTCATTTTTAAAACGTGTGGGAAGCATGATTGAGTTTCCAGTGTTTTACAAGGAACTGACGGCGGAAGAAAATTTAATGCTGCACTGTGAATACATGGGCTATTACAGTCCTGACAGTGTAGAAAAAGCATTGTCCCTGCTGTCTCTGTCCGATACCAGAGGAAAAAAAGTGAAGGAATTTTCATTGGGAATGAAGCAGCGGTTGGGTATTGCAAGAGCCGTTCTTACAAAGCCCGAATTTCTGGTGCTGGATGAACCGACAAATGGCCTTGACCCGGCAGGTATGAAACAGCTCCGTGATCTGTTCCTGATGCTGTGCAAAGAATATGGAATGACCATTCTTATTTCCAGCCATATGCTTTCTGAAATCGAAAGCATTGCACATACCATAGGAATCATTCATAAAGGCAGGTTAGTAAGAGAAATTTCTATGAAAGAGATTACAGATAAGGGACTTGAGTATCTGGAGATCAAAACGCTGGAGACAGCGAAAGCATCTTATATATTTACAGACCGTCTTAATATTTCAAACTTCAAAGTAATAAATGACAATCATATCAGGGTCTATGCAAAACAAGCCACGTCCCAGGAGATTATGAAGGCGTTAACGGAAAATCAGATTGAAATTCAGGGGTTCCATACCCATTCAGAGTCCTTGGAAGAGTATTTTCTGAAGGTTACAGGAGGTGAGAGCGAATGTGGAAATTAATTCGGCTGGAATGGAAGAAGAACCATACAAGAAAGTATATAATTAATCAGGCAATTGTAATTGCAGTCCTTGGACTTCTTTTATTTGCCATGTGCTATTACATTCCGATTGATGCTGAAATAGGAATGACGGATTCCGTGCCGGAGATAGAGAATATGGCAGTGCAAATTGATTTGCTTACCAATCTCTCATTTTTAATTTTTACATCAGTCATGCTGTCTTCTTTTATTATCAATGCATATAAAAATAAAACTCAGAACCTTATGTTTAGCTATCCCATCTCCAGGAAAAAAATAATTCTATCTCAAATGATGGCAGTATGGATTTTCTGTGTGGCAGCTCTTTTCCTTGGAAAACTGTTGATTTATTTGCTGTTGGCTTTGGCCTCAGGGGTAAAAGCCGGTTTTTCGTTGGGATATAATATGATAAGTGTAAGTTTTTATATACAGATCATCTTAAAGACGGTTCTTACGGTGACCCTGGGCTTTATTCCTTTGTATATAGGGAAAAGGCTGAAGTCATCGAAGGCAGCTATTATTTCTTCATTTTTATTGTTTTCTGTTATGAATGGGACCATAGGAGATTTGACTTTAAGGGGAAATACGATTCTTCCGGTCATGTTATTTGGTGTCTCCCTGATTTGCGGTTTTCTTACCGTACACAACGTTGAAAAAGAAGATGTGATGTAAATCACGGTATGAATAAGTATGTATTTCGTTTATGAGATTTGGGCTACCGTACAAAGAATATAATGCGGTAGCCCTTTTTAGTACTTAGTACACTTAATATAGTTGGCAGATGGCAAGCTTTGAGATTTGTAGATACTATCTCTCATGTTAAAAGTTTAAATTGTCCTGTATTACTAACTGCAGGTGGATAAAATAATATTTGTCCTGCCGAAGCTATAAAATCTTTATCTCAATGATTACCATGCACAGACAGTTACTGAAGCCATAGCTAATACACATTTATTTTGTTTCTTAAGAATACCAATACTGTACAATTTGATTAATTGAGTTTTGCTGGCCGATTATTAGGGAATTATTAAAATTAACCCACATACAATCTAGAATTTCAAAACAGACAATGCTAATCCATGTAATTGCCAAGTAAAATGATCTACGATAACCATAATGTTTACTTTGAGTTTACAATAAGTGTTTAAACTGGTGAGACAAGATTGGTATAAAAGAGGAGAAAAGTTGAAATGGGTAATATTCTTTCATATTAAGTGCCGGGGAGATATCAGTTTCGCTGAGCGTCCCTTTCATGAAGTCGATATATGTGAAAATGTTAAGGAGTACTTTTTGGAACAAAAATGAGTATGCGAGAAATCGAGCCGCTTAGCGGAAGATTCTCACGATTTTGGAATATATGGCGGACCAATCAGGACTAGTCAGATTGATGGATATATCTAAAAAGTTTTTTTCATACAATGAAGCGTAATGGGATAATTTTACTGATGCATAGCACAGGTATTGATAAACTGCTCCTATTTGATTATACTGAGGGGTAATCAGATTCTCTGATCCGAGAAAAGGGACTTACGAAGTATACAGACAGAACGCTCACAATCAAAGCGAAATTATCAAAAGAGCTGCATGCAATAAAAAAAAGGTTACGCCTTTATAACGAAGAATGCGAACTGGGAAATAGCTGTGTAGCAATTCGGATACAAACAGTAACGAATATAATCGGGAGGAATTATAAACATATGGCAACAATACTAATTGTTGAGGATGATAGACATACACGGTTGCTTACCTGTGCAAGATTGAAACCATATTATACAGTGGCAGAAGCTGAAAATGGAGAAAAGGCGCTTGAAATACTCGAGCAAAAATATATTGATCTCATAATTGCGGATATACAGATGCCAGTTATGAATGGATATGATATGGTAAAGGAATTGCGGGAATCTGGAATACAGATACCGGTTATTATGCTGACCGCGATGCATACGTTTGATGATAAGAAAACAGGTTTTGCTTCAGGTACGGATGATTATATGACAAAGCCGATTAATTATGAGGAGCTTCTCTGGCGAATAAACGCTTTGCTTAGAAGAGCCAATATTGCCAATGAAAGAAAAATCATAATCGGAGATATTACTTTGGATTCGAGAACCTACACAGTAGCAAGAAAGGGAGGAGAAACGACAGAACTGGCAAAGAAGGAGTTTGAGCTTCTTTATAAGTTTCTTTCCTATCCTGGCATGATTTTTACAAAAACACAGCTACTTGATGAAATATGGGGATATGATACTAACAGCGATGAGACAACGATAAAGACCCATATAAATAGACTGAGAAATAAATTTGCAGATTGTCCGGAGTTCGATATCATTACGATCAGGGGACTGGGGTATAAAGTCGAGCTTCATGAAATATAGTTTTTTTACATGTAGTAGAAACTTCTTCAAAAATGGGATGCATATGAAAATTAATATAAAGTTTGATAAAAGTGAACCGCTTACTGTACATTGGGCTGTATGGTTTTATATTTTAATTCTTGTCAATTCTGTTATGGCTTTTGGTCTTATAACATTTCTGGAATTTGATATGAGTGAAAACAATGCAATTTATATGCTTGCTATGATTCCATGTATGGGCCTGGTAGTAGGGGCAGCGATTATTAGAATTATAAGAACCCTGAAACTTCGAATGAAGAAAATTTCAGATGGAATCAACCGTGTGGCTGAAGGAAATCTGGAGGTGGAGCTGGATTTGAACCATTCAGGGGAATATAGAGATATGTACCGTAATTTTAACCGTATGGTCCGGGAACTTAAGAATACGAAAATAGAAATGCAGAATTTTATGAACGATTTTTCTCATGAATTTAAAACTCCCATAACATCCATTCATGGATTCGCGGAACTGCTGCAGGAGGACCATATCAGCGAAGAGGATAGAAAACAATACCTTCAGATCATAGCGGAAGAATCCCATCGATTGGCGTTACTTTCCCAAAACACTCTTTTGCTGTCAAAGCTGGATGCACAGGAGGTTATAACGGATAAGAAAGTATTCGATTTGGATGAACAGATTAAAAAATGCACGATTTTAATGTTCCGGGAAATGGAGAAGAAAGAGATTACCTTAAATATGGAATTGTCTCCGGTAAAGTATTTCGGAAGCGCAGAACTGATGCATCAGATTTGGATGAATCTTATCAGCAATGCGGTTAAATTCACCCCCCATGGAGGAGAAATTACCATTATAATGGTTTCTGTCGGAGATCAGATAACAGTTAATATATCGGATACAGGAATTGGAATGGATGAAAGAACCATTAAGCATATATTTGACAAATATTATCAGGGAGATTCCTCCCATGCCACCATTGGGTTTGGACTTGGTCTGTCAATTGTGAAACGAATTGTAGATTTATGTGGAGGCGATATCACCGCAACAAGCGCTCCGGGGCTGGGAAGTACATTTTCAGTAGTATTGAAAGCTCCAGTACACAGATCTAAAAATAAATAAGAGGATAAAGGCTGTATACGTCTTGAACTGCTCTCCTGTCTGATTGAACGGGAACAGTTCTAGCTGTATACAGCCTTTTTTAATTAAAAATATATACTGCACATGTAAGTTTACGTTGAGTTTACGATAGCTTTTTAAAATGAAAAAGTAATCAGTATTTCATTCTAAGGAGGATTGGCGATGAAAGCATTCAATAAAATTATTGTAGTAACAGGTGGCGGAAGTGGCGTGGGTAGGCAATTGGTAATTGAACTGCTTTCCAAAGGTGCTACGGTAATTGCTGTTGATAAGAATCAGATGGCACTGATTGAAACGGTTGAAGTTTCAGGAAATAATAACAGGTTATACACGCATGCAGTTGATATTTCAAATATAAGAGATGTAATTGCATTTACAGCTGAGGCAGTTTCAAAGTATAAAAATATAGATGGACTTATAAATTGTGCCGGTATAATACAGCCATTTTTAGACCTGGATGAATTGGAGCTGGATCAGATTGATCGTGTAATGAATGTGAATTTTTACGGAACGATCTATATGACAAAGTCATTTCTGCCATTTTTAAAGGAACGTCCGGAAGCACATTTGATCAATATATCCAGCATGGGTGGATTCCTGCCCGTTCCCGGACAGGGAATTTATGGTGCTTCTAAAGCAGCTGTAAAGGTTATGACAGAAGCGCTCCATTCAGAACTAGCGAATACTGCTGTGAACGTTACAGTAGTATTTCCGGGTGGTGTAGCCACGGATATCAAAATAAATTCAGATATAAAAGGAAGCAAATCGGTGGCAGAAGATGCAAGGGCCAAGAACATGCTGTCTCCTGAGCAGGCTGCAAAGCTGATTGTAAAAGCAATGGAGAATAACCGTTTTCAGGTATTTATAGGAAAGGATTGCAGGATAATGAACGCGTTATATCGTTTATGGCCTGAATATGCAATGAAATTGATAAGTAAAGTACTGGCGGCTAATAAGCATTAACTTTTTCATATTACTGGATGAAGCTTTAGCTAATTTAGAAAGGGGAACGGAATGATGCGCAAGATTTGTGTAATTACCGGAGGTGGCAGCGGCATGGGGCTGGCTGCTGCCAAAGAAATGGGAAAAAGTTATTATATTATCATAAGTGGAAGGAATCCGAAGAAGCTGGAAGATGCGGTAAATGAATTGAAAGCGGATGGAATCCAGGTTGAAGCATACCCCTGTGATGTCTCTGATTATACCAGTGTGGAAAAACTGGCTTCTTATTCAAAAGCTAAGGGTTCTGTGGCTGCCGTAATACATGCAGCCGGAATGTCGCCCCATATGGGAGATGCAAAAACGATTATGGAGGTGAATGCGCTTGGAACCATTTATATCAATAACGCCTTTTACAAAGTGATGGAAGAAGGTTCCTGTTTGATTGATGTGTCTTCCATGTCCGCATATTTAACTCCGAAATTAGTAATGCCTGTCAGAATGTACAAGTACAGCCGGGAAGCTCCGGATCAATTCATGAAAAAAGTAATGAAACGTATTTATTTTTATCCGGAAAAATATCGTTCCGGTATTGCATATGGGATTTCAAAAAATTTTGTCATATGGTTTGCAAAACAAGACGCAGCTAGATTCGGTAATAAGGGAGCAAGAGTACTTTCTATATCACCGGGCAATTTCGATACCCCCATGGGTGAACTGGAGAAAGAAGAAGCAGCCTCTTTCACTAAATTCTGTGCAGTAAAAAGGCCAGGACGGGTGGAAGAAATCGCAGGTCTCTTTGCATATTGTGCCAGTGAAGGCGCAGGATATTTAACTGGTGTAGATATTCTGTGTGACGGAGGTTTGGTGGCATCAGGAGTAAATGCAATGCTGAAAAAGGTTGTGTAAATGGACGAGGTTTCCCTGCCGATGAAGCAGGTTAATATAAAAATGATTTTTATAAGGAGCGGAATATGAAAAAGAGAGTTTTGTTACTTGGAGTAATTGCAGTTATACTGATTGTTTTGGTCATAATTCGGGTTAATGAAAAAAAGGTTACAGAAAAGACAGATGTGCTGCCGGTTGTGGAAACAGTATATCCTGAGGTTGGTACAATTGAATTGTATACCAGCCTGATCGGAACCGTGGAACTAGAGACGGTAGTCAGGATTTTTCCGGAAGCAGTGGGAACCGTTACACAAGTTCCCGTAAAAGCCGGTGATATGGTGAATCAGGGACAGCTTCTCTGTGTGATTGACACTAACAAAGTACAGAACTCAAAGAATGCCATGGATAATGCTGAAGTTACTTATAAAGAAGCTCATGATACTCTGGGGCGTATGGCTGTACTTTATCAGAGCGGAGCTATCTCAGAGCAGGAATATCAGGGGTATGCAAATTCAGCAAAAAAGTCAGAGATTGCTTTTAGACAGGCGAAGGAGGAATATGAAAATCAGATTTCCTACAGCAATATCAAGTCTCCGATCAGCGGAAAAATTGAGAGCTGCAGCATAGAGGAATTTGACAAGGTGTCAGTGAGTGATCAGATCTTTGTTATTTCCGGAGAGGGAAATAAAATTATTTCTTCAAGCCTGACAGAGAAATTAAAACGCCAGGTAAATCTTGGAGACACGGTAAAAGTGGAAGAAGGCGGAGAGGATCTGGACGGAACCATTTCTGAAATAAGTGGGATGGCAGATGAAAAGACTGGTCTCTTTAAGATTAAAATCCAAATGAACGGGGGAAACGATTTATCCCCCGGGACGAGTGTCAAGCTGTCACTATGTTCCGATCGTGCGGTGCAGGTGCTTACGGTTCCTGTGGATTCCGTCTACTATGAGAACAGCAAACCATATGTTTTTACTTATGATAATGGGACTGTACATAAAATTTTTATTAAAGCCGGTATTTATGATTTGACCCGGTTGGAGGTGAAGGAAGGGATTCAGAAGGATATGTCAGTCATTACTACCTGGAGCCCGGAGCTTTATGAAGGAGCAGAAGTGGTGGAAATGGGCATTGATAAAGAAACAAAAGGAGAATCTGAGGCATGAATAATTTAACAAAAATTGTTTTAAAACGGCCTGTTACCATCATCATGTGTCTTCTATGCCTGGTGGTATTTGGTATCTCTTCTGTTAAAGATTCCAGACAGGAGCTGACACCTGAGATGAGCATGCCCATGCTTATGGTCGTGACGGCATATCCCGGAGCACAGCCAAAGGATGTGGATGAATTAATTGGTAAAGAAATTGAGAGTGCAGTTGGTTCACTTAGCGGTATTAAAAAGGTGACATCAAAATCCTCGGAGAATCGCTCCACAGTCACTTTACAGTATGAATACGGAACAGATCTGGATAAGGCCTACGATGATCTTAAAAAGAAAATTGACGGAATTTCCGCAAATTTGCCGGAGGATTCGAAAGTACCGGTGGTAATGGAATTGGATATGGCCTCCACTGCTGATATTGCTCTGGTTGTCAGTGGAAGAGATACTGAAAATCAATATGATTATGTAAAACAAGACATCGTGCCGGAATTTGAAAAGCTGTCCAATGCAGCAGAGGTATCAATTGCGGGCGGAAGTGAGGATTATATCAAGGTAGAACTGAACATGGAAAAGATGCAGCAGTATAAACTTTCCATGTCTTCCGTAGCAAATGATATTTCTGCGTCTGATGTAAAGATGCCCGGGGGGACAGTAGAGGTAGGCAGAAAAAAAGCAGCAATATCCTCGCGGCTGAAATTTGACACAGAGGATTCTCTGCAGGATATTCCGCTTACGGTACCCGGTAATAATATTGTTTATCTGGGGGATATTGCATCTATTTATACAACAAGTGAAAAAGAGGGGAGTATTGCCCGCTATAATGGAAACAATACGGTTTCTCTTTCTATAAGTAAACAGCAAAGCTCCACTGCTGCAGAGCTTTCAAAAGAAGTAAAAAATGCAATTAAAGCGCTGGAATCGGTGAATCCGGAATTAGATATACAAATGATTCATGACAGCTCTGAAGATATCATGGCCTCTTTGTTTTCCATAGCAGAAACGGTTGTTCTTGGTATCATTATATCCATGATAGTTATCTGGCTCTTCTTTGGAGATCTGAAAGCGTCCCTAATTGTCGGAAGCTCTATACCGGTTTCTATTTTGGCGGCACTTATTCTGATGAAGCTCATGGACTATTCCCTGAATATGCTGACCCTTGCAGCGTTATCCATGGGAGTCGGGATGATGGTGGATAATTCCATTGTCGTGATGGAAAGCTGCTTCCGGGTGACAGCACAGGAAAAGAAAGAATTTATCGATTACTTTATGGATGCATTGAAAGGTTCAGAGATTGTGGCAGCTTCGGTTTTCGGCTCTACCCTGACCACCTGTGTGGTATTTCTCCCGCTTGCTCTCTTAAGCGGTATGGCAGGACAGATGTTTAAGCCTTTGGGATTTACTATCGTATTCTGTATGGGAGCTTCCCTGATATCGGCAATTACGATCGTACCCTTATGCTATTTAATTTATAAGCCGGAGGAAGCCCGGGCTCCTTTGTCCACGCCGGTACAAAAGCTTCAGGAAGCCTACAGAACAATCATTCGTTATATTCTTCCTAAAAAGAAAACAGTCATGACAGTATCAATTCTTCTGCTTTTAGTATCCTTCCTTATGGCAGGGCAGCTCAAAGTCAGTCTGATCACTGCGGATGACCAAGGACAGCTTGCCATTACGGTGAATATGGTTCCGGGGCTTAAAACAAATGAAGTTGATGAGCTGCTGGAAAAGGTAGAAGATGCATTCTCCGATTATGACGAAATGGATTCTTATATAACCAGTTATGGAGGAAGCGGAGTCAGTGCAGGAAGTTCTGCCTCAATACTTGTATATTTAAAAGACAACAGAAAGATATCGACAGAACAGACAGTGGATATTTTTAAAGAGAAGTTAAGTCATGTGTCTGACTGCAATATTACAGTAGAAGAAAATTCTTATGCCAACATGAATAGTTCCGGGGATTCATACGAGCTGAACATAAAAAGTGCAAATTATGATCAGTTAAAAAGAACCTCCGAAGAACTTGTCTCAAAATTGATGGTTAGGCCGGAGCTTACCCGGATACATTCTTCGATTGAGAACTCTGCGCCTGTTGTGGAAGTAACTGTGGATCCGGTAAAGGCAAAGGCAAAAGGCATAAGCCCTTCTTCTATCGGGCACAGTGTATATCAGGCGATTAATGGGGTGAATGCGAAATCTATAGAAGTAGATGGCGATGATGTGGAGGTAAAGGTCCAATATATGGAGGGCGAATTCAAGACAATGGACCAGATCCGGAATATGACCCTGTCCCTTTCAAACGGAGGCTTTGCAGCTTTAAATGATGTTGCGGAATTAAGCTTTCAGGACAGCCCGGCCAGCATCACGAGAGAAGATAAGCAATATGTCGTAACGATTACCGGAGATTATACCTCAGCGGCAGAAAAGAATACGAAAAGTATGATTAACAGTGAAGTTGTGGCACCGAATATAAATCCTATTGTTAGCATAGGAGCCAGCGCAATAGATGAAACGACGACTGAAGAACTCACCTCTCTTCTTACCGCGATAAGTCTGGCAATTTTTCTTGTATTTGTAGTTATGTCTGCCCAGTTTGAATCACCAAGGTTTTCCTTTATGGTCATGACAACTATTCCATTCAGCCTCATTGGTGCTTTTGGCTTATTGTTCTTTGCAGGCTGCGAATTGAGCATGGTTGTAATGCTTGGATTTTTGATGCTGGTTGGAACGGTTGTAAACAGCGGGATTCTTTACGTGGATACGGTCAATCAGTACAAAGAAGAGATGCCTCTTGAGGAAGCAATGATTGAAGCAGGAGCTACCAGGCTGCGTCCAATCCTCATGACAACTCTCACAACGGTGCTGTCTATGATTCCAATGGCACTAGCATTGGGTCATTCAGGAGAAATGATGCAGGGCCTTGCTATTGTCAATATCGGAGGCCTGACCGCTTCCACAGTATTAAGTCTTCTTATGCTTCCTGTATATTACAATATCATGAGTAAAAAAGGTGAAAAGGAGAGAAAGAAGCGAGAAAGAAGCGAGAAAGAAGCGAAAAAACTGACAAGTAAAGAGTTTTAAATAAAGTGAAAGGAATGAAAAGATGAGAAAATGGAAGCTGATCGGCGCATGTTGTCTTGTGACAGTGCTTACCTTTTCCGGCCCGGCGATGAAAGTCCGGGCTGGCAGTCCGGAATTTGCAAGGACACCTGAGGAATGGGGGAAGCTCAGAGACAATGTGATGGAGTATGATGAACTGGCTGGATTGATTCATGAATACAACGTAACAGTACAGAAAAATCAGCTAGATATAAATGATAAGAAAAAGGATGACCTGGTTACAAGGGATCAGTATGCTCAGTATTACCGGGATGCCGCAAGTGATGCCAGGAGCGCCATATCGGGTGATGATCCGGTTTCAGATGCTAAAAGTGCGGTGAGCGCCGCGAAAGCAGATAAGGAGGCGGATGTTAACACAGAGGATCTGGAAATATACAGACTCACTTATGACCAGACGGAGGCGAATCTGATATCGAGAGCTCAGACCTTGATGATTTCCTATTTTCAACAGCAGTATGAACTCGAACGTTTAATGATAAATTTAGAGCTTTTAGAGGCAGAATACCAGGCTGCACTGGCAAAACAGAGCACAGGCATGGCAACCCAGGTGGCTGTACTTATGGCGCAGGAATGTTTACATAACTCCAGGGGGGCGATTGATAAATTGCGCGCATCGGCGGAAGAAACAAGGCAGAAGCTTTGCGTAATGCTGGGCTGGAAGTACAATGATATTCCTGAAATCATGGATATTCCGGCTGTTGATATGGAACGTACCGGTTTAATAAACCCGGAAACAGATAAGGAAATGGCTTTTCAGAATAATTACACCTTAAAGATCAATAAGAGGAAGCTGGAGAACGCCAGCGCCGATATTACGAAGGAGACCTTAAAAAGGACCATCTCAAGCGATGAGCAGAATATCAACACTGCTCTTGTAAAGGATTACCAGGCAGTCCTGCAGGCTAAGGCAGCTTATGAGCAGGCAATTGGGGAATATAATTTGGAGAGCAAAAACATGGATACAGCCCAACAGAAATATCAGCTTCGTATGATGAGCCCCCTTGATTATCAGAGGCAGAAAAATGCGTACAATATGAATCGTATTGCCGTAAAGTCTGCAGGGCTGACCCTTTTTCAGGCATTCCAGACCTATGATAATGCGGTGAACGGTCTGGCTTCGACGGGAGGTTGATGAGATGAAAAAGAAGTTTTTTTTACCTTTCTTCATTGTGGTTGTACTCATGGCTTCTTCTGTTATTCCTGCTTATGGAGCAGCCGAACCCGGTCAGCCGGAGAACACTGTCCCTAATGGGGTAACTCAAGAACAGTGGGATAGGCTGAATGATGATACGATCGAGTTTGATGAGCTTCCAGATCTTGTACGATATTTTAATCCTGATATGCTAAATTCAACGGACACTATTTATGACTCTTTAGATAATCAGCGATACATTCATGATGAGATGATCCGCAACATCATGGACTTAAAGGACGAAGTGGATGAGCTAGAAAATTCAGGCGCAACAGATACAGTGGAAGGAATGGAACAGTATATGATACTCAATATGACGGTAAAGGGTATGAAAATATCAGCTGAAAAAATGGGCAGATCGTTAGACTATTTAAACCGTTCCAATTCATCGGTTCAATCCAATATCTCCCGGGCTGCAAAAAACTATACGTATTATGCCAATCAAACCATGTTCAGCTATAACAGTGCTCTTTCTAACCTGACTACGCTTCAGAAGGTGGCAGAATTAAGTAATGCGGCCCTGGAGGTTCAGAAACTAAGCGTAAAGCAGGGTATTTCTACGGAAGCGGCCGTGCTTTCAGCCCAAAAGGAATTGCTGTCTGCACAGTCATCTCTCCTGAAGCTTGACAATACCATTGACAGCTTAAGGCGTTCCCTTTGTCTTATGACCGGGTATTCTAAAGAGGCAGTTCCTGCAATCGGCGGACTTCCTGAGCTGGATACCATTACTGTTTCTGCCATTGATTTAGAAGCAGACACGGCAAAAGCAATCAGAAATAACTACAATCTCATTTCGAAACGCCATACAACCTCCAATCATTCCACAACCGGAACGAAAGACAAGGAAGCCAGCAATTCAGAAGGAGAACAGAACGTTGGAATTACAATGCAGTCCTATTATCAGGCAGTATTGCAGGCAAAAAGCTCCTATGAGGCTGCCTGTATTTCTTATGAAAAGGCTGCATTGGAGAAAGAAAAGGCCGATCATTCTTTTAAACTTGGTTTGCTAAGCAAAATCAATTATATGCAGGCCCAGATGTCATACTTTGAGGCAGAAAGTGCAAAGCAGAATGCCTATGTCTCTCTGTATCAGGCTTATGATACCTACCGGTGGGCGGTAAACGGAATCATTATGGCTTCGGAGCAATAATGATTCCAATATAAATATGCCACAAAGAAAAAATTTATAAAATAGAATGAAGAAATGAGAGGAGGAATGATGCAATGATATTGTCTTTTCGTTTTAGAAATTTTCGTTCCTTTCTGCATGAAGTTTTTATTGATATGAGTGCATTAAATTATGATGAACTCTCAAGTCATCTGATCCAAACTGACAGCAAAAAGCTGATAAAGACCCTGGCTGTTTATGGAGCCAGCTCAAGTGGTAAAACCAATTTAATCCTTGCACTTGTGAGTTTTCAATCACTTATTTTCAAACAGCTTTTTTTACTGAAAGGTATTTCGGAAAAACATCACATGTCGCTTTTGGACTTAAGTTGCAGAAGTAAGATTGTTCCATGTCAAATAACAGACGTGAATCAGCAGCCAACAGAAATGGAAATTTCTTTCATAAGCGGCCAGTGTGTTTATGAATACGGATTCACTATTAAAAATCAGAATATTTTATCAGAGCATCTGATTGCGGATCACCAAGTGGTATATACAAGGACCGCTGGAGTGCTCTCCGTTGGACGCGGGTTTGAAAAATATTTACATAAAGGGACATCTTTCCGTCCTAATGATAAGCAATTATTTTGTTCTGTTTTATCATGTTTGGACATTCCGAAAATTACAGAAATAATGAAGCCGTTTAAATGTTTTTTTTCCAAACATATTGTGTATTGTTTTGATTTCCCTGAACCGTTTCAATTTCTTGGAAATTCAGCTATAGAAGAGAGAATTTACAAAATACGGGAGAATCCCAATGCACTTAATTTTGGTTTCGAGCAGCTTCAAAAGTTAGGAATTCCTGTATCAGACCTGATTATTGAACATGGTATTCCTATGCTTGGATACCGCGTCAAATCTCGGACCACTGGGCAGCACCAGACATATTATATGGACTTTACAAACGTTCCCGACAGTACAATGAAATATCTATCCTTATTTATAGATATATACAATCTATGTCAAAAAGGGGGAATCTTAATCATAGACAACATTTCTGATAAATTTCAACCGGCTATCGCGAAATTTATAGTAGATTTCTTTCAACGGGATAGTAATGTGAATGTTCAGCTTATTTTCACAACCCATGATTATTCAATTTTAAATAATCAGCAATTCCGGAGGGATGAGGTGGCTTTTGTGGATATCAATGAATATCAGGAATCAAGGCTATACACTATGGCAGATATGGAGGTCCGGACCGGTTCAAGTTTATCATTGGACCTTTTGGAAAAATATAGGGCTGTTCCTATTGTTAAAAATAATATTTTTTAATTTGGAAAATTATATATCTACAGAGCAAAAGCCATAATAATTCCGTTAACCTCTAATAGTGGTGTAGATGTTATTCATAAAGGGAACACGGATTCCGGTAATTATAGAGTCAGCAATTGCAAAGAAGCATAAAATCTGTCCAATGAAAAGGGTTCAAATCGTGTAAGGGTGCTTACTTAATAAGCAAAAAAAGTGATTCTGCAATGTTAAAAATCATACAGAATCGCTTTTTTATAATTGATTATTTTTTCTATTCCTATATTGGATAGGAGTAAATCCCATTTGTTTTCGAAAAATCTGTGTATAATAGCTTGCACTAGAAAAACCTATGTTATGTGCTAAATCTGTTATGCTCAAATCCGTATTATCTAATAGATATAAGCTTTTTTCAATTCTATAGCTTAATATATAGGTACTTATAGTTGAGTTCATATGTTTTTTGAAAAATCGACAACATTCGTTTGTGCAAATGTTTATACTATCAGCGATCTCTTCTAAAGATAGCTTTCTTCCATAATTATTCTGTATATATTCTAATATTTTCTTTAACCGATTCAGGTCCTTTTCATTATAGGCACACACTGTAAATTCACTTTTAGATTTCTCAAAACAATCATATAAATTCATCCATATGGTGGACAAATATGTAAGTAACTTTAACTCGTTGATTTCCTTGTTGTTTAAATATAAAGTGTAAACCTCTGATAAATTTTGCAAGATATTCTTTGCATCTTGATCATTGTCTAGTAATAAAAGGTGAGTAAGAGACGGATTTTTGACGATTTCATCTATATACTTTGTCTTAATACGACTTAGTTCAAAACCGTAAATGAGTTTTGGCAAAAATGTGATGGATAAATATTCACAATCTTGTCTGTTATGCATCTTTCCACTATGCATCATATTTTGATTACAGAAGATTCCCTGTCCTTTTTTTAACAAATGTTCAAATCCATTTATTGTATATAGGATCTCGCCTTCTATAATATAAGTAAATTCTAATTCTGGATGCCAATGATCCAAAAAATAACCTTTGTCATATCTGGATAATACTTCCTTACTGATTAAAATTGGATATTCTTTAGAACCATGCATTTTTAACTCTTTTTGTTGATTATCAACTATAATTTGCATAGGCACCTCAACTTAATTATAAAAATAATCAATATATAGATATTTTTATTACTTAATAATTATTATAATGATTTAAAATAATTTGTCAATGAGACATACATTTGTGAAATGTAACAAATAAATGCATGACTAACTATTAAAGAAAGTCAAGTATAATTGTAAATTTCCGAATAAAGTTCAGAAAAGCATTTTAGATAAATGAGTACTTGGGAGGATTGGCATAAAGAATTAGTAAATGAGTATGGGAATGATTGGTTCCAGCAAAGTCTTTCACCAGAGGAGATTTTAAAGATAGTTTCAATGTGTGCATTGGCTATTTAGTAAAGGAGACGAATGGAAAGCATTAATATTAATAGTGAGAAAAAGTATTGCCAGAAGCAGGCTATTATATTTAATTCTTTTAATCAGATAATTACAAATACTTTGACAGGCGATATTATGGTTTTATTTCTAACAGATATCCTTTTATTCCAAACTGTAAATATCACCTTTATATTGTCATTGATACCTTTGATTGCATTAGTAAGGCTCCCCCTGATATTCATATTAAGGGGGAGCAATAAGGTAAAAATGATAGAAATCAGTATTATTGCGAAAGCGGTTTTTGTAGCAACGCTACTATCTATCCCGTGGAGTTTGCTGGGAGTCAGGAAATATACTGCTTTAATAATAATTTATCAGATTGCTGTAGAATTTGGTGTGGGCATATGCTGGCAACCCTTAATGAAAGAGATTACATCAATCAGTGACAGAGGACAGTTCTTTAGTAGAATGAGGTTCGTATTTATGTCGCTGAACACAGTATTTGTTTTTCTTCTAGCATTTTTCGTAGGAGATACTATGAATATCTTTCAATATAAGGCTCTATTGTATGTATCTCTATTTGGTCTTTTAATACAGTTTTACGCAATCAAAAAGATAGAAAAAAAACAGGTCATATTTGAAAGCAATTATTATAATGGAACCAATAAACCATTATTGCAGCAATTAATAGATAATAAGAAAATATTATGGGCACTTATCTTAGACCTTATGTTTTTATGCATAGGATTTACATTGAATGTAGTTTATCTTAAAACTACACTGGGATATTCTTCAAAGCTCGTAACCTTATATATAACGCTAAATAATTTAGGCGGAACATTATCCCTACCATTATTGGGTAAGTTATTAGATAGGAATCTGCATAAGGGAAGTAAATGTATATGTAAATTATATCTAATATATATGATGATATTAGTCATGCTTCCTATTTACACCTCGGGCAATATAATAAATGTAATTTTTATTATTATGCTATCACTGTTAAGTGGTGTAATTGCATCTAGTATATATCTTATGATGACAATTTTACAGCATAACCTAGTTAAGACGGAAGATTCCTTTATGGTTTTAAACCTATATCAGATCATTATCTATGTTGCTACGTTTATCTCTACTAATATGTTTGGTATCATTATAAATAACTCAAGGTACAATAGAGTCTCGACAATTTATTCATTTTCTTTGGATTTATTTAAATGTGTTAATGTGTTTCTTATATTGTGCTCTACTGTAATTGTGAAAATCGTATTTCATAAAATTAACATGAATTATAAAACTTAATTGGTGAAATATAAAAAAATAATGGCGGCTGCGCAATGCAATGCTTGTCACAATTTTTAAAACTCACCAACTGTAGAATATAGAAAATAGAGGAATGAATACACCTTTGCGGCGAAAGATTACAGAAGGCCGGTATAGGTGTATTTATGGTCGATAACACGACATGCATCAGAATGCTATGTCTGATAAGATACTAATTATTTGGAGAATTATTTTATATAATCAACTTAAGGAAAAGGAAGGAGATAAAACGTTATGCTAAAAGGGATACCGGCAATTATAAGCCCGGAATTATTGAAGGTATTATGTGAAATGGGACATACAGATGAGCTTACAATCGGAGATGGGAATTTCCCGGGACATACCTACGGAAAAAAGGTGATTCGCATGGATGGCCATGGGGTACCGGAGATATTAGATGCAATTTTACAAATATTTCCACTGGATGCCTATGTGGAGCATCCGGTTACTCTGATGGGAATCGTCCCCGGAGATGATGTAAAAACCCCAATCTGGGAGCAATACAAAGAGATTGTTGCAACATACGATAAGCGGGGAGCAGAATGCTTTGAAGAGATTGATAAGTGGAAGTTTTATGAAAAAACGAAGGAGCACTCTTCGGTAGTAATCATGACGAGCGAAAAAGCACTGTATGCCAATTTAATTCTAAAAAAAGGAGTGGTAATATAGACAGGAGTGGTTCCAAGATGGCAGGTTTTCGCAATGCATTGGAACGGAACGGATGATAGTTGCATTTATTGCCGGAAGTTAAATTATTACATTTATAAATTTTATGGCTATAAGGGTATTCCACCGAATGTAATAATCGGAGGATGCCCTTAAGTGCATTTCTCATTGACTGCTTTTACGATAGTTACTTGCTGAAATTCCGTAATATTGTTTGAAAGCATAAGAAAAATGTTGAACAGATGAATAATTTAACCGGTCGGCAATCTCTGAAATATTCATGCTGGCATCATGAAGGTAAATTTTAGCCATCGACATTTTAGCCTCAGATTTTTTTTGAAGAAATGTCTTTCCATAATAATTTTTTAAAAAACGCTCTGTCTGACGGATGCTTAAGCCAAGGCGTGTGGCCAAGCTCTCTAAAGTAAGAGTCTCATATTCATAAAGAAAACTCTCCTCGACAATGATATATTTACTGTCCACCAGATTAGACGGAGAAAAATGTACCTTAGACTGTCGTTTATTTTCATAATTGCGGACAATCTTCACCACGCATTGCTGGAGCAGTGTCTCAACCTGAATCATATAGCCTGTATACCTATGTTCCAGTTCATAGAAAATTTGCTGCATCAGCGGATAGAGCTCCTGGGTGTCCTGGCCGAACCAGAAATGAGTATGTCCAAATTTATATGCCACGGTTTCCGGTTTTTGCTCTGCAGCACCTGCATTCTGCATCTTAAAATAGATACAATACTCTGCCATAGGATCGTTTTTAATAGGTATTTGTTCATGTTCCACGTGGGGGCCGGTCATATAAAGGGTATTAGGGGTAATATCATAAACCTGATCGTCAATAGAGACGGTTCCGTGCCCATAGGGGATATAATGAATTTCGTAGCTGTTGTTCCCATGGCTGTGTCTGGGCATGGAACGGAGAAAACGCTCAAACACAATGTTCAAAACGAGGAAAGTTGTTGCATTGACCGTTATCTTAATATTTAAATCCGTATATACCGTTCTCATCGCATCCCTCCTGCGCTTTAATGATATTTTTAGTTTACCAAAGGATATGGTTCAAGTCAAGATGTTCGAGAATACGACATCAGGAACCTGGACCTGTCTGATTAGGTACTAATAATTTGAAAAAATTTCTTTATAATTAAAATCAGATCAAACAAAAATCACATTTTAAGGAGGAAGTACAATGGCATTAGTTACGTCGAAACAGATGCTGCTTGATGCGCAGAAGGGCGGATATGCAGTGGGAGCTTTTAATGTGGAAAATATGGAGATGGTAAAGGCGGTTATAGCTGCAGCAGAAGAATTGCAAGCTCCGGTAATGCTTCAGACAACACCGTCTACCGTAAAGTATGGAACACTGGAAACATATCAGGCTATGGTGGAGGCAGAGGCGGAAAAGGCCGGTATTCCGGTATGCCTTCATCTGGATCATGGAAATAGCTATGAACTTGTGGCCCAGGCAATCCATGCAGGCTATACATCGGTTATGATTGATGGATCCCATGAGGATTTTGAACAGAACATCACTCTCACGAAACGGGTGGTGGAGCTTTCAAAAGCCTGTGGTATTCCGGTGGAAGCGGAGTTAGGTAAGGTGGGCGGAAAGGAAGATGACCTGGAAGCCGATGGGGATACTAATACAGATCCGGAAGAGGCCAGAGAGTTTGTGGAACGAACCGGTGTGGATTCTTTGGCAATTGCCATCGGTACGGCTCATGGATTTTATGCAAGTACGCCGGTCTTGGACAAAGATAGGGTTTCCAAAGTCAGGGCTTTGGTTTCCGTACCTCTGGTACTTCATGGTGCGTCAGGCCTTAAGGATGAGGATATCAGGGAATGTGTACAGAGAGGAATGTGCAAAGTGAATTTTGCAACAGAACTAAGGGTTGCCTACATAGAGGCGGGAAAGAAGCTGATGGCAAAGAATCCGGATACCTTTGACCCTAAAAAGCTGGGAGGTGCCGGAATGGAAGCTGTGAAAGAACTTGTGAAAAATCGCATTCTGGTATGTGGCTGTGATCGTAAAGCAAAATAAATACAGGATGGAGAATGATATGGGGCCATATTTATTGGGAATCGATATCGGTACAAGTGCCTGCAAGGTTGCTCTTTTCGACCGGGGAGGAAATGTCATTGCTTCTTCCAGTAATGAATACGAGGTCTTTTATCCAAAACCAGGCTGGGCGGAACAGAATCCGGAGGATTGGTGGGCAGCAATCTGTCTGGGAACAAAAGCAGTATTGGAGCAATCTAAAATCCAAGCAAAACAAATTGCCGGAATCGGGATTGATGGACAGAGCTGGGCGGCAGTGGCGGTTGACCGGGAAGGAAACGTTCTTGCAAATACACCGATCTGGATGGATACCAGGACGGATGATATCTGTAAGGAGTTAAACGACAGGGTGGGGGAAAATCGTATTTTTGAAATTTCTGGCAATTCTCTACAGCCATCCTACACAACAGCTAAAATCATCTGGTATCAGAGGAATCTTCCTCTGGTGTATCAGAATACATATAAAATTCTGCAGTCTAACAGCTTTATCGCCTATAAGCTGACTGGAAAACTGACACAGGATATTTCACAGGGGTATGGGCTGCATTGCTTTGATATGCATACAGGGACATGGAGTGAAGAGATGTGTAAAGCTTTGGAAATCCCCGAAGAAGTTCTGCCTGAGATCTATCCTTGTCATGAAGTTATCGGAACAGTGACTGTGCATGCAGCGGCACAATCCGGCCTTGCCGCTGGAACTCCTGTCGTGGCAGGCGGCCTGGATGCAGCCTGCGGTACTTTGGGCGCCGGTGTGATTCATCCGGGGGAGACCCAGGAACAGGGCGGGCAGGCTGGAGGAATGAGTATCTGCATGGATCAATATCAGGCAGATAAACGGCTGATTCTAGGTTACCACGTAATTCCTGGTCTGTGGCTGCTTCAGGGAGGTACAACAGGCGGTGGAGGAGCAATGCGCTGGCTGGAGCGGGAATTGGCTGATTATGAGCGGGAAGAGGGTAAGCGCTGTGGCAGAAGTTCATTGGAATTGTTTAATGATCTGGCACAGGAAGTCCCTCCGGGAAGCGATGGATTGATTTTTCTACCTTATATGGCGGGTGAGCGGTCCCCTATCTGGAATCCAAGGGCAAAGGGCGTTTATTATGGCCTGGATTTCAGCAAGACAAAAGGGCATTTAATCCGTGCAGTTATGGAAGGTGTTGCTATGTCCTTAAAGCATAATCTGGATGTCGCCGAACATACAGGTGCTAAGGTGAGTGTGCTCCGGGCGATGGGAGGTTCTGCAAATTCCCTTCTGTGGACGCAAATCAAGTCGGATGTAACAGGAAAGCCCATTGCAGTTCCCTCTTCCGATACCGCCACCACCCTGGGTGCTGCCATTTTGGCAGGTGTTGGCGTAGGGATCTATGGGGATTTTGAAGAAGCGGTCAAGATAACGGTTAAAAATAAGCGTTACCATGTTCCGAATCAGGATAATCGGGAGGTATATGACCGGAATTACCAGTATTATCTGGAAATATATGACTCCTTACAGAAAATTATGGAAAAATAGGAGGCTGAAAATGAAAGCGGCAGTCGTTTGTTCAAATGAAAATGTGAAATATCAGGATTATGAGGAACCGGTGGCAGGACCGGGTCTGGTAAAGGTGAGGGTGAAAGCATCCGGTATATGCGGTTCTGACATACCCAGGGTACTGCATCATGGTGTCCATTATTATCCCATAGTCCTGGGACATGAATTTTCCGGTGACGTGGTGGAAGTAGGGGAGGGCGTTAAAAAAATCAAGATCGGAGACAGGGTATCCGGAGCACCATTACTTCCGTGTATGAAATGTGATGACTGCCAGAATGGAAACTTTTCCCTCTGCAAGCTTTACAGCTTTATCGGTTCCAGACAGCAAGGCAGCAATGCGGATTATGTGGTATTACCGGAGCAGAACGCGGTTGTGTTTGATAAGAGCATTTCCTATGAGCAGGGAGCCATGTTTGAACCATCCACCGTTGCCCTTCATGGGATTTTCCAGAATCAGTACAGGGGCGGTGAGCATGTTGCGGTTTTAGGCGGCGGAACCATAGGAATGTTTACGATGCAGTGGGCAAAAATATTTGGTTCCAGAAAAGTAGTAGTATTTGATATCAGCCAAGAGCGTCTGGAGCTGGCTAAGCGTTTGGGTGCTGATGAAACCGTCAATACCTCAGAAGCTGGCTTTATGGAAAAGGCCATGGCTTTTACTGAGGGGAAAGGTTTTTTCTATGTATTTGAGACAGCCGGACAGATTTCCACCATGCATATGGCCTTTGAACTGGCGGCTAATAAAGCTCATGTCTGCTTTGTAGGCACTCCTCATGAGGAGCTAAGCTTTACTCCTGCCATGTGGGAGAATATGAACCGGAAGGAATTTTATCTGACCGGTTCCTGGATGTCATACAGTTCCCCATTTCCTGGAAAGGAGTGGAACCTGACAGCACACTACTTTGCAACCGGACAGCTTAAGTTCGACCCGGGGTTTGTCTATAAAAAGGTTCCCATGAGCCAGGCACAGGAGGCCTTCCAGATGTTCAAGATACCAGGCCAGGTCAAGGGAAAAGTACTGCTGGTAAATGAAGAATAGGAGGCTGCTATGATACTGACGGTTACACTGAATGCGGCGATTGATAAACGCTATGTAGTGGATGGGTTTCGCATAGGAGAAGTAAACCGGGTAAAGGAATGTACTTATACTCCAGGCGGAAAAGGACTGAATGTGTCCAAACCGGCTGCTATAGCAGGTGCCCAAGTGGTAGCTACCGGATTTATCGGAGGCCATGCTGGAAGCTATATTGAGGATTCTCTAAAGCCATTTGGGATCAAAGGTGCTTTTTACCATTTAAAGGAGGAAAGCCGTTCCTGCATTAATATCTGGGATGAGAAAAATGAAATCCAGACGGAATTTCTGGAGCCGGGGTTTACTGTTTCAATGGAAGATTTTCGGCGGTTTACAGAGCAGTTTAAAGAATTGGCCGGACAGGCAGAGGTTGTGGCCATGTCTGGAAGTGTTCCCAAAGGCCTTGATGGAACCGCTTACCAATGCTTGGTAAAGATTGGAAAAGATCTTGGAAAAAAAGTGATACTGGATACCAGCGGTAAGCTTCTTGAAATGGGGATAGAAGCCCTGCCGACCATGATTAAGCCTAATTTGGATGAAATCCGAATGCTGACCGGAAAGTCCTGTGACAGTCTGGATGAGATGATCCGGGCAGCTGGTGAGATCCATAGACGTGGTGTGGAAATTGTGGCAGTTTCCCTTGGCAGGGATGGATCCTTTGTTGTGTGTGATACGGGAGTTTACCGAGCCATAGTACCCCAAATTAATGCGGTTAATACGGTGGGGTGCGGGGATTCCATGATTGCTGGTTTTGCTCTGGGGCTGAGTCAGGGTCTGCCTGTGGAAGAGATTCTGAGAAAAGCCAGCGCTATTTCAGCAGCTGCGGCATTAAGGGAAGAAACCGGGTATTACAGACTTAAGGATATGGAACGGCTGCTGCCGGAGATTGAAGTATGCAGGATCGGGGGATGTAATGAACTATCAATTGGAGAATGATGATCTGCACGTGGTATTCACAACAAAGGGCGGAGGGATGACCTCAATCAGGGACAAGAGCGGACGTGAATATTTATGGCAGGGAGACTCCCGGTATTGGAGCGGCCAGGCGCCTGTGCTGTTTCCCATCTGCGGAAGTCTGAGAGAGGACCGGGCATTGACGGAAGATGGTAAGTTGGTTCACATTCCAAGGCATGGAATTGTACGTAAGGAAGAATTTAAACTGGAATTCGTGTTCAAAGACAAAATTTGTTTCTCCATTGGAGAAAATGAGTCTATGCTTGCCCAGTATCCTTATCGGTTTCGTCTGTTCATCACTTATACGCTGAAGGAAAAGCAGATACAGGTAACTTATGGGATATTGAACGAGGATACTGCCAATATGCCGTTTTTCATAGGAGGTCATCCTGCATTTAATTGTCCCCTGGACAGCGGTGAGAATTATTCTGACTATAAGATTGTTTTTGAACGGAAGGAAAACTGTACGGTTCCGGCTCCTGTAACAGAGACAGGGCTGATCGACATGGGAAAAAGAACGGCGATGCTGGAAGGCAGCAATACATTACGCTTAAGTCACGATCTGTTTAAAGAGGATGCAATAATCTTTGATCAGTTAAAATCCCGGAAAATCAAGTACATCCACAGACAGGAGCATAAAGGAATCCAATTGGAGTTTCCGCAGTTTCCATATGTGATTTTATGGTCTTCGGGCAACAACGGGCCTTTTATTGCTATGGAGCCATGGTCCGGTCTTTCTACCTGCAGCGATGAAGACGATGTGCTGGAACATAAGAGAAATGTATTAATCGCAGAGCCAGGGTTTTTAGAAAAGTTAAGTTATTCCATAACGGTTTTATAAATAATAAGAAAAATGAAAAGGAGAATAGACAGATGGGAGAATTCATCAATCCGGCATATGTGCCGAAAGTAACACTGTATACGGGAGAGCAGATTCCCTGTGTTGGAATGGGAACCTTTGGTTCTGACCGTTTTACCCCGGAACAGGTATCCTCTGCGGTGGCAGGGGCAATCCGATGTGGATACCGGCTGTTTGACTGTGCTGCCTGCTACGGCAATGAGGACCAGATCGGAAAAGTATTCCAGGATGCGTTTGAGGAAGGCGTGGTGGATAGAAAGGACCTGTTTATCATGACAAAGGTGTGGAATGATATGCATGAGCGGGTGGAGGAATCCTGTTTAAAAAGCATTGCGGACTTGCATTGCGGCTATATGGACCTGTTCTTTATCCATTGGCCGTTCCCAAACTATCATGCCCCTCATTGTGATGTGGATTCCCGCAATCCGGATTCCAGACCTTTCAGCACAGAGGAATTCATCCGTACATATAAACAGTGTGAGGCCCTTGTAGAAAAAGGACTGATCAATAACATTGGCATTTCCAATATGACCATTCCGAAGCTGGAAGCAGTTTTGCCGCTGATGAAGATCATGCCAGCTGCCTGTGAAATGGAACTCCATCCCTGCTTCCAGCAGCAGGAGCTGTTTGATTATCTAGTGGCACATAAGATTCAGCCTGTGGGCTTCATGCCCCTTGGTTCTCCCCAACGTCCGGAACGTGATATGTGTCCAGAAGATATTGCAGACTTACAGCAGCCTAAGATGAAGAAAATTGCAGAGGCTCACGGATGCCATCCGGCACTTATTGCACTGAAATGGGCAAGACAAAGAGGGCAGATCCCCATTCCATTTTCCATCCATGAAGCAGAGTATGCCGGCAACTTAAGAGCCATGACAGAAGATCCGCTTACAGAGGATGAGATGAAATCAATTGCAACCCTGGAGCGCAATAACCGGCTGGTAAAAGGGCAGGTATTTCTCTGGGAAGGTGCAGCAGATTGGCATGATCTGTGGGATGAGGATGGCTGTATTGTAAAATAGGGAAAAGAAAGAGAAGCTGACGGAGAGGAAGTTTCTCTTTCTTTTCGTATGCCATGGAGAGTATGCTCCCCATAGGAATTCTGCAGAGTGGGTAATTTTGATACTGTTCTTTTTGATGCAGATTATGTATAATAAAAGGAAAAAGAGCGAAACGGTTCGCTGTCAGGAAAGGAAGACTATGGGCGCAACAATAAGAGACATTCAAAAGCTGACAGGCCTGTCATTGGCTACAATTTCCAAATATCTAAATGGAGGCAATGTTCTGCCGGAAAACAGGGCGTCAATCGGCAGGGCCATAGAGGAACTCCATTACGAAGTCAATGAAGTTGCTCGGGGTCTAAAAACCAGGCAGACCAGGATCGTAGGAGTTCTTCTCCATGATTTGAATAATATTTTTGCAGGAACAATTATATCCCGGATGGAAGACATCCTCCGTCAACATGGATATGGGATGTTTCTTTGTGACTGCCGCGGAAATTCGGATTTAGAGGCGGAAGAAATACAGTTTCTCCTGGGCAAACAGGTGGATGGGATCATCACCTTTCCCACATCTGATAATTCCGGTTATTTAAAGCCTGCCAGGGAACGGGGGATTCCTGTTGTGCTGATTGACCGAATGTTCGAAGATCAGGAATTTGACAGCGTGATAGTTGACAATGAAACGGCATCAAGGCTGGCGGTGGAGAAGCTGCTTTCATATGGACACCGCCGGATCGGAATGATCTGCGGGGATGAGCATTATTATACGGCCAGAAAGCGGCTATATGGATTTTGCCAAACCATGGAGGAAGCAGGAGCAGAAGCCTGCATCCTGAAGGGAGAGCTAACTGTGGGGCATGGATACGGAGCCATGGAAAAACTTCTTAACATGAAAGAACGGCCAACGGCAGTGTTTTTAAGCAATTATGAGATTACACTTGGGGCTGTGATAGCCATGAATGAACATAATGTTACTTTTCCAAAGGAAATCTCCGTAATCGGGTTTGACAATATGATGCTGGCCCAGGTGGTAAAGCCTAAGCTTTGGATGATCACACAGCCCATGGAACAAATTGCTGTGAGGGCAGCCGAGATTATGATGGAACGGTTAAAGAACGGCAACTGTCGGGAACCACAGGTGGAAATGCTCCAGACCATGCTGTCAGAGGGAGAGTCCATCGGAAGGATTGTTTGACGGGGGTAAAACATGTATAAAGTATTGCTGGTGGATGACGAGATATTAATCCGGGAGAGGATTTCTAAGAAAATCCCATGGGAGGAACTGGGCTTTGAATTAGCAGGTATCTGTGAAAATGGCAGGGAGGCGATTGCATATATTGAGAGGGAACCGGTCAGCCTGATCCTTACTGATATCTGTATGCCCTTTGTTGATGGGCTGGAACTTGCAAAGTATGTATATGAAAATGCCAAAAACACCAAGGTAGTAATTATTACGGGATACGAAGAATTTGAATACGCAAAAAAAGCGCTGGAATATCATGTGTTTTCCTATATATTGAAACCTGTCACATCGGCGGAGTTGATGGAAAACTTAATAGAGATCCATAAGATTCTAGAGGATGAGAGGAATAATCAGCAAGTGCGCACCCGGTACGAAGACAGCTATCAATTGCTGGAAAACCAGTTTCTGCTTCAACTGGCACAGGGAAAGGTACCAGAGGAGGCCATAGGGGAAAAGCTGAGAGAATTTAAAATTAATTTCCGCGGAGACAGCTACTGCGCTGCGATTTTTTGTCCAAGAGAGCCGGTCAGCCGGATGGAGCTGGAGCACATGACGGAATTTACCAGAACCAAATACCCGGAGTATGTTCTGGCCTTTCAAGGAAATGACGGAACCATGATTACGTATATTAAGCGGAGCCGCAGCGATGACCAGGAGATTAATATGGTCCGCTTATGCCAGATGATGGTACAGGACATCAGCAGCAAATTAGGGATCGAAGTGTTCTGTCTGATGGGGAGTGCTGTTATGAATTTAAACGGATTGAATCTTTCTTATGAAAAAGCCTTGAGGATGAAAGAATACCTTTATCTGGAAAAGGAATCCCATGTATATGAATGGGATCAATACAAGAAGTGCCGGTATCAGCCAGATTCCGGATTTGAGAAAAATGACAGGGAAAAGAGATTGGTTCTAGCCGTCCAGAGTAATTTAAAGGAAGAGATACGCCGGGAGGTCTCCTTGATCCGGTGCGAATGCAGCGAGAAATGGCTTTCACGGGCTAAGGTTGTGATTTTCTGTCAAAGTCTTATTCTGGCCGTAATGAATTCCTTGGAACGTCTGAACATGGTGGATGATGAGCTTTTTCTAAAGGGGCAGGAGCTTCTTTCCGGCCTTTACAGCTGCAGTTATATCTATGAAATGGAAGAAAAGCTGTTGGATTTTTTTGATTCTGCAGCAGATATTATGAACAGAAACCGCAGCAGTTATGGAGAAGAACGGGCGTCAATGGCTCTTAATTATATCTCGGAGCATTATTCCGAATGCAATCTTTCTCTTCAGGAAGTGTGCAGTAAGCTGGCGATCAGCGTCAGCTATTTCAGCTCCGCATTTAAAAATTATACTGGTATGACCTTTGTGGAAGCTCTGACAAAGGCCAGAATGGAAGCGGCTAAGGAACTGCTGAAAAATACAACCATGAAAACCTATGAGATTGCAGAACGCTGTGGGTACAGTGACTCCAATTATTTCAGCTCTATTTTTAAAAAGACAGTAGGGAATACACCCAGGGAATATGCAAAGTCCGTGACCAGACAGAAGGGGAAAGATGATAAGGAAGATAAGGTTTAAAAGCATCCGTACCAGCATGATCATTTATTTCTCCTGCCTGGTACTGTTGATTGTAACTGCATTTATGTTTTTTTCTATAAAATATACCAAAGAGAACTTAATGGAGAATTCTGAAGAAAACAGCCGCAGGTTGATTGAACAGGTAAACTTAAGCATCGAAAATTACGTAGATCATATGGAAAACATCTCTCATGTGGTTGTCAGCAACCGGGACATGCGGGAATATTTATTTGGTGACGATGAAACTGGTGTGTGGCCTCATCTGAAGGAAGAATTCCAGACCATCCTTCAGGTGAGGAAGGATATATACAATATTGCGATCCTTGGGTACAATGGCAGGTATTTTATTAACGGCGGAGACAGGATGATGAATACCAGAGCCCAGTTGGATAAGAAGGAATGGTACTTGGAGGCAAAAGAAGCAGGAAGTGAAATTGTTATTTCCTCTTCCCATGTCCAGAATCTGGTAAAGGGAGATTATAAATGGGTGGTGACACTCAGCAGAGGAATCCGGAATCCCCGGACCCAGCAGGTGGAAGGACTGTTTATTCTTGATTTAAATTATGATGTGATCAATGACCTATGTGAATCAATTCATCTGGGAAATAAAGGCTATGTATATATTGTGGATCAGAAAGGGGAAATTGTATACCATCCCCAGCAGCAGCTGATCTTAAGCGGGGTAAAAAAGGAACTTCTGAAAGAAGCCCTGAACCAGAAAACAGGAATTTCCTATAAAGATGAGAGCGGCGAGAATAAGATTTATACCACCTTTCGCTCAGAAAAAACAGGCTGGACCATTGTGGGAGTTGTGTACACTTCTGAGCTTGTAAAAAGGGAGCAGGCCATGAGAGCTATGTACATTGGCATGGCTCTGGCTCTGATCGTCCTGGCAGGCTTAATTGCCATCTTCCTGTCCGACAGCATAACAAAACCCATAAAACAGCTTCAGGCAGGTATGAAAAAAGTACAGGAGGGGGAATTCCAACCGGTATACATTGATGCAGGAGGAGATAATGAGATCGCCAGTTTAAACCGGACCTTCAACCGGATGACGGAACATATTGATGAATTGATGAAGAAGAATATGGCGGAACAGGTGGAAAAGCGAAAAAGTGAATTGAAAGCTCTGCAGTCACAGATCAATCCCCACTTTTTATATAATACTTTGGACTCTATTATATGGATGATTGAAACTGATGATTCGCAGCATGCCATAAAAATGACTTCCATATTAGCCCGGTTCTTTCGGCAGTCCATCGGGAATTCCGATGTGTTTGTCACGATCAGCCAGGAATTGGAATACACAAAAAATTATCTTTTAATCCAGCAGATGCGCTATCGGGATAAGGTGACCTTTGATATCCAGGTTAATTCGGATATCCAGGAATGCCACATTATAAAACTGGTTTTGCAGCCCCTTGTAGAGAATGCACTGTATCATGGACTTAAGTATAAAGAAGGGGGAGGCCATATTTGGATCACAGGGTATCGTCTGGAGAAAAACGTTATCCTTAAGGTGATGGATGATGGAGTAGGGATGGAAAAAGAGACTCTACAGAATCTTTTCCAAAACAGAAATAAAACCGGAGGAAAACACAATGGAGTGGGGCTTGGGAATATACAGAACCGCTTAAAGCTGTATTACGGTGAGGAATATGGAATTCAGGTGGATAGCGAAAAGGAAATTGGAACGGCCATTACCATTGAAATCCCCTGCCTTCTACCGGAGCAAAAGGAGGATACAGATGAAAAAGCATAAAAATGGAATAGTCTTATTGCTGCTTCTGCTTGCAGCTGCCTGCTTTGCTTTATCCTTGCTCCGACTGGAGGAATTTAGAGAGAACAAAAAAGTAAGGATTGTTTTTATTCCCAAGGTTATGGATGAAACAAATGACTTCTGGATGTCTATGATAACCGGTGCAAAAAGTGCGGCAAGGGAGTATCAGGCTGATCTCGTTATTCTTGCTCCTCAAATTGAAAACGATTATGCAACACAGGAGAAATACATTGACGAAGCAATCAAACTGAAACCCGATGTGATTGCATTGTCACCCATCAGGTATTCGGAGATGACAGATTCCGCATGGAAAATAAAGAAGGCCGGTATCAAACTGATTCTGTTGGATTCCATGCTTGATGAGGACCTTGCTGAGTTATGTGTCAGCACGGATAACATAGAGGCAGGAATCCAGATGGGCAGCAAAATGCTGGATTATATGAAAGAGGATACAAAAATCGCCATTATGTCGTTTGTAAAAGCTTCTTCCACCGCCATTGAACGCGAACAGGGAGTCAGGACCGGGCTTGGCGAATACGAAAACCGGATTGAAACTGTATTATACAGCAATTCAGACTATGAACAGGCATATGAGAAGACAAAGCAGCTTCTGGAAGAAAAACCGGAAATTAACCTGATTGCCGGCCTGAATTTATATTCCACAGTGGGGGTTGCACGGGCTGTGAGGGAAAAGGATCTGAAACATAAGATATATATTGTGGGGTTTGATAATGATGTGGAGGGTATCCAATATCTGGAAGAAGGAATCATTGATACACTCATTGTACAGAAACCTTTTAACATGGGATACTTGGGAATACAGAAATCTGTGGAAATTGCAAAGGGAAAGAAGGTGGAGAAGATCATTCATTCTGAAACCGAGATCATTACGGTAGATAATATCTACACGGATGAAAATCAAAAATTGCTGTTTCCATTTTAATTATCATATAGTATATGTCTTTGCGGATTCATCGGTCCATACAGAAGAAGGAAAAAGAGGAATATTTTACGGAAAAGTAAAATATTCCTCTTTTTTTGTAAGATCCTCTATAGGAAAAAAAATTGGAGTATATATAATGATAGTAGAAAGAGCGAAACGGTTCGCTCTTATAATCAGAGGAGATGGAAGGTGGAATTGTGAGCGACGTGATGCTTAGAATGAAGGGGATTGACAAGTCGTTTCCCGGTGTGCATGCACTGGATCATGTGGACCTGGAAGTAAAAGGCGGCGAGGTTCACGCGTTAATGGGTGAGAATGGTGCAGGAAAATCCACACTGATGAAAATACTTACCGGTATTTATTCAAAGGATTCTGGTACGATCGAGTTTGAAGGAAAAGAGATGGAGTTTTCGACACCAAAGGAAGCCCAGGACACAGGAATTGCCATTGTACATCAGGAGCTTAATATGATGAATCATCTTACTGTCGCGCAGAATATCTTCATTGGCCGGGAAATGATGAATGGCGGGTTGATTGATGATGCCCAGATGAACAGGGAGGCCAAGAAGCTGTTTGACAAACTGAACATAGATATTAACCCGGCGGAAACCATGGGAAATTTAACCGTAGGAAGGCAGCAGATGTGTGAAATTGCAAAGGCAATTTCAAGAGAAGTAAAGCTGATTGTATTTGATGAGCCCTCAGCAGCCTTGACAGAGGCTGAGATCGAGGAGCTGTTTAAAATCATCAGGGATTTAAGGGCCAAAGGAATGGGAATCGTTTACATATCCCATCGGATGGATGAAATCAAGGTTATTACGGACCGGGTGACGGTTATGCGTGACGGCAGTTATGTGGGTACACTGATTACTAAGGATTCCACCAAGGATGACATCATCAATATGATGGTAGGGCGTGTGATTTACGAAACTCCGAAGCAGGTGAGCAATGTTCCGGAGGGCTCACCGGTTGTCCTTAAGGTGGAGCATTTAAATGCTGGAAGACTGGTAAAAGACGTCAGCTTTGAACTGCATAAAGGTGAGATCCTTGGCTTTTCCGGACTGATGGGAGCAGGCAGAACCGAGACAGCCAGAGTGATCTTTGGGGCTGACAGAAAGGAAAGCGGGGATATATTCATTAATGGTAAGAAGGCGGAGATAAAGACAACTGAGGATGCGGTAAAGCACGGAATCGGATATTTGTCTGAGGACCGGAAACGGTTTGGCCTTGTCATCCAGAAAACAGTAGCCGAAAATGCATCCATGGCTTCCCTGCCAGACTTTATCCATGGTCTGTTCATTGATAAGGAAAAAGAAAATAGGGAAGCGGAACAGTATGTGAAAACATTGAATATCAAGACTCCCGGTGTGGACCAGCTGGTAATGAACTTATCAGGTGGGAATCAGCAGAAGGTAGTCATAGCAAAATGGCTGATCAAAAACTGTGATATCCTGATTTTTGATGAACCTACAAGGGGAATTGACGTAGGTGCGAAAAGTGAGATCTACCAATTAATGAATGAACTGGTAAAACAGGGGAAATCCATCATCATGATATCTTCGGAAATGACGGAGATTCTTCGTATGAGTGACAGGGTCATCGTGATGTGTGAGGGACGTATCACAGGAGAGCTTCCCATTGAAGAAGTGACGCAGGAACGTATCATGACTGCGGCCACCTTGAGAAATTAATCCAGGAGGAGAAAGAGATGGAAAAACTGAAAAACAATCCGGTTGTAAAGGCAATCGGTACACAGAGACTGGTTGCATTGATGGCACTGATTGTTATTTATGGGGTATTTGGCATAATGAATCCCCGGTTTGCCACCTACAACACCATGGTAAATATATTTGACGCATCGTATTATATCGGATTTATGGCAATCGGCATCTGCTTTGTAATTGCAACGGGCGGGATCGACCTGTCGATCGGTACCGTATTGACCATGTCAGGTCTGGTGGCCGGTTATCTGAGCGTTAACAAAGGTTTTCCAATGTGGCTGACAATCATTATCTGTATTCTTATCGGCATGATTTTTGGTGTGATAAATGGCTTGCTGGTGGCTAAAATGGGGTTACCGCCTTTTATTGCTACCCTTGGCACAATGATGCTGTCAAAGGGAATTGGTTCCATTATCACTGGTGCTCAATCGGTTACCTGGAAATCCGGATCCGATCCTGAAGGCTGGTACCGCTGCCTTTTTAAGATAAAAACAGCAAGCGGATTGCTGATTCCCACTGGCTTTGTGCTTCTGATCGCAGCAGCCGTCGTTATGGCCATCATATTGAACAAGACGAAAACTGGACGGTATATCCTATCACTTGGCAGCAACAAAGAGGCCACACGGCTTTCCGGTGTTAATGTTGACAAGTACCTTATCATCGCATATATCATCAGCGGTACCTTTGCTGGGGTCGCGGGCCTTGCATATTCTACCATTTATTCAACCTTGCTTCCGGGCGGAGGTGCTGGTTTTGAAATGGATGCCATCGCGGGTGTGGTAATCGGAGGAACTTCAATGGCAGGTGGTACCGGTACGATTGCAGGTACTATGATCGGTGTGTTTATTATTTCCGTACTTAAAACAGGTTTGCCATTTGTAGGGTTGCAGACACACTATCAGCAGGTTGCAACAGGTCTTGTATTAGTTGTTGCTGTTTTTGCTGATGTATATAGAAACCGTAAGAAGAATTAAAAACAGTACAGAGAATGTGATTCGAAAGAATTTACATATAAACTAATTTATATATGAGGAGGAAGTAGAAATGAAACGAAATGTATTGGGAATTTTACTGAGCACGGCAATGATTGCCACTGCCCTGGCCGGATGCGGAAGCAAAGCAACGGGCAGCAGCTCTGCAGCTCCTGCAGCCACTGAGGCTAAGTCCTCAGAAGGTTCTCAGGCCCAGGCAGCCACAGAAGCTGCTTCAAGCGGTGATATGACGGTTTATCTTGTGGCAAAAGGATTTCAATCCCAATATTGGCAGGCAGTATATAAGGGGGCTCAAAATGCAGCAAAGGAATTGGGAGTCCGTCTGGAATTTCAGGGACCGGATTCTGAATCGGATATTGCCCAGCAGGTTCAGATGGTGAATAATGCAGTTCAAATGCAGCCCAAAGCAATTGGATTGGCGGCCTTGGATGTATCAGCGTTAAACGACAGTATTAAGGAAGCACAAGATGCAAAAATCCCGATCATAGGATTTGACTCCGGCGTTCCGGATGCACCGGCAGGTTCTGTAGTGGCCAATGCAGCTACGGACAATTACAAGGCAGGAGAAGTAGCAGCCGAAAATACATATCCTCTGGTAAAGGATATCATTGCAAAAGCTACGGGAAGTGTCCGGATCGGAGTTCTGAACCAGGATGCAACGTCAGAATCTATTATCAGCCGAGGACTAGGTTTTATAAATAAGATTACCGAACTGATTGAAGCTGATGGGAAAAGTGTAAGCGTAACCGGAAATGAAAAGTTTGTAAGTGACGCGAAAGCGGATAAAGGCGGCTCAGCTGATGTTATTCTGGATGTAGCGGTTCCTGCAAAAGTAGAAGCCTCTCTGATGACAACAGATGCACAGACTATATTAAATAAAGATGATACAATCTGCATTTTTGCATCGAACCAGAAGACAGGGGAAGGCTTGATTACAGGTGATGAGAATTTAGGAAGACTGGGGAAGGAAGTAATCGGTGTTGCATTTGATTCCGGCACCATGATTAAGGATGCCATCAAAGACGGCAGGCTGGCCGGAGCTGTTACCCAAGCACCGGTAGAAATCGGATATCAGACAGTCCAACTGGCCGTGAAAGCTGCTAAGGGAGAAGCGGTGTCCGACGTTGATACGGGCTGCAAGTGGTATAACGCTGACAACATGGACAGTGAAGAAGTTTCGCAGAATCTGTACGACTAAGGAAACAACATGAACGCTTGTGGCTTTAATTTTAACTTATTGACAGGAAACCTGATATAAATCCAGGACCAATAATGAAAGGCGCATCTTCGACTACGAGGATGTGCCTTTTAGTCATCGGACTATTATTCCCCGAACTGGTCCGATAATTGGTCTGTCAAATTATTATCTTAAAAAGTTACAATAGATAAAAAATTAACAAATTTAATGTAAATATTTTAAATATTCCGAGGGTAATATTGATAACGTTGTAAAAATAAGATATAATTAGTCAAAATTCATAAGGAGGAAAGTCTATGTATAATATTCTGATTGGTGGTGCAGCCGGGCAGGGCATTGATACCACAGTCGCAATTCTGGAAAAGCTGCTGAAGCATTCCGGCTATTTTATCTATACAACCAGAGATTTCATGTCCCGCGTGCGCGGCGGGCATAATTTTTCCCTGCTTCGTTTCGGTACTGAGGAAATAACCTCACACAGCGATGTTTTGGATGGGATCGTAGCCTTAAATGAGGAAACCATTGATTTGCATAAGCATAAACTGACGTCCAAAGGATTTATATTATGTGACAGCAGTCTTGTTTATCCGGATGAAGACTCCAGAGTCATTAAGCTTTCCATGAATAAAATAGCGAAAGAACTGGGGAATGTGAAGGCATCCGGCAGCGTGGCGGTGGGCGCGGTATTGAAGCTCTTTGGCGAGTCATTTACATATGCGGGTGAAGTCATGGCCGGTGTCATGAAGAAAGAGATTCTTGAGGTCAATAGGAAGGCAGCTGAAGCAGGCTACGCAGCCGTTGAAGCGAAATTTAAACATCTGGATGGCGGGTATAAGGACTACATGCTCATTTCAGGCAGCAAGGCCCTGGGACTTGGTGCGGTGGCCGGAGGGCTTAAGTTTTATTCCGCTTACCCCATGTCTCCTTCCACGGCTGTTATGGAATATCTGGCTTCTGTGGGACATGAGGCGGGGATCGTGGTGGAGCAGGCGGAAGATGAGATCGCCGCGGTCAATATGGCATTGGGTGCTTCTTATGCCGGAGCAAGGGCCATGACCGGGACCAGCGGAGGCGGCTTCTGCTTAAAGGTGGAAGCGCTGGGATTTTCCGGCATTGCGGAGATTCCGCTGGTGGCTGTGGATGTGCAGAGGCCCGGCCCTGCAACCGGTCTCCCTACAAGAACGGAGCAAAGCGATTTAAAGTTCGTTATTTCTGCATCGCAGGGGGAATTTCCCAGGCTGGTCATCGCCTTGAGAAATCACGAGGATGCTTTTTATCAGACGTTCCGGGCGCTGAACCTGGCGGAAAAATACCAGATTCCTGTCATACTGCTCAGTGATCAATATCTGGGAGATACAACAGCCTGTGTGACGCCCTTTGACACATCAGGGCTTGAACTGGTCAGCCATGCCAGAGAAGCGGAAGGGGAGTATCTGCGTTACAGGATAACGGAGGACGGCATCTCTCCCAGGCTTATCCCGGGACTGACCAGCCATCTTGTGGCCGCTGACAGTGATGAGCATGATGAAAGAGGCTGGATAACGGAATCGGCAGAAGTCAGGAATCAAATGGTGGAAAAGAGGATGAGAAAATTAAAGGGCCTTAACCGGGAGCTGTTGGAGCCGGAGTTTATGGGAGAAGAGCAGTGCGAGACCCTTCTTCTGGGCTGGGGGTCTACCTATGGTCCCATCAGGGAAGCCGTATCCCTGTTAAATAAAAACGGAGATGGAAGCTATGGAGCTTTGGTATTTGGAGATATTTATCCCCTTCCTCAGGAAAAACTGAACATTTATGCAAAAGACAGGACCTTAATCAACGTGGAACAGAATGCCACGGGCCAGCTGGCCTCCCTCATAAGGGAGCAGACAGGAATTAAATGCCATAAAAGCATTTTGAAATATGACGGCAGACAGATATCCGGAGAAGAAATTGTAAAGCAGGTGTTGGAAGGAGGTTCCAAATAGATGGATAAATTCACAACTTATGAAACAGCCTGGTGTCCGGGGTGCGGAAATTTCTCCATATTAAACAGCCTGAAAACGGCGTTAGAGGAGCTGGGCATAGAGCCAAATAAAGTGCTGATGGTGGCAGGAATCGGTCAGGCAGCGAAAACACCTCAGTATTTAAGCGCCAACAGCTTCTGCGGGCTTCACGGAAGGGCCCTTCCTGCTGCAGTTGCCGCCAAAATAGCCAATGAAAAGCTCACTGTCATAGTAAATTCCGGAGACGGGGACTCTTACGGCGAAGGAGGTAACCACTTTATTCACAACATAAGAAGGAATGTCAATATCGCTCATTTTGTTCATGACAATCAGATATACGGCCTGACCAAGGGGCAGGCATCACCCACCAGCGGTGAAGGGCTCGTTACGGGAGTTCAGACCGACGGCAACAGAAATACGCCCTTAAATCCAGTGCTTCTGGCCATTGCTTCTGGAGCGGGATTTGTTGCGAGAGGCTTCAGCGGTGATCCAAAGCAGCTGGTGAGCATCATGAAGGAGGCCATTCTTTATCCGGGGTATGCGTTTGTGGATATCCTCCAGCCATGCATCAGCTTCAACAAAATCAATACCTTTGCCTATTATAAAAATATGGCGGCGCCTCTTGGAGAAGATTATGACCCGACGGATCGGCTGGAAGCCATTAAAATGTCGATGGAGGTTAGTGAAAAAATCCCTACCGGCATCCTCTATCGGGAAGAAAAATTGGACTTCCACCGAAAAAACAGGCTTTTAAAAGACGGACTGTCACTGATAGAACAAAAGACAGAAGAAAGTGTGCTCAAGGACCTGATTCACAGTTTTATATAATTCTGTAAAATAAGCTTGCTGAACTATTTCCCATTACTGTATAATTTTAACAAAAATGAATATAATGTAATAAAAAATCCTGGAAAAGCCAATGTTCTATAATAGTAATGGGAGAAATATCGGCTCCTGCAATGAAGACAATGGTTTTGCGGAAAGGTATTTGAATCCATCTGATATTTATATCGTCACAGGTTATCAGATAGAAGTGTTTATAAAAAATCTGAATTCTCCGATTGGAATGATCTTTAATGAAAACGGGGAGATCCTGGTGGCTGATTCCGGTTTGGCGACCGGAAATCCCCGGATATTACAGATGATTAATGGTCAGTTTGAAACGATCGCAGATGATTTTGTTACCCCCATATCAGGGATTAATTATTTAAACGGTGTGATCTACGTATCTCACAGAGGATTTATCACAAAGATATACAAAGATGGTACAAGGCAGAATATCATTATGGGACTGCCCAGCAACGGCGATAACTATAACAGCCCGGTCACCTTTTCTCCGGATCATAAGATATATTTCGGGCAGGGAACGGTGACAAACAGCGGTGTCGTTGGGAATGACAACGAGTGGGTGGCAGTTTCTCCGCTTCTGTGTGATTACGCAGGAGATTATATCATGCTTCATGGACAAAACTTCGCTACAAATAACATACTGACAGAAGGCTTGCCCGATGATATCGCTTTAACGGGGGCTTTTTCTCCTTATGGAATTCCCAATATAGAGTACGAGATCAGAAAGCGGTATATCAAGGCATCGGGAAGCATTCTCAGGGCAAATCTGGACGGCTCCAACTTAGAACAGGTCGCATGGGGATTCAGAAATCCATCTTATTTAAGATTTGACTCCAGCGGCCAGTTGTATGCGGTCAATAACGGTTATCAGGCAGTGGGAAGCAGGCCCATTGAGAATGCTACGGATGATTTTTATTATATTACACCTGATTTGTGGTATGGCTGGCCGGATTATTCCGGAGGTGAATCCGTAAATTCGCCGCGTTTTACGCCTAGCGGTGGTGTACAGCCTTCTCTTCTCTTTAAAAATCAGCCCAATGTTCCCCCAAGGCCCTACGTAACATTTCCGCCCAATTCCTCCATAAGGGGGTTTGAATTTAACTATAATCCCCAATTCGGTCCCTATGGAGATGTGTACATCGCTGAATATGGCAGCACCATACGCACCCAGGTTGGTGATACCATTTCTTATGCGAATGCAGGACACAGAATATCCAGAATCGATATGAAATCCAGGACCATCAGCACGTTTGCCATCAATCGTACAGGGTTTCCGGCCTCTTTGTCAAACGGAGGAGGCCTTGAGAGACCGGCCCATCTGTTATTCGGTCCTGACGGAGCAATGTATATCGTGGATACCGGACTGAATATTCAGGGGGATCCGGATGCGTTTATTCCGGGGACGGGGGTCATCTGGAGAGTGACCAGGACGGATTAGCGGGAATAGAAAGAACCCAGCTAAAACCCAGCTAAAACCCGGGAGGCTGGATATTGGAATTTTATTAAATCGTTTATTGATTATCCAACTATCTCCATTTATAGGCCGCAGGCATGAATGCTTGTGGCTTTCATTTTGTTCAAATCACCGCTGAAGAAGGTGAACAGCAAAGCCTCCGACTTCCTCTTCAAAATAGATTACAATCATTTTGTTATGATTAAATTTTGCAGAAGCTTCATTGAACTTATAACCTGCTGCTTCAAAATAATTTTTTGCACGGACAATGGAGTTGGTGGCGATAGCAATATGACCTTTCGTACCGAAGCAAGGAGGTTTCATACATTCAATGGCAGTACCGGCGAATAAAGAACCGGCTCCTGATATTTTTTGAAATCCGAACATTGCCTCAAATATTCCAGCTGTTTTGTCTGCTTCCGCATCGTTACTTAGGTTTATCCCAATATGGGTGAATTCGAAGCCCAGCATGGTCTTAATGGCCTTTGTTGTGAGATCGCGTATTTTTTCGAATGCCCCTGCCTGAAGCAAATCCTGTTCCACAACCATGCGGCAGGCCAGAATATTATCGAAAGCCGGATAGGAACTGCTGTTTTTTTCATTGATGCCGTCAGCCGGAATGAAGTTTATGTGATTATAGGATGAATACATGGACTGGCTCATATGGAAACCTCTATCCTGTCCGGCAGAGGAAACGTTTACAGCGTCAAGTCCAAATGAAATTGCCGTTTCCACATCGTCCGGAGTGGAAACACCCGGTATTACTGGTATGGCCCTGCCGATACAATATGTTACAACAGATGATGAGAACTCCGGAGTTACGATAAATTTTGCTCCTGCATTAACTGCGAGACCGGCCTGTTCGGTTGTCAGAATGCCGCCGGCCCCGATCAGCATTTTGGGAAACCGTTCTGTCATTATGCGAATGGATTCTTCGGCTGCGTTGGCGGAGAGGGGGATTACTACACAGTGAATCCCCCCGCCGCAGAGAGCCTCTGCAAGAGGAACCGCGTTTTTTACATCATCAAGTACTGCAACCGGCATAATGCCGATTTTTTGAATCCTATTCAGAATCTCATTCATAGTTGAATTCTCCTTAATTGCAATCATTTATAGTGTTTTATTAATCCTGATTATCTAAATTATACTCAAATCTTTATAGTTGTCAACAAAAAGGCATAAAAATCACTGTATATGACAACCTTTTCATATACGAAATAAATATTATAAAAAGTTTTTTTTGGATATATTGACATTGAGATAAAAAAGATGTATGATGTTTTTGAATTTAAAGAGTAATATTTGAGCAAAATGGCGAAGTATACTCTTTAAATTTTTTAAAAATCAGTATGAAAACGATAACATATTGAGGATTAAAAGGGAAACTGTCAAAGTATCACGAAAAGTGGAGGAAAGTATCTGATAAGGGGTGCTTATTCTTTCAAAAGAGAAAAGGAGAAGTGTATATGAAAAAAGCAATAGCAATTATTTTTGCGGGTCTTATGACATTCAATCTGGCGGCATGCGGAAGCTCCCAGACGCCTTCAACCACCGCTGCAAATGCAGCATCAGCAGGAACGGAAACCAAAGCTGGGGGGACGGCAACGGATGGAGAAATCTTAATCGGATGTCTCCAGGACATTACGGGCGCAACTTCCAGCCTTGGCCAGATGGTGGAGGCAGGAGCGCAGTGGGCCGTGGATGAAATCAATGAGAATGGCGGAGTAAAAGGGAAAAAGCTTGTTATGAACACCTATGATACCAAGGCGGATGTAACAGAAGCGATTAACGCATATACAAAAGCGGTTACTTCTGACAAGGTTTCCCTTATCGTAGGACCGCCTGTTGCAAATATCGCTCTGGCTATTAAGGAAACCTCGGAGCAGTATGAAGTTCCGGTTATGGGCCTTGCCATGGATCCCAGCGCACAGCTTAAGGCGGATGGCACTCCATATAAGAACATGTTCTGTTTTCAGCCCAATGCGATCCAACAGGGAGCCATTATGGCAAAATACGCTATGAAGAACGGCTTTAAGACCTTCGGCGTTATTTATAATGAAAGTAATGCCTACTCGCTTTCTTTGAAAGAACCTTTCATTACCACAATTACTGAAAATGGCGGTACGGTTGAAGAAAAACAGCAGGTTGCTTACAATGCAAACGATACAGACTTTAAAACCTTGCTGTCCCCTATCGTGTCTGCAAATGTTGATGCGATCTATGCTCCAAACTACACCAAGGATCTTGTAAACATTGTTACGGCAGCACGTGCGCTTGGATATGAAGGCGCTATCATCTGCGGCCTGGATGCATGTCCGCCTTTTAACACTATGCTTGGCGGAAGCAGTGATGGTGTATACTGCATTAACAATGTGGACGACACGGAGCCAGAGCTTCAGAAAATGATTGCAGCGGTTAAAGAAAAAACAGGGGTAGAAGCTACCAACAAATTTTTCCTTGGATATGACATCGTTAAAATTGCCGCTAAGTGTCTGGAAGAAACAGGAACAGATGACCCTGCAGCACTTCGTACTGCGATCGAAAATATAAAAGATTTTAAAGGCCTTACCGGAAATATCTCCATTGACCCAGAGACTCATATGACTACCGGTCTTGATATGGTTATGTTTACCTATGAAGGGACAACACCAAAGATGTTGGAAAGATTCAGCGCAGATAACTAAAGCTTTTAAATGGATGGAGGCATATCATGTCACTGCAGATTATAATCAACGGCCTTGCGACGGGATCTGTCTACGCGCTGATTGCGACGGGCTTTTCATTGATATTTAATGTTTTGAAGTTTTCGAATTTCTCTCATGGAGCTACCATGACTCTGTGTGCGTTTGTTGGGTACTTTTTAGCAGCCTCCAGGGGACTGGGGCTGATTCCGACGATTCTGGTTGCTATCGTAACAGGCGGCTGCATTGCGCTGATTGGAGAATTTGTGGCATTTCGCCGTATTATCCAGCGCAACAGCTCTTCTGTATACTTTTTCGTTTCCTCTATTACACTGGGAACGTTGTATGAAGGACTCGTTACTTTAAAAGTTGGTGCAAATTTTTACAGCTATCCTCAGTTTTTCAAAAAGGCGGCAATTAAATTTGGATCGGTTGTTGTTTCTACATCAGATCTCCTGATGTTCTGCAGCAGCGCCGTTGCACTCCTTGTGCTGGCTTATATTATTCAGAAGACAAAAATTGGCAGGGCGCTCAGGAGTGTCAGCTTTGACAGAGATACTGCGAACTTAATGGGTATTGATGCTACACGGATTATTCAGTTTGCGTTTATTGTTTCTGGTGCTCTTGCCGGACTTGCAGGTGTATTTCTGGGCATTAACTATACGTTGTACCCGACACTGGGCAGCCTGGTAGTGAAAGGATTTATTGCTTCGGTAATCGGAGGCCTGGGAAGCCTGCCGGGTGCGATTATCGGAGCCGTGCTTCTCGGGCTTCTTGAGACACTGTTAATCAGTACTGTGGGTTCGGGATACACCCCGGTATTTATTTTCCTTATTATGCTGGTGTTTTTGTTGCTCCGTCCATGCGGAATTGCCGGCTGCAACATTCAGGAAAAGGCATAGGGGGTACTTACAATGGTATTATACATGAATATTTTTACGCAGATATGTATTACGCTTGTAGCAGTTTCGGGCGTATATGTTCTGACAGGACTTACGGGAATGTTCAGCCTTGGACAGGCGGCATTCATGGCGGTTGGAGCTTATGTATCCGGTATTTTTGTCGTAAAACTGGGTGTCCCGTTTCCTCTTGCCTGTATCGCGGCTGTTATTATCGCGGTTGGTATTGGATTTGTGGTGGGTATTCCAACCGTGCGGCTGAGGAGAGACTACATTTCCCTGGTTACACTTGGCTTTGGAGAGGCGATAACCGCTCTGCTGAACAGAACGACTAAGCTTACAGGCGGTGCCTCCGGTTTCATCGGTATTCCGAAAAAAACCACGGCGCTGATGGCATTTACGTTTGCAGTCATTGCAATCCTGCTGGTAAACTGGTTTAAAAACAGCAAATATGGACGCCAGTGCGTTGCAATCCGCGGAGATGAGCTTGCGGCGAAGGCCATGGGAATCAACGTTCCCAAAATCAAAATCACATCGTTTCTTTTGAGCGTTGCCCTTACCTCCTTCAGCGGCTGCCTGTATGCTTTCTATATTACATACGTGGATCCCAGCATTTTCGGCTGGAAGAAGAGTGCCGACTGGGTAATTATGGTATTCTTCGGAGGCGTAAACAGCCTGACAGGATCTATCCTGGGAGCCACGATCTTAAGCGGACTCCCGGAAGTGTTAAGAGGGCTTGCAAATTACAGAAGCATTATTTATGCAATCCTGGTATTGTTAATTATCAACTTTAAACCTTCGGGACTTTTGGGTGAGTATGAGCTTGCAGATTTGTTCAGAAGAGGAAAAGGCCGGGTAAAGCTGCAGAAGGAGGAAGACTGATGAGCTTGCTGGAAGTTAAGAATATTTATAAAAGCTTTGGCGGTGTAAAGGCTATTCAGGATTTTTCTATCCGTGCAGATGCGGGAGAGATCCATGGAATTATCGGACCTAACGGAGCCGGAAAAACAACTATTTTCAATGTTATTTCCAATGTATACACGGCGGATCAGGGAACGGTGATGCTGGATGGGAAGGATGTAACCAGAAAAGAACAATATCTCGTTACAAGAGAAGGAATGGGACGTACCTTTCAGAATATCCGCTTATTTAAAGGACTTACTGTGCTGCAGAATGTTATGTGCGCATTTGATCCTCAGTCGAAATATTCCTTGATCGGAGGCCTTCTGCCAACACCGAAGCGCAAAAGCGAGGAAAAGAGGGGAATGGAACTTTGCGAACATTACCTGGAAATGGTGGGAATGGCCGACTATAAGAATGAACGGCCTGAAAACCTGGCTTATGGCATGCAGCGCCGTATTGAGATTGCAAGAGCACTGACCTGTAATCCTAAGGTACTGCTCTTAGATGAGCCGGCTGCGGGACTGAATCCTACAGAGGTCCAGGAGTTGACGGAGCTGATTTCAAGGCTTTCCAAAGATATTGGATTTGCAATACTTTTGATAGAACACAGGCTGGAGCTGGTTATGTCCATTTCACACATCATTCATGTCCAGAACTTCGGAAAGACGATTGCAGTGGGCACCCCTGCAGAAATACAGAGAAATCCGGAAGTAATTGAGGCATATCTTGGAAAGGAGGAGGGATAACACATGGCAATGCTGAAAGTAATGGATTTAAGCGTCACCTATGGTCATGTCAGGGCACTGAAAAATGTCCATGTGGAAGCGGATGAAGGGCAGATTGTCAGCATCATCGGTTCCAACGGAGCCGGAAAGACCTCTCTCCTGCGGACCATTTCCGGCTTGGTGAAGCCGGTTGAGGGAAGCATCGAATTCCTGGGGGAGCCCATACCTTCCAAGTCGAGCAAAATCGTTGCGAAAGGAATTGTACACGTACCGGAAGGACGTAAAACCTTCTCTGGCCTTACGATTCGTGATAACCTGCTGGTCGGCGGGTATTTACATCATAGAAAACAGCTGGAAAAAGATATCGAAGAGCAGTTTAAGCGTTTCCCTATTCTGAAAGAAAGAGAACATCAGTTTGCCGGTACTCTCTCAGGCGGCGAGCAGCAGATGCTGGCTATCAGCAGAGGACTTATGGAGCACCCCAGGATTTTGCTGCTTGATGAACCCAGCCTTGGACTTGCGCCAATTATTGTAAACCAGGTATATGATCTTATTAAGGAGATCCGGGATTCAGGAATTACCGTGCTGCTTGTAGAGCAGAATGCGAGAAAAGCGCTTTCTATCTGTGATAAAGCATATGTCCTTGAAAACGGTATGGTAAACATCTGCGGAACAGGTGAAGAACTGATGAAGTCAGATGTTGTAAGGAAAGCTTATCTGGGGGGCTGATACAGCGTCGTCAGGTATCGTTTAGGGATAATGACAGGAGGAAAAAAGATGATACGTCAGTGGAATGAAGAATCAATGGATCATCGTAATACACTGCTTTATGCGATGGGAATATCACCTGAGGATGCGGCAAGACCTATAATCGGTCTGGTAAACTCATGGAATGAAATGAATCCGGGACATTTCCCCTTTAAAGATGTCATTGCAGAGATGAAGGAAGAAATCTATAAAGCAGGTGGACTTGCACTGGAACTTCCTATCACCGGTGTCTGTGACGGAATCTGCTCCAATACACCAGGTGACCGTTACACGCTTCCGGCCAGGGATCTGGTATCGAGTGAAGTGGAGACGGTTGCAGAATTAAACATGCTGGAAGGCATGATTATCATGGCAACTTGTGACAAAGTTGTACCGGGTATGATCATGGGCGCTTTGAGAGTGGATATTCCAACCGTCATGCTTACAGGCGGATACATGGCGGCAGGTCATTATAAGGGGAAAATGCTGACTTTGACCCATACAAAACAGGCTTATGCAGCCTACATTGCGGGTGATATGAGCGAAGAGGATTACAAAGGTATTGTGAGAAATGCCTGTCCGACTCCGGGAGCCTGCCCCTTTATGGGCACGGCTAATACCATGTGCGCCATGGCCGAAGTTCTTGGTCTTTCTCCTCACGGTAACGCCAGTGTCCGCAGCCAGACCCCCCGGTGGCATGAGATGGCAAGGGAAGCGGCTGAAAAGGTTATGGAGGCAGTAAAGGAAGAACGGCGGCCAAGTGATTTTATAGAACAAAAGAGCTTTGAGAACGTCGTACGCTATATGATGGCAACGGGAGGTTCTACCAACAGCCTGCTTCACATCCCGGCACTTGCACGTCAGGTAAAATGCGATATTGTCCCGGAAACCTTTGATAGAATCAGCCGTGAAGTGCCGGTGATCAGCACTATTTATCCCAACCATCCAACTGATACAATGGAAGAATTTGATGCGGCCGGAGGGCTTGGGGCTGTTGTGAAGGAACTTGCCAAAGCGGGGAAGATCGATACGGCAGCAGGCGGTATGTTCGGCACCATCGGAGATAAGGCGGAACTTGCAGAAAATAAGGATATGGATGTGATTCATTCTGTGGAAAATCCCATCCATGAACAGGGTGGACTTGCTGTTCTTCACGGCAATATCGGAACGGACAGTGCGATTGTCAAATTCAGTGCGGTAGATCCGGCAGCATGGAAATTTTCAGGACCGGCCAAATGCTACGATTCTCAGGACGATGCCTGGAATGCGATTTTAAGGGATGAAATTGTGGCCGGTGATGTTGTAATTATCCGGTATGAAGGGCCGAAGGGCAGCCCGGGAATGCCCCATATGGAGACATTTATGGCGGCTGTTCTCGGAAAGGGGCTAGGCAGCCGGCTTGCCCTTGTATCGGACGGCAGATTTTCGGGAGCAACCGGCGGTCTTGCAATAGGACATGTGAGTCCGGAGGCTTACGAAGGCGGAAACCTGGCTTTGATTAAAGACGGAGATATGATTTATATAGATGTTGAGGCGAGAATGCTGACAGTAGATGTGACGGAAGCGGAATTTACTGACAGAAGAAAACGATTCGAACCCGTTCATAAACCGGCTAAGGGATGGTTAAATCTTTATCGCAAAAATTGTACCTCAGCGCATCGTGGAGCAACTGTATTTTGGGACGACTGAATGCAATTAAACGACTATGCTGAAATTTCGTGTATATTCTGACAATGTGTGATAAAATTGGGGAAAAGGATCCATATTATGGAATTCACATATTGAGGTGATTGGAATGACAAATATTAAAGTGGTTGCAGAATTGGCAGGTGTTTCAGCGACAACCGTATCGAGAGTTTTAAGTGGAAAAAGTTATGTAAGTGATGACACAAGGATGCGTGTCATGGAGGCCATCCAGAAAACAGGCTACAGCCCAAACGTCATGGCGAAAGGTCTGAAAATGGGCAGGACCAATACCATAGTCCTTATGCTTCCGGATATCCAGAACCTTATTTTTCCCATGATTACACGAGGAGTCGAAGATGCGGCAAGACAAAAAAATTATACGGTAATTCTATGCAATACCGACGAGAACAGCGGTGTTGAAAAAGACTATATATCTACTATGAAATCACGTCTGGTGGATGGATTTATTGTAGGCTCCATGCTTCCAAACTCTATCCATATAAGAAACCTCCGCACAGAAGGATTCCCCCTTGTGCTTATCAACCGCTTTTATGCCAAGGACGAGGGAAAAATAGATATTGTTGCCATAGACAACTTTAAAGCGGCCTATAATGCAGTCCGGTACTTAATCGGATCCGGACATAAAAAAATTGCTTTGGCTCTGGGGCGGGAGAATCTTTATTTGTATAATGAGCGTTATCGGGGCTACCGGGCGGCACTTGAAGATCATAACATCCCTTATAATGAAACCCTTGTTATGAGGGAGGCTACAGGAAGCAGCAGCTTCTACAGCATGACACAGGCTTTGATGAACTCGGAAAACAGGCCGGATGCGATTTTTGCAACCAGCGACCCGAAGGCATTTGTTATTCTTCATGCCCTTCATGAGATGGGAATCCGTATTCCGGAAGACGTCTCTGTACTCAGCTTTGACAATGTAACTCTTTCAGGGATGGTGGAGCCGCCGCTTTCCACCGTGGCACAGCCATTTTATGATATAGGTGTAAGGGCGACCAATAATCTGATCCATCAAATCCAATATAAAGATGAGAAGGGAGTGCTCCCCCAGCCTTTAAAAGAGCTGTTGGAGACAGATTTAATTATACGGGCTTCAACAAGATAGGAGATATATATGAGCAGCTACTGGGGAATTAATCTTTGGAATTGGGAGAATGAACTGGGACTTCAATGTGCAGGATTGCCTGAAAAAGCATTTAAGATGGGATTTACGGCAGTGGAACTCCCCATGACTGTTCCTGAGATTCCGAAGAAACTTATGGATGAAATCCGTTCCCTGGATATGGAAGTGAGCCTTTGCGCCGCACTTGGAGCTGGGCGTGATCTTTCCAATTTTGATGAGACGATCCGGCAGAACACAATGAAATATATGACGGAATGTTTGAAATCGGCGGAAGCAGTATCCGCAAAAGTATTTGCCGGCCCTCTGTATACAGGTGGAGGGAAGAAACACCGGCTTTCTGAGGAAGATGAAAAAAGGGAGTGGGAGCTTGCAGTAACGGGTATCCGTAAAGTTTCTGCCATAGCTAAGGGATGCGGTGTGCGGCTTGCTCTTGAACCTTTAAACCGGTATCGGACCAGCGTTGTCAATACAGCAGCTCAGGCGTTAAAGCTTGTTTCCGATATTGGAGAGGAAAACGTAGGGGTACATTTTGATACATATCAGGCCGGAATTGAGGAAGACAGCATCACAGATGCGTTTGAAGCCGTGCTGAAGGAAGAAAAGATGTATCATTTTCATGCCTGCTCAAATAACAGAGGAGTTCCGGGTCAGGGATTCTTTCCGTGGAAGGACTTATGGGGGTTAATGCAAAGATACGATTATAAAGGTCATATCACAATGGAGACATTTGCGCCCGGCGGCTTTGACGCCGGCTGGGTTCAGCCGCAAAAGAGTGCGGATGAGATTGCCAAATCTGGAATCCTCTATATGAAGCAGCATGACTGGCATTAAAAATAAGGAGATGACTGAAGAATGGCGTCACATGAAAAGTTTAATTTTAAAACATTGAATGAGGTTGTAGAAAAAGTAAATTCTCTTGGTGTAAACATAAAATTCAGCGAAGATTTATCTCCGCTTCGTACCGAGGTAAAGGTAGGAAAACGGATTGCACCCAATGCAATTGCAATTCTTCCAATGGAAGGCTGTGATTCAAATCCCGATGGTTCTCCATCTGAGCTTGTTGAAAGAAGATACAAGAGGTTTTCGGAAGGCGGAGCGGGATTACTTTGGTGGGAAGCTTGTGCGGTTGTCGTGGAAGGACGGGCCAATCCGCTCCAGATGATGCTGACCAAGGAGAATATGCCACAGTTTAAGGCGGTTGTTGAACGGTGCAATCAGTCGGCAGTTGCCCGCAATGGAAAAAAACCACTGAATATTTTACAGTTAACACACTCCGGCCGCTATTCAAGACCGGAAGGTCATAAGGGAGCGCCTATTGTTCCCCAGCATGACCCTATTCTGGATCCGAGAGTCGGGCTTGCGGAAGATGGACCTGTCGTGACCGATGAATATCTGGACAATTTAACGGCTCATTATGTGGAAAGTGCGGTTTTGGCTAAGGAAGCAGGTTTTGACGGCGTGGATATAAAGAATTGCCACCGGTATCTTTTGAGTGAGTTAATTGCCAGCCACACAAGAGAGGGAAAATACGGCGGAAGCTTTGAAAACAGGAGCCGGTTTCTTCTCCAGACAATCCGTGCCGTCCGGGAAGCTGTGGGCGATGATTTTATTATAGCCTGCCGTTTTAATGTATTTGATGCACATCCTTATCCCTATGGATTTGGCTGTGACAAGGAAGATATGTGGAAATTTGATCCCACAGAGCCACTGGCTCTTGTGCGGATGCTGGTGGAAGAGGGCGTTGACCTTTTGAGCAATTCAGCCGGAAATCCCTATTATATTTATCCTCAGGTTACAAGGCCTTTTGATTTGTCCAGCATGGGAATCCCTGTTCCGGATGAACATCCCCTTGAAAGCATGGAACGGCTGTTTGAGTTTACGCGGCTGATTCAGAAAGCCGCAGGTGATGTGCCTGTTGTGGGAAATGGTTATACATGGCTGCGGCAGTTCCTTCCTTATGCGGGTGCAGCGAACCTGGCTGACGGAAGCTGTAAATTTGTGGGTATGGGACGTTCCGGCTTTGCATATCCGGATGCTCCCCGCGATATTCTTCTGAAAGGAGAAATGGATCCGAAGCAGTGCTGCGTCACCTGCTCAAAATGCACTCAGATTATGAGAGACCATGGAAGAACCGGCTGCGTCATCAAAGACAGCGAAATCTACGCGGGCTTTTATAAGGAGTACAGAGAGGAAGCTTCGATGCGTGAGAAAAGTTTCCAATGAAGGAGGACTTAGAAGTGAGTGTAAAAACCAGCAGAATTGGGATAGTAACCGAGCCCATGAAAGCAATCATCGGAAAAAGGGATATTCAGTCTCCGAAAAAGGGCCAGGTTCTGATTAAGATAAAATCAAGTGCCATTTGCGGCAGTGATATCCACATTTTTAAAGGGAAACACCCTTCCGCCCCCCTTCCGATGACCATTGGGCATGAATTTTCTGGAGATGTGGTTGAGATTGGAGAAGACGTTACCAATGTGTCTGTGGGAGACCGGGTAACGGTGGAACCTTGTATTGTCTGCGGAACATGCGATGCCTGTTGTCATGGGGATTACGGATATTGTGAGAATATATCGTTTACATACAGAAATGGCGACGGAGCAATGGCTGACTATATTCTGATCAATGAGCCATATGTGTATAAGCTTCCTGAATACCTGACTTATGATACAGGTGCCCTGATTGAACCCTTGAGCGTGGCAACCCATGCGGTGCGCCGAGCAGATATCCGCCTTGGAGAGACAGTTCTTGTTATCGGAGCAGGCGCGATAGGAATGTTGATTGCGTCCATATGCAAAAAGAGCGGAGCTGCCGAAGTCATCATTGCAGACTTTTCTGATGAAAGGCTTGCAGCAGCGAAAAAGCTTGGCGCCACCATAACGGTTAATTCGGGAAAAACAAATCTGGAGGATGAGGTACGCCGGATTACAACTGGAAAGGGCGTTGATAAGAGTTTCGAATGTGTTGGCCTGGAAGCATCATTTTTACAGGCAATGATGACATTAAAGAAAAATGGCCTGGCCACTGTTATTGGAATCTTTGAGAATCCGCAGATCAATATTCCTGCAAGCAGATTTGTCACCCATGAAATTAAAATTCAGGGTGCTCAGGGATACTGCTGGGATTTCCCGATTGCACTTAAAGTTGCCAGAGAATTAGACCTTGAACTTCTGATCACCCATCATTTTCCTCTTGATGATATTCAGAAAGCTCTTGAAACTTGCCTTGATAGGAAATCGGGCAGTATTAAGGTCCTTTTACATCCTTAGAGACACGAAGGAAGAGAAACACCCTGCGGGTATACCTTTATGCCCAAAGAGCATGGGCGAACAGATGAAACACCCTGCGGGTATACCTTTATGCCCAAAGAGCATGGGCGAACAGATGAAAGGTGAAAGAGAAAGTGAAAAAAACAGCGATTGTAACAGGAGGAAGCCGCGGCATTGGATTTGCCATTGCTTATCAGTTGGGCCTTGACGGCTACAATGTGGTCATCATGGCTACTTCTGCCGAAGATAAAAATCAGGAAAATATGAACACGCTTAAAGCCGCCGGGATTGAATATACATATGTTCAGGGAAATCTTGGAGATTCTAAAGACAGAGAGAATGTTGTCAGAAAAACGGTGGAGAGATACGGTGCTGTCCACGTACTTATCAATAATGCAGGTGTTGCCCCAAATGTAAGGGCGGATTTGCTGGAGATGTCAGAAGAAAGCTTTGACCGTGTTATAGGCATCAATACAAAAGGAAATATGTTTCTGACACAGGCAGTTGCAAACCAGATGCTGAAACAGCCCGTAGAGGGGAAAAAGCGGGGAACCATCATTAATATTTCATCCTGCTCTGCCGTTGTATCCAGTACAAACCGAGGAGAGTACTGCGTTTCTAAAGCAGGCATATCTATGCTGACCACCCTTTATGCGGACCGTCTTGCAGGAGAAAGCATTTTTGTCCATGAGATCCGCCCGGGAGTTATTGCTACGGATATGACCAGTACGGTGCAGGAAAAGTATGATACCCTTATTGAGCGGGGCGCATTCCCGATTACCAGGTGGGGGATGCCGGAGGACGTGGCCAATGCGGTCAGCGTTTTCTGCAGTGATAAATTCCTCTATACAACCGGAAATTATATTGATGTAGATGGAGGCTTTCATATCCAGAGGTTATAATAAGCCTGATAAAACCATGTGAATGGGGCTGCTGCAGAATGTGAAATTGGCAGCAGCCCCATTAATTCTGTAAAGAAAGGCGGACCAGATGAAACTACAGATGTTTAATAAAGTACAGTTGTATCAGATGAATACAGTTATCGTGGGATCCGGAGCAGCCGGATTCAATGCGGCAGATCAGCTGTGGGCTTTAGGCCAGAAAGATATTGCAATTGTAACCGATCATGTGGGTGCGGGAACCTCCCGCAACACCGGTTCTGATAAACAGACCTATTATAAGCTGACGCTTTGCGGGAATGATCCTGACAGCGTGGGAGATATGGCAGATACTCTGTTTAGCGGCCAGTGTATGGACGGCGACATTGCCTTGTGTGAAGCGGCACTATCTGCCAGATGTTTTCTAAAGCTTGTTAACCTTGGCGTGAACTTCCCCCAGAACAGGTGGGGGGAATTCGTTGGCTACAAGACGGACCACGATCCCAGATGCCGTGCGACAAGTGTAGGTCCATACACTTCAAAACAGATGACAGAGTGCTTAGAACAAGCTGTCAGGGAAAAAAATATTAAGATATTTGACAGAATGCAGGTAATTAAGATTCTTTCCGACGGAAAAAAGGTGTATGGACTGCTTTGTCTGGATTTGAGCTGCCCGGATGATGAAGAAAGACGTTTTGTACTTTTTTCCTGTAAAAATATTGTGTTTGCCACCGGCGGGCCGGCCGGGATGTATGCGGACAGTGTGTATCCGGCCGGACATTATGGATCCAGCGGTCTGGCATTTGAAGCGGGGGCGAAAGGGAAAAACCTGACAGAATGGCAGTATGGGATAGCGTCCATTCATCCGCGCTGGAACGTATCGGGAACCTATATGCAGGCGCTTCCCCGTTTCTTTTCCACGGATGAAAATGGAAAGGATGAGCGTGAGTTTTTAACGGAATTCTTTGAAAACCGCGATGCAATGCTCAGCAGTATTTTTCTTAAAGGATATCAATGGCCTTTTGACGTAAGAAAACTATCAGGAGGAAGTTCGATCATTGATATTTTGGTATCCATGGAAAGAAGCAGAGGCAGACGGATATTTCTTGATTTTCGCGAGAATCCCGGCAGGGAACCTGTGAACTTTGAAAATCTGGATCAGGAGGCCTTTGAATATTTAAGCCGGGCAGGCGCATGCTATGGGACACCGATAGAGAGATTAAGCCATATGAATATGCCGGCGGTGGAATTTTATCTTGGAAGAGGAGTAGATTTAAGGACAATGCCTCTTGAGATTGCAGTGTGTGCTCAGCACAATAATGGTGGCTTGGCGGCTGATGCATGGTGGCATACGGATGTGGAGGGACTTTTTGCAGCCGGCGAGGTCTGCGGAAGCCATGGTGTCTATCGCCCGGGCGGAAGCGCATTGAATTCCGGCCAGGTCGGTTCAACAAGAGCTGCGCAGTACATAGCAGCCAGGAGACAGGGAGAGCCTGATAATACGGACGAAAGTTTTATAGAAATTGCCGGAAAAGCGGTATATGATGCGGAAAAGATGGTATCGCAGGTTATGGGTGAGAAAGAAAGGCGAATCGAAGTGAGAGAGCTTTGGAACCGTGCAGCCGTCCGTATGAGCAGGTTCGGAGCGGCCATACGGAATCCCGAAAAGATTGAACCGGCCATTAAGGAGGTTCAAGAGGAACTTTTGCATTTGGGTGATTTCGCCTGGACGGGAGACGGGAAGGAGCTCTGGCGCGCCTTTCGGTTGAGAGATATGCTTATCAGCCAGTTTGTGTATCTCTCTGCTATGAAAGATTATGTTGATCATCAAGGAAGGAGCAGAGGCAGCGCTCTTTACACGGATCTTAGCGGACAAAAGCCAGATCCCAGGCTGCCGGAAGAATTTACATTCTGCCTTGATGACGGCAGCAGTGCAGATTTGATACAGGAAGTTTCTTATAGAAATGGGAAGGCTGAATTTGAATGGAGAAAGGTAAGAACGATTCCTGAAGACGATAACTTCTTTGAGAATGTGTGGAGGCAGTTCAGAGAAAATCAAAATATTTACTAGTAATATATTACTATATTACAGGTGCTTAGCCCTGTACCACCATTATAAGAAGGAAAGTGCTCTGATAGTGATGGTTGTACGGGGGGATTTAGATGGGAAAACAAATAAGGAAAGGTACATTATCATTTCTGAGAGTGTACCTTTTATTATTTGTACTATAAGCGAAAATTGTTGGTCTTCTGGTACCTGCGAATTTACTTGTTTAATTTCACAGTGTCCATTCCCTCTTTTAACATTTTTTGAATGCTCTGATTATGGGCGCGACGTATTCTCTTTAGACTGTATAAAGTATCGGGATCATTATCTATCACATTTACCCCAAATTTACAAGTCAGAGTCGCTTTAAAACCCAGGTTTTTAATGATAGTTTCTATTTTATCGTTATATCTACCATATGGATAGGTAAATGTATTTGGACTATAACCTGTAACAGACAAAATTTCTTCCTGCAGCTTTTTTAAATCATTTGATAAAAATTCTTCATAGTTCTCTGATGATTCATTATCCGTTTGGCAGCATCCATAGCGTCCTTTAGAAATTTTATGTAAATTATAGGAATGGCTTTGTATTTCAACAAGTCCGGAATGCTGCATTTCTTTTACTTCATCCCATGTCACATGAGAATATTCAATATTTTCATCACATACTTTCGAAAAATCATCGACGCTTTTTCCAATTACAGATAAAACTATTTTCATATTATATTCTCTTACCAAAGGATAAACATTTAAATAAGTACTAAGATACCCGTCATCAAAAGAAAGGATGACTGGATTCGGGGGTAATTCCTTCTTATCATGAACATAATCTATTAATTGTGTCATTGTTATAGTATTGTAATGATTTTCTTTTAAATACTTTAAATCTCTTTCAAATTCATCGGGACTAATGACATCATTTCCAAAACCACTGTTTTTTACTTGATGATACATTATAATCGGAACTAAAATCCCATCAGCAGGCTGTACAGAAGTGACCGTATGGATTTTATATATACTTTTGATTATGGAAATAGATAATAAGCTGTAAGTAATGATCAATAGTATATTTTTTAGAATACTTTTATATTTTTTTATTCGTTCCAAAATTTTACACCTATATGTTGTTATAACAATTGTATGGCTAAAGTGTGGATTAATACATATTTATTATACTTATTGTGCTCTAGTAGATTTTATTTCATAGGTTTACTAAGAATGCAAGTAAACAAATAAGAAAATAAATCAATGAGTTTACCTTGAAAAAGAAAAGAGTATTGTACGATATGTACAATTAAATTATAAAAAATTGTTGAAAATATGAAAAATAAGAGCCGAAATAAGATTTATATTGACAAGGGTTATCTGTGATATTATACTTTAGGTTAGGTAAACCAATTTACTAAAATCATATATAAAAGCAATGTACATGTACAAAATAGTGAATAAAGGTAAACCAAATAGAAAAGGAGTATTCAAAATGATGGGAATCCTTGTAACAGGGCATGGACATTTTCCAACTGGCATTCTAAGTGCCGTGGCGTTGGTGGCGGGCTGGCCGGATCACACCGTTGGTATTGATTTTGTAGAAGGCCAAAGCCCGGAAGATTTAAAAAATTCTATGGAAAAGGCAATGGAATCTCTGGAGGGAGATGAGATTCTGATTCTTGCAGATCTGTTAGGAGGAACGCCTTTTAAGATGGGAGCGGCCATAAAGGCAGAGAATCCGGACCGTAAGATTAAGGTAATAGCAGGTGTGAATATGGCTGCTCTTGTAGAGGCAGTATTTTCAAGGTCTTTGTATGATCTTGAGGAGCTGGCAGCAGCGCTTATCCAGTCGGGAAAGGATGGATTGGCTGACCTGGACCAATTAGAGAATGAGTTCGGAGAGCCTGAATTTGAGGATGGATTATAGTTAAGAAAAACAGGGGATACATTAATAAGGAGAGGAGCAGAATTAGCATGATAAAGAAAATCCAGATAGAATCAATCAGCAAAGCCCAGGAATATAGGAGAGCGTCCCTTCTTTCCAAAGAGGAAGTAGAGAAGGCCATCAGCAAGATAGTAGAACAGGTTCGCTGCAATATGAACTATTTTGGTACAAGATTTCCATCGCCGGCCACAAAGGATCATACATACGGTATTATTGAGAATATAGAGTGGACCGACGGTTTTTGGACAGGGATGCTATGGCTGTGTTACGAATATACAGGCGATGAGGAGTTTCGTATTCGGGCAGAGCAGAATATAGCTTCATTTTTGAACCGGGTGGAGAAACGATTGGAACTGGATCATCATGATCTGGGTTTTTTATATAGTCTTTCCTGCGTTGCCGGTTATAAGCTGACGGGCTCGGAAGAGGGGAAGAAAGCGGGAATTATGGCCGCAGATAAGCTGATGGAGAGATTTCAGGAAAAAGGCGGTTTCATCCAGGCATGGGGAGAGCTTGGCACACGGGACAATTACCGTCTGATTATTGACTGTCTGCTGAATATACCCCTGCTTCACTGGGCAACGGAGGTTACGGGAAACAATATATATGAGGCTGCAGCAAGGCGCCATTATGAGACATCATGCAACAATGTGATACGGGATGATGCCTCTGCCTATCACACCTTTTATTTTGATCCGGTAACCGGGGCTCCTTTAAAAGGGGTGACAAGACAGGGATACAGCGATGATTCCGCATGGGCCAGAGGCCAGGCATGGGGGATATATGGAATCCCGCTGAATTATAAGTATACCGGAGATGACAGTGCCTTTAACCTGTTTAAGGGAATAACGAATTATTTTTTAAATCGTCTTCCCAAGGACGACGTGTGCTACTGGGATCTGATATTTTCAGATGGTTCCGGCCAGCCCAGGGACTCTTCAGCAGCGGCAGTGGCAGTGTGTGGCATTCATGAGATGCTAAAATATCTGCCGGAAACAGACGACGATAAGGAAACCTATAAATATGCAATGCACCGCATTTTACGCTCCCTGATGGAACATTACGCAACCCCGGATACTGGTGAGGGGAAACCGGTCCTTCTTCATGGGGTTTATTCCTGGCATTCAGGAAAAGGTGTTGATGAAGGAAATATCTGGGGAGACTATTACTATCTGGAAGCTTTGATACGGTTTTATAAAGATTGGAACCTGTACTGGTAAATATTCAAGGAGGAACAATTTAATGGCAGTACCTAATATAGTATCATTCAGAATCGATGAAAGATTAATCCACGGACAGGGGCAGCTCTGGATAAAAGCACTGGGAGTAAATACCGTAATTGTGGCAAATGATTCCGCCAGTGAGGATCCCATGCAGCAGACGCTGATGAAAACAGTGGTTCCCAAATCCGTTGCCATGCGATTCTTTTCTATCCAGCATACATGTGATGTGATCATGAAGGCTTCTCCAAAGCAGACCATATTCATCGTGTGTAAAACACCTGAGGATGCCCGGAAGCTGGTGGCGGGAGGCGTACCGGTAAAGGAAATCAACGTAGGCAATATTCACCACGGACCGGGGAAAGAGGAAGTGAGCAAGTATATTTCGTTGGGGCAGGAAGATAAGGAAGCTCTGCGGGAACTGCGTGACCATTACGGCATTCGGTTTAATACAAAGACCACTGCATCCGGAGACGACGGAGCGATAAAAGTGGATTTGAATAAATACTTATAAGAAAAAGAAAGTCAAGGAGGGAATTATTATGACAATCAGTATCATTCAGTGTCTGTTGATCGGCTTATGGACAGCGTTCTGTCTTGCAGGCATGCTGTTCGGTATTTATACCAACAGATGTCTGGTAATGGCCGCAGGTGTAGGTCTGATTCTGGGTGACCTGCCAACAGGACTTGCAATGGGAGCGGTGGGGGAACTGGCATTTATGGGATTTGGTGTGTCCCAGGGAGGTTCTGTACCGCCTAATCCCATGGGACCTGGTATCGTTGGAACCATCATAGCGATTACCATGAAGGATTCGGGGATCGACGTGGGGTCTGCCCTGGCACTTTCCTTTCCCTTTGCGGTAGCATTCCAGTTTGTGATCACTGCTACCTACACGTTCACAACGACACTTACCAGTTATGCAGTCAAAGCTCTTAAAAAGAAGGACTTCAAAGGATTCCGCATTGCGGCAAATGCGACGGTATGCGTATTCGCAGTGGTAGGCTTTGTTATAGGATTTGGCGGTGCTTTCAGCTCAGAGGGACTTCAAAAGGTAATCTCCCTTATTCCGGCATGGCTGAGCAATGGTCTGGGTCTGGCAGGAAAGATGCTTCCGGCAATCGGATTTGCTATGATTCTTAATGTCATGGCAAAAAAGGAACTGATTCCGTTTGTATTGATCGGCTATATATCCATTGCTTATTTGAATCTGCCGGTAATGGGCGTAGCGGTAATAGGTACTGCAATCGCTTTGCTTGTATTTTTCAATGCTGGTAAGAACGGCAGCGGGTCCGTGGAAGAAGTGGAGGTTGAATTTGAAGATGGCATATAATCAGTTAGAGAAAAAAGATTATTTAAAAACATCCCTGCGGGCATACTTCCTGCAAAACGGATTTAATTATGGAAACTACCAGGGACTTGGCTATGCCAATGTAATGTTTCCGGCCTTACGTAAGATGTATAAGGGTGATGATGATAAGCTGCAGGAAGCATTACAAGAAAATATTGAGTTTTTTAATACAAATATTCATTTCATCCCGTTTATTACCAGCCTGCATCTGGTAATGCTGGAGAATCACACTCCTTCAAAGGAAATTCGTAATATCAAGATGGCCCTTATGGGACCGTTAGCAGGTATCGGTGATTCCCTGGCTCAGTTCTGCCTGGCACCGCTTTTTGCAACCATAGGGGCTTCCCTTGCTCAGGATGGACTGATTATGGGACCGATTCTTTTCTTTACAGCTATGAACGTAATCCTGCTGGCCATAAAAGTTCTTACCGGCATGTGGGGATACAAGCTGGGAACCAATATTATCGGTACTTTAAGTTCCAAAATGGAACAGATATCCAATATTGCCAGTATGATCGGAGTGACCGTTATCTCCGGACTGGCTGTAAATTTTGTGAAGCTTACGACCCCCATCCAGTATGTGGCAAACATGCCTGGTGATCAGCAGAAGATTGTGGCTGTACAGGAAATGATGGATGCAATTGCACCAAAACTTCTTCCGGTTCTGTACACAGGCCTGATATTCTATCTGATTAAAGAGAAGAAATGGACCACATACAAACTGGTCATTCTGACTATTATATTGGGAGTTGTACTTTCACTTTTACATTTAATCGCATAATCTCATACATCAGAGGAGGTGCCGGCCAGGCACCTCCTTGCAGTTGTTGGTAAGAATATAAGGAGTAATAGCATGCAGGATAAACGATTTGAAAACCTGAAAAGGCGTGCAGAAGAGCATATGAAACAATATGATGCGGTCTATGTTACGGAATATATGGAAATGAACTGCCGGGAAGAGAGAATGACAGTTTTAAAACAGGCGGACCGGCTTTTAAAGCAAGTATTTGTTTTTGAAGACAAATGGGATATGGAACCATGCCCCATTCCATATGCACTGGAGAATATGGAATGGGATATCAGCCCCAACGGTGATCCAGAGTGGATTTACATGCTGAACCGCCATGAATACCTTCATAAGCTTCTTTTGGCATACTGCTTCACGAAAGACTTAAATTATGTAGAAAAGCTCAAGTGGTATTTAAAACATTGGATTCGTACCAATCCCATTGTTCCGGAGGGCACGGAATCCACAAGGACCATTGACACGGGAATCCGCTGCATGCATTGGCAGTTTCTTCTGATTCAGATGATTGGAAGAGGACTTTTGGATCAGGAGGAAGCGGAGACAGTACTGGAAAGCATGAGTCAGCAGTTTGATTATATGCGCATCAGGTATATGGAAAAGTATTCATTGAGCAATTGGGGAGTGCTGCAAACCACAGCCATATGTCAAGGGTATCTCTGGTTTAAGGAATATCTGCCAGACAATGGAACGGAACAATGGGCGTGGAAGGAGTTGGAGCATCAGACGGAACTTCAGGTACTACCCGATGGATCCCACTGGGAACAGTCAATAATGTACCATATAGAAGTACTTCTGGCTTTTATGAAGTTATTTTCAAATACCCGAGATAAGGAATGGCTTTTGAAAAATATCGATGCCATGAGCCGTTATGTTCTTTATAGCACAGCACCGGATCATTGCCAGATTGCCCAGTGCGACAGCGATGTTACCGATGTGCGGGATGTGTTGGTGAAGGCTGCGGTTCTTACAGGTGACGGAAGGTACAAGTACGGCGGATATCATGATATGGATCTTGACAGCGCCTGGCTGCTTGGCCGGAAAGGCATCTGCAGTTATAAAGAATTAAAGGCGGTAAAACCCGGATCTCAGTCGCTGAATGCAGCAGATACGGGAAATATTTACGTTAGAAGCGGCTGGGAAGAAGACAGCCATTTTACTTATATCAAATGCGGACCTTTGGGCAGCAGCCACGGACATGCGGATTTGACCCACATTTCCCTTTATTATAAAGGAAAACCATTTCTTATAGACAGCGGAAGGTATTCGTACAGGGAAAAAGAGCCGCTGCGGGTCCTGTTTAAAAGTGCACAGGCGCATAACGTCTGTACAGTGGATGAGGAGTCTCCTGGAAGGCCGGCAGGTTCTTGGGAGTATGAAAGCTTTGGCCAATGTATGAAAAATTATTACAGAGAAGAAGGAGCGGTCCGGTATGGAGAAATGGCCTATTACGGAACTCTGTCCAAGGGAGATCACTGCCTGATCATGCGCAAGGTAATGGCGGTAGACTGCGGGATTTGGCTGATTGTAAATGACATTTGCTGCACCGGTGTCCATCAGGTGAAGGAATACTACCATTTGGATAGTTCGGTGGAGGCAGTCCCTTCGGCTTTGGACGATGCCGGACGGCAGTGGGAGCTTAAGAATGGGAACGAAAAAATGAACCTGTGGGGATCCGATATGTTCCGATCCCATCAATGCTTTGTTTCCAGCCGTTACAATCAACTGTCTGACAGCAGATGTCTGGTCAAGGAGTCTGACTTTATAAACCGTCATACGGATTGGACATGTCTTGGAGGGTCCGGGGTATTGTTAAAGAATGCTGCGGTACATCAGACGGGCAATCCGCTGCCTGCAGATTATGAGACCGTGACAGCGAAAGAATTTATTTTATCAGAACAGGAGTCCTGGATCCTTCTTATCTGGAATAGGGAGACCTGCCGCGGCGGTAAATTATATAAATGCAGGGATACACAGATCTATGCAAAAGCTGCAGCCATCCACATCAAGAAAGGAAAAAGAACCCTTTACCGTTTAAGAATTTGATGGAAACCCTTTCCACGAAAGGATTATCTATGGTATATTATTAATAAGGTTAAATTAACCCCGAATCATTTAGGGGAGACATCAGGTCGTGGAGGTTATAATGAAAAAGCTGACAATTAATGAGATTGCTGAGAAAGCAGGTGTTTCTAAGACAACGGTATCCTTCTATCTTAATGGCAAGACTAATAAGATGTCCGAGGATACGAAGCATAGAATCCAGCATATCATTGATGAGACAGGATATGAACCCAGTGCGGCTGCAAGAGCGATGAAGGCAAAGAGCAGCGGACTTATAGGGGTTATTCTGGGAGATGCTTCGGAACCATATAGTGCCAGAGCGTTAAAAGGCATAGAGGATGCGGCCAGTACCCAGGAGTACCAGATTATGATCGGCAACAGTGGACTGGCCTTCCAACACGAAAAGGACTATGTGAAACGTATGCTGAAGCTTGGTGCTGAAGGGTTTATCATCCAGTCGACCTATCGATTTGGAATGCTGGCCAGTGATTTGGAGAAGAAAAAAAAGCCCATCGTTTATCTTGATGCCAGACCATATGATTTTAAGGGGAGATATGTGAAAGGCAATAATTATGACTGTGTATATCAGGTGATCACAGAATGTATCAAAAAGGGATATGATGATTTTCTGATGATATCAGACGGGGAAGCAGACCTAAGCACAGGCTTTGAGAATACTCAGGGCTATAAAGATGCCCTTCAGGATGCCTGGAGGGAAGGGGGAACCCGTTACCTTCAGGAGGGAATCAAGTCTGCTGAGGTTTTTGAAATGCTGAAACAGGTTGTGGATATTAGTAAAAAAACTCTAATTTATGTAGCCAGCCCGGGACTGCTTCAGGCAGTATATCAGGCTGTCCGTAACTATCCGGACTACATGTCACTGTTTCCTGGAACATTAGGCCTTATTGGCTTTGATGACCAGGGGTGGACAAGGATGACAACCCCTGCTATTTCGGCTATTATCACTCCTGCTTATGAGGTCGGTGTAAGAGCTATGGAAGAGTTAATAGACTTGCTGGAGGGCAGGCGGGTAGAAGGTGAAGTTGTGTTCAAAAATATCGTGAAGTGGAGAGAAACGACTTTGTAAAACGGCCTTGTTGAGCCGTTATCAGAAATCAAATGGGCTTACGAAGAAGGCAGCGTTATTACGGTTGATAACAGCATCAGCGTGTTTGCGGGACTGTGTAAAGATAATGCTGACTATGCGAAATCTATCCTTCCTATAATAATAAACTATCTTCAAAAATGCAAACCCAGAGAAATGCTTAAATGACATTCAAGAGTCATAGGTTTGAATCCCACTATCTCCACTTAAGCATAAGCCACAAGACTAAATACTTGTGGCTTTATTCTTAACTTGGGATCCTTATCCGAACTCTCTTATTGTATTCTCTTAATATATCTGATGCCCACCTTCCAAGGCCTCATCCAGTTGTTTATCGGTACATCTTCTTGCCGCCTCGGCATCACGCGCTTTAAGGCATTTATATAAACAAAGTACGCTATCGTATAGTGCCTCTTTCCCGTAGCGCAGACAAAAGCGCTTCCAAAGCTGTGTTACAACTGGTTTAAAAGATATGTAAATCAAAGGTATAATACTGTTTCCGCTGATAACGGAAAGTCTGTGATGAAAAGAAAAGGTGGCTGAGACTGTTTCCTCAATCGAAGTGGCATCTGCAACTTCCTCTAATAATCCTTCCAGTCCAAGAATATCCTCATTCGCTGAATTCTTTACAATTGAATCCGTTGCCAGATGTTCCAATGCCCGGCGTACTTCAAGGATTGAGAAAATTTCTGCTTGACCAAGCGTATCTCCGTGATATTCCATAATGGCATTTAAGGTATTGATATTTCCGTTCTTGCCGTAATCTGCTACAAATACCCCCTGCCTTGGATGTACTTCCAAAAAGCCCTGTTTTTCAAGTTCTGCGAACCCACTGTTAACCACTGCACGGCTAACCTGCATCTGCCTTGCAATCTCCCTTTCAGGAGGTAATTTGCTTCCAACCGGGATATGCCCTGATAAAATCATGTCCCGAATCTGACAAATAAACATTTCTTTTAAGCTCAAAGCGCTAAGTTTCTGAAATTCCATCGTTTCCCCCCTCGTTCTGGCTCTGGCCATACCAGAAATCAATACCATTTTATCATACATTCTTACAAAAATTCAACAAATAAATAAGTAATAATGACAATAATTTTTTACAATATTGCCAGTTTCCATAGAATATTTTATAATAATATTGTTAAAAAATAAACTAAGCGATTCATCTGGCTGAGCCAGAATACAAAGGGAAAACATTCCTGAATTAAGACGGTTGAAAGACCTTTGAGGAAATGGAAAAAATCCAAAAGTGACTTTTGAGCCAACAGATGCCCAAAAAAAGAATGAAAAGAAAGGAGCGCGACACATGGAAGATTTTAAAGTTCTTGAGATAAAAACAAGTGTCTTTGCTGACAACAACATACAAGCCGGAAAGCTTCGTGAAGAATTAAAGGATAAGAAGGTCTTTCTTCTTAATCTGATGTCCAGTCCCGGTGCCGGTAAGACCACTACCCTAACCCGTACGATTCATGCCCTAAAGAACGACCTTAATATTGGTGTTATGGAAGCGGATATTGATTCTGATGTAGATGCCCGTACCATTCAGCAAACTGGTGCAAAGGCTATCCAGTTACATACCGGTGGTATGTGCCATCTGGACGCGGAAATGACACGCCAGGGATTAGAGGGGCTTGATACAGACGGTCTTGACCTTGTAATACTAGAAAATGTAGGCAACCTGGTCTGCCCTGCAGAATTTGACACCGGGGCAGTAAAAAATGCTATGATCCTCTCCGTACCGGAAGGAGACGACAAACCTCTTAAATATCCGCTGATGTTTTCTATTTGCGATGTGATACTGATCAACAAGATGGACGTAATGCCGTATTTTAATTTTGATATGGAAAAATGCAAAGCTAATATTAGACTTCGTAATCCCAATGCTGTGATCATACCCATCAGTGCCTTAAAAGATGAAGGTATAAAGGAATGGACCGACTGGTTAAGCAATGCAGTAAAATCCTGGTGTGAATAATAAAAGCATAACTATCATAAAAAGGTATTCATAAACTTCAATTGCGCAAGACAAGCGCGGGAAAGGAAATTATGAGTGAATTAAGACCTAAAATTGTAAGACTGGCGAAGATGGTAGGCGGTATTGCCGGAGCCATGAACAAAATCGATGAAAATTCTCCCGAATACTACGCTCTTAACTGTGTTGTAACAGATGAAATGGCTGATATTGCTATGATTATCGGACTTCGTAAACCCCGTACGTTCGAGTATGTGGCTAAACGCTCCGGAAAAAGTAAAAAAGAGACAAAGGCCCTCTTAGAGCAGCTGGCCTACACAGGAGTCGCCAAAGTATGGAAGGATAAGGAGGATCATAAAGAACGGTTTTTTGTGAATATATTTGCCCCCGGTATGTTAGAAATGATGGTAAATAACCGTGAACAGCTTAACGAACATCCTGAAATCGGCAAAGCCTTTGAAGAATATACCAGGCTGCGTCTGGCGCCTATGGCAGCAAAATTCCCGCAAGGCATGGCAATGATGCGTGTCATTCCTGTGGAAGAGGCCATCAAGGATATCTCCGGTACAAAGCCCTGGGAACGTCTCTCTTATTACCTGGATAAATATGATACGTTCTCAGTATCTGACTGCTCCTGCCGCCAGTCACGCCGTGTACTGGATGAGGGCTGCGGTCATCTGGAAAAAGACATTTGCATCCAGATGGGCGAAGGTGCCGAATATTATATAAAAACAGGCAGAGGCCGCCAGATTTCTCGGGAGGAAGCAAAAGAAATTATTAAATTTGCAGAAAATAATGGCCTGATGCATGAAATGCCCCATACCGACGGACTCGGTGAATCAGCGGCAATCTGCAACTGCTGTGGCTGCTCCTGCTTCTCCTTGCGTCTTGCAACACTTTTTAATACACCTGATTCCATACGTTCCAACTTCACTGCCAAGGTAAAAAAGGAAAACTGCGTAGCCTGCGGACAATGTGTGGAAAATTGTCCGGTGAATGCTTTAAAACTTGGCCAAAAACTCTGTTCCAAAACACCTGTTGCCATAAAGGCAGAACCTACCGCACGTGACCATATCTGGAGAGAAAACAACTGGAATGTGGATTACCGCGAGAACCGTAAAGATGTTGCAGAAGAAGGAACTTCTCCCTGTAAAACTGCCTGTCCTGCTCATATTTCCGTACAGGGTTACATAAAGCTTGCTGCTTCCGGCCGCTACCATGAAGCATTAGAGCTGATAAAGAAAGAAAATCCTTTCCCTGCTGTCTGCGGACGTATCTGTCCTCACGGCTGTGAAAGCGAATGCACCCGCGGAGATATTGATGAACCGGTTTCCATCGATGAAATCAAAAAATTTATTGCGGATAAAGAGCTGGATGGTTCGATCCGATATATCCCTCCTATGCGTTATCACCTTGGAAATAAAATTGCAGTGGTCGGCTCCGGTCCTTCCGGTCTTTCCTGTGCATATTACCTGGCAATTGATGGTTATCAGGTAACCGTATTTGAAAAGGAAGAAAAACTCGGCGGTATGCTTACCCTTGGTATTCCTTCCTTCCGCCTGGAAAAGGAGGTTCTTAATGCCGAAATAGACGTTCTGCGCGAAATGGGTGTTACCTTTAAAACCGGAATTGAAGTCGGAAAAGACATTACTCTTAATGAACTTCGGAAAGAAGGTTACGAAGCCTTCTATCTGGCGATCGGCGCACAGGGCGGCAGAAGTCTTGGCATTGAGGGGGAGGACGCAGAAGGGGTTATCTCCGGCGTTGATTTCCTTCGCAATGTAAACCTTGGAAGAAAGGCAGAGCTTTCCGGAAATGTAGTTGTGATCGGCGGTGGGAATGTAGCAATTGATGTAGCCCGTACAGGGGTAAGACAGGGGGCTGCTGCTGTTAATCTTTACTGTCTGGAAAGTCCCGGTGAAATGCCGGCATTACCGGAGGAGATTACAGAGGCTGAGGAAGATAACGTTTCCTTTCATAATGGCTGGGGGCCTAAGCGCATCCTGACAGAAGATGGAAAGGTGACCGGTGTAGAATTTAAGCGCTGCATCAGTGTATTCGATGATGACCAGCATTTCGCTCCAAAGTACGATGAAAATGATACGATCACTGTAAAAGCTGATACCGTACTGCTTTCCATTGGCCAGTCCATCGAGTGGGGCGGACTTCTCTCGGAGAGTAAGGTTGAACTTGGACGCGGCGGTACTGCCAAAGCGGACAGTCTGACCTTACAGACTTCAGAACCGGACGTTTTTGTCGGCGGCGACTGTTTTACCGGGCCTCAATTTGCTATCCATGCCATTGCATCCGGAAAAGAAGGTGCAATCTCTATCCACCGATATGTACAGCCGGGACAGTCTCTTGTATATGGCCGTGACCGCCGTGAATACCATGCGTTTGATAAAAATAACGTTGCCATCGGTTTACAGGATTTTGATACGACTCCCCGCCAGAGACCAGGCCATTCTCCTGAGAAAAAAGGCAGCTTCCATGATGAACGCATGACCTTCACCGAGGAGCAGTTAAAGAAAGAAACGGAGCGATGCCTTGGATGCGGTGCGGTAGAAATCGACAGTTATATGTGTATTGGCTGCGGCATGTGTACGACCAAATGTAAATTTGATGCAATTCATCTGGAGCGTACCTATGACACTGTCCCCAATACCTATGAAAAACTTCCTGTCAAGATAGCCGCCAACGCAATTGTACGTACCGGAAAAATTGCTGCAACCACCCTTAAAGAAAGCGTTGGCAGAAGAAGCTAACGAGAAAAGGAGAGGCAACAATGCATGAGCTTGGTGTATTAAACTCTATGGTCCACACCATTGAGCGTATTGTAAAGGAGCAGAATGTAACAGAGGTCCACAAGCTTGTCATCGAGGTTGGAGAGCTTTCCGGTATTGTGCCCAGATACTTAGAGCAAAGCTGGCCCGCAGCCTCCTATAAGACTTTTATGGAAAAAACAGAGCTGGAGCTTATCGTCATTCCCGGTATTGTGAAATGCAAAGGCTGCGGCAGGGTATTTAACGCCGTTTACAGTGATTTAAATTGCCCTGACTGCGGCAGTATGGATATGGAAATCCTGGAGGGCGACGACATGATAATTAAGGAAATCGTGTGTAACTAAAGGATTCTAAGGTTGAAATGACGGAGGCTTTGGAAAAAGGAATAGTAAAGAAATAGAAGAGTGAAACAAGGAGGAATGGGAATGTTTGTGTTTTCAGAAAGTGTTCCGACAATATTGGTTTTACTGGTATGGCTTGGGGTGTTTATATCATTGTTTGCCGCAAATGAATTGAGCCGCCGTTTTAAATGGGTGGGGTTTGGCTGCTTTGTTGTGCTTCCTGTTGTTTTAACCGTTTTATGGGTGACAACGTTAAAGGATACATCTTATATGGACTGGTTTCATCTGGCAAAGGTTTACTCTTCAACAGCGGGGTGTATTGGTTTTTGGTGTATCCGTCATATCAAAAAGCTGCAGCATAATAAAATTGCGTTGTGTTTCCCGCCGTTAATTCTGGCGATCAATATCCTGGAGGCCTGTTTCCGCGATTTTGAAGTAAGCCAGTATGTGACACCGGTTATGGAGTATATGAACAATCAGGTTCAGTACTATATCGGCGGTCCATGGAATGTCATGAACGGGATCGCAGGTCTTTTAAATATTGTGACCATTACAGGCTGGTTTGGAATCTGTATCCGAAAGAAGACCAGTAGGGATAAAAGCCAGGATATGCTCTGGCCCGATATGATGTGGTTCTGGATAATCGCCTATGATTTGTGGAATTTTGCTTATACCTATAACTGCCTTCCGACTCATGCATGGTATTGCGGATTAGCACTTTTACTGGCCCCTACTATTTGTGCATTTACAGTGGGAAAAGGGGCATGGCTGCAGCATCGTGCCCAAACGCTGGCACTGTGGTGTATGTTTGCCCAGACGTTTCCGGTATTTCAGGATGCCAGCAGTTTTCTGGTGCATTCCCGATCCAGTAAGGCTATTGCAGAAGCAGCAATACAGGAAGGAATGCTTTCCTCTGACGGGTATACGGTTTTGACCGGAACAGGAATCCAACCGGTGGCAGGGGTATCACCGGATACTACTTTTTTATTTATTATGAGTTTACTGGCTCTTCTTGCAAATATCGGAGTATTTGTATATATGATTCACAGAATGTATAAGACAAGGAAAAATCCATATACCGGAGAGTTATATACGGATCATAAGAAGTATCAGGAGATTAAGGCTTTGGCAGAGTAAATGAAACGGCAGGAAACGAAAAATCACTGAATAATCAGGGATTTGATCGTTTCCTGCTGTTTTTTCCTTCTGCTTTAGGCAGAATTTCTCCGGATTAAAGTCGTGGCAATTTCCAGTTTCACGGAGGTGGCATCAGGCTCCTCCAAGCGGCTGATGAGTCTGTTAGCAGCCATTTTTCCCATATAATGCTTAGGGACATGAATGGTAGTGAGGGCTGGATCTACAATAATTCCCGCAGGGATGTTGTCAAAGCCCACGATAGAGATATCCTCCGGTATCCGGTAGCCATGCTGCTTCAATGCCTTAAGGGCGCCCAGGGCGATTAAATCATTGTCAGCAAAGTAGCAGGGAGCCAGAGGTTCCTGACTTTTAAGGATTTCCAGCATATCCGCATAAGCTCCTTCTATGGAAGGAGTGACCGAGTGGACAATGCTGTTGGAGGCGGCCATTCCATAGGTGTGAATTGCCTTAAAGAAGCCGGAATTCCGTTCTGCAAAATTTCCGATCGGGTAAGAAGAATGGAGATAGCCAGGCTGTTTTCCTGTGGTTTTTATTAAGTAAGAAGCGGCAAGAAAAGCCCCCTGGATGTTGTTGATAATGATGCTGTCGCAGGGAACCGTTTCAAAATAGCTGTCCAGTAAGACGATCGGGATCGTGAGCGCCCGAAAAGGAAGAAAATCTTCAGGTGTCATTTCGGTTCCCAAAAGGATGATTCCTGTACAGCCGGAGTAGAGCATATCTTTTAATCGATTTTCAATATTCCCTTCCTCTCCGTATAAATAACGGATTTCCATCTTGTAATTGTTTTTCTGGCAACCGGCCGCGATTCCTTCGGAAAGCTCCTGAAAAAAAGGATTGCTTCCAACGATAGCTCCGTGTTTTTTATAAATAATTAAGTAAATGCTGCTCACGTCCCTTGGGCGAAATGTGTGACGGGTCAAATCGTAGTCATACTTCTGGGCTGTTTCGATGACCCTCCTTCTTGTTTCCGTGCTGACGCCTGGTTTGTTATTTAATGCCATGGATACGGCGGCAGCTGAAAGGTTTAATATTTTAGCCAGCTCTTTTGCGGTAATTCCCATACATGTACCTCCTGATAGATATTATTATGGTCTATTAAGTGGAAAAAGGCAATAATTAAGTTAAAAATTCATTAATAAATACTGAATATCATAATGAAATTAAGTTAAGTAATCTGTATAATTTATACAGATGAAAAGATTGTTCAGCAGAAAGGATGGATTTTATGGCGACTATAAAACTGGGGTTCGCCCCCACAAGAAGGAGCATTTTCAGCGCCCCGGATGCAATAAAGTACAGGAATTTGACGGCGGGAAGACTTGAGGAACTGGGAGTTTCTTTCGTGGACATTACGGATATGAACGAAGAAGGGCTTCTCTACGATGACAGCCATGTAAAAATCATAGCTGAAAAGTTCAGGGATGAAGGAATCGATGGCCTGTTTCTCCCTCATTGCAACTTCGGAACAGAATACGTTTGCGCGAGACTGGCAAAGGAGCTTGGAGTTCCGGTCCTGATTTGGGGACCCAGGGACGAGAGGCCTGACGAGAATGGTATTCGCCTGCGGGACAGTCAATGCGGCCTCTTTGCCACAGGAAAGGTGTTGAGAAGATTTAAGGTTCCCTTTACTTATCTGACAAACTGCCGCCTGACGGACCCGGAATTTGAGCGGGGAATCCGTGATTTTCTGGCGGTCTGTAACGTAGTAAAAGTATTTAAAAATACAAGAATCCTGCAGATAGCCCCCAGGCCTTTTGATTTCTGGACCACCATGTGCAACGAAGGCGAGTTGCTGGAACGGTTCAACATACAGCTGTCCCCTATTCCTATGCCTGAATTAACCTCCGAGATACGACAGGTAAAAGAGGAGAGGACAGAAGTTGAAAAGATAATAAAGGGCTGCAAAGAGTCCATGAATATTAAAATCAGTGAAGAGGCACTGTTAAATGTCGCGGCATTAAAGGCCGCCATGAAAAACCTGGCGGTTAAGTACGGCTGCAATGCGATTGCCATTCAGTGCTGGAATGCCCTTCAGGGAGAAATCGGCATTATGCCTTGCGGAGCCAATTCCCTGTTAAATGAAGAAGGAATCCCGGTGGTTTGTGAGACAGACATTCACGGGGCGGTTACCGCAGTTATGGCAGAGGCGGCGGGCATGGATGAATGCAGAAGCTTTTTTGCGGACTGGACCGTAAGACATCCGGATAACGAAAATGGAGAATTGCTTCAGCACTGTGGTCCATGGCCTATTTCCGTTGCGAAAGAAAAGCCGACCCTGGGCTACCCCCTGGCATTTAATCATCCGGGAGCTGTGGAGGCAGAGGCAAAGCATGGTGAGATGACCTTGTGCCGGTTCGACGGGGATAACGGGGAATACTCTCTTTTACTTGGAAAGGCGAAGGGAATTGATGGTCCATATACGAAAGGCACTTATGTATGGGTAGAGGTAGCGAACTTAAAGAAGCTGGAAGCAAAGCTGGTGGAAGGGCCTTATATTCATCACTGTGTAGGAATCCATAAGGACATTGTTCCGGTCTTGTACGAAGCCTGCAAGTACATAGGCGTGAAACCGGATTTATACGATGACAACGAGGAAGAGATCAGGGCCTATTTAAGAGGAGAATGATATGGATGGACTAAAGGCAAAGACCTATGAACTGAGAAAATCGGTGGTTGATATGATTATGGAAGGGAAAGGGGGCCACATCGGCGGAGATATGAGCGTCATGGATATATTGGCCGTGCTGTATTTCCGCCAGATGAACATAAGCCCGGAGCAGATGAAAGATGAGAACCGGGACCGGTTTGTGCTTAGCAAAGGACATTCCGTGGAAGCTCTGTATGCAGTTCTTGCGGCAAAAGGTTTTTTCCCTATGGAAGAAGTTATAAAGAATTTTTCAAAATTCGGCTCCAGGTTTATTGGGCATCCCAACAACAAGCTTCCGGGCATTGAGATGAATTCCGGCTCACTGGGCCACGGACTGCCTGTCTGTGTAGGAATGGCTCTGGCAGGAAAGATGGACGGGAGGACCTACCGGGTCTATACGGTTATGGGCGACGGAGAGCTGGCGGAAGGATCAGTATGGGAAGGGGCCATGGCTGCCAGCCAGTTTAAGCTGGATAATCTCTGTGCCGTTGTGGACCGCAACCGCCTCCAGATTTCCGGGAATACAGAGGAGGTCATGGGACATGATGACCTTGATGATCGTTTTAAAAGCTTTGGCTGGCATGTAATCGACGTGGCGGATGGAAACGATGTGGAGAAACTGAACGACGCATTTGAACAGGCAAAGACAGTAAAGGGAAGGCCCAGCGTTCTGATTGCCAACACGGTTAAGGGGTGTGGTTCCCCGATTATGGAAAATAAGGCGGACTGGCATCATAGGGTGCCCACTGGGGAAGAGTATGAGACCATTATGGCTGATTTGGAAATGAGAAGGGAGGCGGCAGTATGAATCAAATACCCAACAGACAGGCGATATGTGAGACATTGTCAGCGCAGGCAAAGGAAGATCATGATATCATAGTCTTGTGCAGCGATTCACGGGGAAGCGCATCCCTGGCCCCATTTGCCCAGGCTTACCCGGAGCAGTTTGTGGAAACAGGAATTGCGGAGCAGAATCTGGTCAGCATTTCGGCCGGACTGGCAAAATGCGGGAAGAAGGCATTTGCTGCTTCTCCGGCTTGCTTTTTGTCTACCAGAAGTTATGAGCAGGCGAAGATAGACTGTGCCTATTCTGACACGAACGTGACTTTAATCGGAATCAGCGGCGGGGTCAGTTATGGAGCTCTGGGAATGAGCCATCATTCCGCTCAAGACATTGCAGCTATGGCCGCAATTCCCAATATGAGAGTTTATCTGCCCAGTGACAGGTTCCAGACAAAACGGCTGATTGAGGAATTGTTAAAGGATCAGAAGCCTGCCTACATACGGGTGGGGAGAAATGCGGTGGAAGACATTTACACGGAGGAGAACTGCCCCTTTGAGCTGGACCGGGCCAATGTTCTTACCCAGGGAACGGATATTGCAGTCATTGCCTGCGGGGAGATGGTAAAGCCGGCGCTGGAGGCCGCAGAGCTGTTAAAGAAAAGCGGAATTTCAGCATCCGTTATTGATATGTACTGTGTAAAGCCTTTGGACCAGGAAGCAGTATTACATGCGGCAGAACATGCTGGAGCAATCATTACTGTGGAGGAGCATTCCCCATATGGAGGGCTGGGCTCCATGGTCAGCCAGGTAATCGCAGCCCACTGCCCAAAGAAGGTGATCAATTTGGCTCTTCCCGACGCTCCTGTCATCACGGGAACCTCTAAAGAAGTATTCGAGTACTACGGACTTACTGCAGAAGGAATCGCAAAACAGGCAAGGGAGCTGATTTAATATGGCAAAATATATTCTGGCGGTGGACCAGAGCACTCAGGGAACGAAGGCTCTCCTTTTTGATGAGCATGGGAAACTGGTAAAAAGGGAGGATGTGCCCCACAGGCAGATCGTAAGCGAAGAGGGTTACGTTTCCCATGATCCGGAGGAAATCTACCAAAACACGTTAATAGTGGTACGAAAGCTTATGGAAACATCAGGGGTTCCTAAAAATGAGATTGCCGGTCTGGGAATCAGCAATCAGCGGGAAACTGCTCTTGTGTGGGATAAGAAAACAAGGAAACCGCAAGCCTTGGCAATCGTATGGCAATGCGCCAGGTCAAGGGACATCTGCAAAAGAATGGAAGAGACCGTTGATCCGGAAATCATACGGAATAAGACAGGATTGATCCTTTCCCCTTATTTTCCTGCTTCAAAATTTAAATGGCTTCTGGAACATGTTGATGGTCTGAAGGAACGGGCGGAGAAGGAGGAGCTGTGTTTCGGAACTGTGGATACGTGGCTGGTTTACCGTCTGACAGGCGGAACTTCTTATAAAACAGACTTTTCAAACGCTTCCCGGACGCAGCTTTTTAATATCAGGGATTTGATCTGGGATCAGGAGCTCTGCAAAATATTCGGTTTAAAAAGCCGGTGGCTGGCGGAAATTTCCGATTCGGACTCATGCTTTGGAATGACGGACTTTGAGGGATTGTTTGACGCACCTATTCCCATACACAGCGTGATGGGGGATTCCCACGGCGCGCTGTTTGGCCAGGGCTGTTTAAAAAAAGGCATGACAAAGGCAACTTATGGAACCGGATCTTCCATCATGATAAATACGGGAAACGAACCGGTGTTCAGTACCCATGGAGTAGTGACTTCCTTAGCCTGGCGCATGGGCGGAAAGGTGAACTATATTCTGGAAGGTAACATCAATTATACGGGCGCGGTGATTACCTGGCTGAAAGAAAAGATGAACATGATTTCCACCCCGGAGGAGACGGAGCAGATTGCAGCTGCTGCCGACCAAAATGATAAGGTCTACTTAATCCCGGCCTTCACCGGCTTAGGAGCGCCATATTGGAACAGCCGTGCCACCGCTTCCATCAGCGGAATGACAAGGACCACAGGCCGGGCGGAAATCGTCAGGGCGGGACTGGAAAGCATTGGCTACCAGATTGCCGACGTAATCCAGGCTATGTGTGAGGACATGAACTGCATCATACCAGAACTGAGGGTGGACGGAGGACCCACGGAAAACCAGTTCCTGATGCAGTTTCAAAGCGACATTCTGGAGACAAGTGTGCGTGTCTCCGAGACAAAGGAGCTCTCCGGAATGGGAGCTGCTTTCGCCGCAGGCCTTTCCCTCGGCGTCTATCAGGAAGATATATTTGAAAAAATGAAAGCAAAGCAATATAATCCATGTATGGAGCCAGAAGTTAGAGCTAAGAAATATGAGGGCTGGAGAGAAACAGTCAGGAAGATTCTGGCTTAAACACAGTGGACTGGACAACGATAACGGAATGGGAGAGAAAGCATGCTGAAAGTGTCGGAATTAACAATTGAATATTTGAAAAATCCGGTGGGTCTGGACGGCAGGCCGTGGTTTGGCTGGATTCTTTGCAGTGACAAAAAAAATGTAAACCAGGAGGCGTACAGGCTGGAGATTGCCGTGGATGATGTCTTTGAAACCATAGTTTACGAAAGCGGCTGGGTTAAGAGCAGGGAGTCCATCCATGTGGAGGCGGCCGGGTTTTGTCCCGCTTCCTGTAAAAAATATTTTGTCCGGGTACAGGTGCAGGATGGAGAGGAAGAAAGCAGCTTCAGTGAACCGGCGTTTTTTGTCACTGCAGTCTTAAAACAAGACCAGTGGAAGGCGCAGTTCATTACTGCGGAAGGACCGGAGGATAAAGACTCCTCGGGAAGCACTTATCTGCGAAAGGAGATCGAAATCAGCGGTGAAGTGCTGGAAGCTTATGCATGCACCACAGCACTGGGGCTGTATCATTTCTATATAAACGGACATAAGGTGGGCCTGGACGAGATGACCCCTGGCTGGACCTCCTATCAGAAGCATTTGTGTTATCAGACCTATGAGGTTACGGATCTGCTGAAACAGGGAGCCAATGCATTGGGAGCTTTGGTTGGTGCAGGATGGTATAAAGGGAAAATGGGCTTTCTTCATCTGCGCAATAATTACGGAGACCAGGCGTCTTTTCTGATGCAGCTGGTGGTCCGCTACCGGGACGGAAGAGAAGAGACGTTTTTTACGGAAGAAAGCTGGCTGGGACATGAGGGTCCTGTGACTTTTTCTGAGATTTATGACGGGGAGATTTATGACGCCGGCATGGAAATTGAGAATTGGAACTGTCCTGGTTACCGCGCGGACGGCTGGAAGGGGGTACAAACGGCAGAGTTTCCAAAGAGTGCTCTGACCGCCCAGGCAGGTTCGAAGGTGAGGGTCATAGAGACTCTGGAGGCAAGGAGTATTTTTCAGACTCCACAGGGAGACCGGGTCATTGATTTCGGACAAAACTTAACGGGCTGGGTACGGTTTAAGGTGCGGGGAAGGACAGGAGAAGAGGTAAGATTTCAATGTTTTGAGATGCTGGATTCTTCAGGTAATGTTTATACAGCCAATCTAAGGTCGGCAAAACAAGAAATCCGCTATATCTGCAGAGGAGAAGGCGAAGAAAACTATCATCCCCATTTCACCTTCCAGGGCTTTCGGTATGTTCATGTCCTGGATTGGCCGGGGGAACTGAAGGAAGAAGATGTGGCGGCCTGCGTCCTGCATTCGGACATGGAAGAAACCGGAGAATTTTCCTGTTCCAATCCTTTGGTAAACCAGCTTCACAGCAACATTAAGTGGAGCATGAAAGGAAATTTTCTGGATATTCCCACGGACTGCCCCCAGAGAGATGAGAGAATGGGCTGGACGGGAGATGCACAGATTTTTTGCCGTACATCCTGTTATCTGATGAATACCTATACGTTTTTCAGAAAATGGCTGAAAGATGTGGCTGCGGACCAGACGCCGGAAGGGGGAGTTCCCCATGTTGTGCCGGACATCATAAGCGGCAGGGAAAAAGACGACTGGCTGCTTTCAAAGGGCACCCATTCCGCGGCAGCCTGGGCTGATGTGGCCGTGATCAACCCATGGAACTTATATCTGATGTATGGGGATACGTTCATATTGGAAGAGCAGTATGACAGCATGAAGCAATGGATCGGGTTCATGAGAAAACATACCAGGGATCATATCTGGAATTATAAGCTGCAGTTTGGAGACTGGGTGGCACTTGATGCAGAGGAGGGCAGCTATTTCGGAGCAACGCCCAATGATCTGACCTGTACCGCATATTATGCATACTCGACAGGACTGTTTGCGAAAATAGCTTTGATTCTTCAGCGGGAAGAGGATGCTATAGAGTATGAAGCATTGTATGGGGAAATCGTAAAGAAGTTTCAGAGCACATTTTTTAAAAGTGACGGAAGCATGACGGCTATGACCCAGACCGCCCATATTCTGGCTCTGCATTTTAATCTTGTTCCGGAAGCATACAGGCAGAAGACGGCTGAGCAGCTGGTTACACTCCTTGAGAAAGAAGGAGGACATCTGGTGACCGGTTTTGTGGGCACGCCCTATTTCCTGCATGCACTAAGTGGAAATGGTTATGCGGATAAGGCCTATGAGCTGCTTTTGAAGGAAGATTTTCCTTCCTGGCTGTATCAGGTCAAGAGGGGGGCGACCACTATTTGGGAGCATTGGGACGGCTTAAAGCCGGATGGAACCATGTGGAGTCCGGATATGAACTCTTTTAATCACTATGCCTATGGAGCGGTGGGAGAATGGCTGTACCGCTCTGTTCTGGGAATTGAAACGGATGAGGCTTGTTCCGGATACCGGCGTATCATCATCAGCCCCCAGACAGGTGACGCCTTAGCATATGCAAAAGGATCATATAAAAGTGCTCTTGGAATGATCCGGGTCAGCTGGGAAAAAACGCAGACGCCGGGAGAGCGAAGGCTTGCATTTACCGTGCCTGCCAATGCAGCGGTTACAATACGCCTGGAAAAAGGGGCGGTGCCGTCTGAAACCGCTGGTCTTGCTTTTCAGCTTGAGGCTGGATGTATGACGGCCGAAACAGGCTCCGGCAGCTTTGAAATATGTTACAGAAAACAGTGAGGAGGAGAACGATGCTGACAGATTTAAAAAAATCACCCTTTGCCCGTGTTTGCGGTCTTCCCTTTCCCGCGGTGAAATGGACAGGCGGATTATACAAGGAACGGCTTGACACCTGTATGAACTCTACGGTCCCCCATCTGCGAAAAATGTTTGAGAGTAAAGACATCAGCCATGTGGCGGAAAATTTTAAGATAGCGGCGGGTGAATCAGACGGTGATTTTGACGGCACTGTATTTGGTGACGGTGATTTTTATAAATGGATGGAATCTGCTGTTTATACAGCGGTTCTGGGAGATGACCGGCAGCTTTTGGAAGAGCTTGAGGATTATGTTGGATTGATCGGCAGGGCACAGATGCCTGACGGATATATTTCCACAAAACAGATTATCAGTGAGAAGAAGGGGAAGGCCGCAAGACTTGGTGATATAAATGAATTTGAAGTCTATAATTTCGGCCATCTGTTCACTGCGGCCTGTCTGTATCAACGTGTGACAGGTCGGGACAGCTTTCTTGGGATTGCCGAGAAAGCCGCCGGATATTTAAAGCATCTGTATGAAGAGGCCAGGAAGAGCAGGCAAGCGCAGACTGCTGTATGTCCTTCCCATTACATGGGGCTGGCCGAATTGTACCGGACAACGGGAAAGCAGGAGTATCTGGATTTGCTGAAAGATGCAGTGGAGCTGCGTGACTGCGTAAAGGAAGGACTGGATGACAACCAGGACAGACTTCCTCTTAAGAAGCATGATAAAATCATCGGCCATGCGGTGAGAGCCAATTACCTGTATGCAGGAGTGGCGGATTTATGCCTGGAAGAGGAAGATCCGGAACTTACGGAGGTCCTTCATAAAGTATGGCACAGCCTTGTGACTCAGAAGCTCTATATAACCGGAGGATGCGGTGCTTTGTATAACGGTGCGTCGCCATATGGAAACTTTTTCACCCACCAGCTGGTCCATCAGGCTTATGGATATGAATACCAGCTACCCAATGTGACTGCTTACAATGAGACCTGTGCCTCTGTGGGAGGCGTATATTGGGCATACCGCATGTTTTGCATGGAGAAAAAAGAGGAGTATGCGGAGGTTCTGGAACGGATGGTCTTAAATGGGAACCTGGCGGCAGTCAGCCTGGATGGGAAGAGATTCTTCTATGAGAACATGCTGCGCCGGGCAAAAAAACTCCCTTATGAGCTGATCTGGGGACAGGAGCGTACGGAATATATTTTAAGCTACTGCTGTCCGCCTAACCTGGCTAGGCTGATTGCCCAGCTGAGTGAATACGCTTACACCGTAGACGATACTGGCATTTATCCGGTATTATATGGTGCCAGCCGGTCGGATATGAAACTCATGAATGGCTTTGAAGGTGTTCTGGTTCAGGAAACGGACTACCCATATGACGGAAAGATAACCTTTCGCTTTGAAGACATGAAGAAGAATGTGCCGGTGAAGCTGCATTTGAGGATCCCGTCCTGGATGCGGGGAGAAAGCGGGGTGCAAAAGGCCGAAAACGGGCAAAAGCCCATTTGGGAAAGGAAGCTTTTGAACGCGGACAGGGGAAGCTATCTGACCGTGGAAATAGAGGATCCGGAACATACCGTGATCAGCCTGGATTTAGGGATGAAGCCCCGTCTGACCTGCTCCCATGCTCTGGTGGAAGAAAACTGCAATCAGGTAGCTGTGGAGCGGGGGCCACTGGTATACTGTCTGGAAGGCATGGACGCTCCGACGGAAACCATTGACGATCTGTTTGTTCCGTCAGACGTACGGTTTAAGCCGGAGGAGATTGAGATAGAAGGCCGGAAGGTGACCGGGCTTGGGGCCACGTTTTTGAAGAAAATTCATGGACCGGAATATGATAGAAATTCCCTTTACCAGGATTATTCTGAGGAAGGCTATGAACCGGTCCCGGTGCACATGATTCCTTATTTTGCCTGGGATAACCGGGGGTTGGATGAGATGCGCATCTGGATGCCTGTAGTCAGAAACAGATTCGGCAGCGAAAAGCAAGGATGAGGAGGCAGGTCAATGTTATATGGAGTATCCTATTACCCGGAACATAAAAGCAAAGAAGAGCTTAAATGGGATTTAAAGCTGATAAAGGAATCGGGAATCAATACGGTCCGAATGGGGGAGTTTTCCTGGTGCCGGATGGAACCCGAGGAAGGTAAGTATGATTTTTCCTGGCTGGACCCGGTGATTGAGGAACTGGGACAGGCAGGCATCCGTACGATCGTAGGAACGCCTACGGCTTGTCCGCCGGCGTGGATGGTGGAAGCATGGCCGGATATGTTATATCAGGATAACCGGAGGATTCGACGTCCTTTCGGAGGCAGAAGACATGGATGCTATAATCACGAAAAATACAGGAAGGCCTGTGCCGGCATCGCAAAAGCCATTGGAAAGCAATATGGCAGGAATCCCTATGTGGCAGGATTCCAGATTGACAATGAACTGGCCCAGGAAGGAACGGGAAGATGTACCTGCGAAAACTGCCGGAAGAAGTTTCAGAATTGGCTGAAGCAGAAATACGGCGGGATCGAATCCTTTAACAGGAGAAGCGGTGCCATCTTCTGGTCCCAGGAGTACCGGTCCTTTGAACAGATCAACCCGCCGGTCAATGCCATTGAGCCGGGGGCGCAGATCCAGATACGGGACTTTTATGAAAACCCAACGGTTCGTCTGGAGTTTGAACGGTTTTCCAGTGAATGCCAGATCGAGTTTCAAAACATTCAGGCTGATATTCTGAAGGCTTTTACTTCCCATCCGGTGACCACTAATGGAACGGGACTTGTGACCAACAGCATTGACTATTTTAAAGGCTTTGAACAGTTAGATTTCTATTCCTTTGATTATTATCCCAATCTGCGGGACGCCTGGGTGGATTCCTTCCCCTATGCATTTGGCAGAGGGGTGAAGCCTGACCTGCCATTCTGGGTCATGGAATTTATGTCCGGCGGAGGCCACAGGCTGAGCGGGACGGGGCGGCTGCAGCCCGGACCCGGCGCATTGAAGCAGGCGGTGGTTCAGGCATTTGCCAATGGGGCCGATTTACTTTTACACTATCAGTTCCGCAGCTTTCCGGCGGGGGCAGAGCAGCTAAACTATGCAATCGTGGATTTAGACGGGACTCCTAGAAGACGGTATTATGAAATGAAGGAAACTGCCGCTGTGTTAAACCAGCTGAAACCTTTAAAAGAAGCATCTTTCTGCTCGGAAGTAGGGATTCTGCTGGATTATGACAGCCATTGGGCACTGAAGATAAAGCCTGTCAATGAGCCTGAATTTTCTTATATGGATTTTGCCGGGAAGCTGTATTATAATTTAGAGCGTATTGGGATACATTCCGATGTGATTTCCCTTGAACGTGATTTCCAGGAGTATAAGGCATTGGTGCTTCCGGCCTCCTTTGTTCTGAAAAAAGAGACGGCAAGAAGGCTCAGGGAATATGTAAAACAGGGCGGAATTTTAATCGCCACCTTTTTGACCGGTGTTAAAAATGAGGATAACCTGGGGTATACCATACCTCTTCCAGCCCATCTTGACGAAGTATTCGGAGTTACGGTGCAGGAGGTTGAGCCGGTATTTGACAGCAACCGGACCAGACTGGGCATCTGTATGGCATCTGAGGAAGATGAGGTGGAAACTAGGGACAAAGCGTGGAGCGAGCTGCTGGCAGGGGAAGCAGAATCCCTGGGAACTTACAAGGAAACTTATAAGAAGGACTCTATGGTGATTTCCCAACATTCCTATGGGGACGGAACGGCCTGTTATGTGGGAACGGATCTGGAAGATCCGGCATGGAGGACACTTTTCAAGTCACTGTTAGGTCCTGTCTGCAGATGGAAGGATGAGATGGAAGCTCCAAAAGGAGTGCAGGTATTAAGCAGGATCTGGCAGGGGAAACAGATCTATTTCCTGTTTAATTTTTCCGGACAGGAGAAAGCTGTCAGCATTCCGGCAGGAAAAACCGATTTTCTGACAAAAGAGAAGCTTCAACAGGAGATAATCTTAGGGCGGAATGATTTTAAGGTCATTGTGTAAGGATAAGCATTAGAAAAGAGAAATAAGGGAGCACCGGATTTAAGGTTCTTCCTTATTTTTGCATAGCAAGCGGAGAGGGGAATTATGAAACGGTGGAAATTATGGTTGGAGGAAATGTGGAAAAAGAGAAGCATCAAGAATCAGATTTTGATTTCCATGCTGATTTGCCTAATCCTGGCAGTGGCTTTGGTTGGCAGCATGACCTTTATTTTTTCAAAAAGGACCATGGAGCGCAATTACCAGAATTCCCACAGATACAATTTAGAGGTATCCGGCAGCATCATCGACATTCAGCTGCAGAATATAGTCGACCTTTCCAGGACCCTGCTTAACAATCAGAATTTTAAAAAAATTATGACGAAGAAGCAAAAGAAAAGTACTTATTTTTCCAGCCGCGATGATGTTGTTTTAAATCATACGCTGAGGGATTTGACAGAGCAGAATAAATACATTCAAAGTGCGGTAACCATTCATAAAAGGGGAAATATCTATTTTTACAGCAAGCTGACCCTGCAGAATGGCAAGATGCTTAAGTATCATAAGAATGAGGATATTTTAGCTATGGACTGGGTCGGTGTGGCGGACCGGGAAATGGGGAAAGAGGTATTTTACGGGTACAATGTGCTGTTTGATGATAACAATGAAACATTTTCCATGGTAAAAGCTTTAAAAAATACGGAACATGGGGAAGACATGGGGTATGTGGTCTTTAACATTAAAAAAAGCATGTTTCTTTCCGCGTTTGGAAAAGGGGATGAGGGATATGTAACCAACCGGTATATGATTTTTGATAAGAACGAGAACCGGTCTGTAAGCAGACCTGACTGGAATCTCGTCTACTTCCACGGAGGAACGGACGTGAAGCAGGAGGTTCTGGAGGATTATATTTCAGGTGAGACGGGTAAGTATTTATTCAGTGAAGTGCACAATGAAAAGGGTGACTGGGAAGTGGTCAATGTAATTGCCAGAGAGGAATTAAGCCGTGACAGCAATTATATCGCCTGGATTTCCATGCTGGTATGTATGGGTATGCTGATTATATGCTGCCTGTTTGTCAACGGGATTTCCAAGGTCATTACATTTCCTCTGGAACAGCTGAAAAAGAATATTGACGTGGTCAGTAAAGGAACTTTCCGCATTGAAGAGGAGTTTGACGAGACGGAAATAGGAAAGATCGGCACCCAGTTTAAGAACACGGTAAACAATAATCTGGACCTGCATGAAAAACTCCTTCATTCTGAAATCAAGGAAAAGGAGGCGGAGCTTTTACTTCTGCAGTCGCAGATCAACCCTCATTTTTTGTACAACACCCTGGATTCCCTTTATTTTATGGCGATAATTAAGCATGCGGATGAGATCGCGGATATGGTGCTTGCACTTTCGGATACGTTTAAGCTGAGCTTGAACAGAGGAGAAAAGCTGATTGAGGTCGGTGCTGAGATTGAAAAAATAAAAGCGTATATGAAGCTTCAGAACATGCGTTACCACAACCGTTTTGAACTGAAGATTGAGATAGAGGAATCCCTGATCAGCCGGAAAATTCTTACGTTTATTCTGCAGCCGGTTGTGGAAAATGCGGTGTATCACGGGTTGGAGCCGAAGCTTGGCGGTGGGTGCAGCATCCACTTATCCGGCTGTCTTGACGGGGAAGTTATGGTATTTAAAATCAAGGATAATGGGGTTGGAATTGTGGACATGAACCTTCTGGATGAAGGCTACGGAGTAAAGAATATAAGGGAGAGGCTGTCCTTGTTCTATGGGGATCAGGCAGGTATCTGTTTTGAAAGTGAGGCGGGAGCGGGAACGGAGGTCACCGTAAGAGTGCCGCTTTATGCAGAAAAAGAGGGGGAATAACAGATGTATCGAATGGTGGTTGCAGATGATGAATATATCGTGGTTGAGGGGATCAAAGCGATTCTGGAACGGCAGAAGCTGCAGTGCGAGGTGGTGGGATATGCTTACAATGGAATCGACGCTCTTGACGTCATACAGGAGCAGAAGCCGGACATTGTCATTACAGATATCAGGATGCCCGGGTTGGACGGGCTTTCCCTGATCGAAAGCTGCAAGGAATTTCTGCCGGAAGCCAGTTATGTGGTGATCAGCGGTTATACGGAGTTTGAATATGCCAGGAGGGCCATTACCCTGGGCGTGGTGAATTATATAGATAAGCCGGTTACCATACAGAAAATTGAGGAAGTGCTGCAGGAAGTGGAAAAAAGGAACAATCCGCCCCAATACGCATATAACCGGATCATACGTGAGACAGACCGTGTTGTGGATATGGTGCTTATTGGAAAAGCGGAAGGGCTGGAAGAGGGAATGGATAGAATCTTACGGGTGATGAGGGAAACGGTCCCTGATTTTGAGCAGTATAAACAGGAGATATATAAGATCATGTCCATGCTGGTCCAGATTTTTAAGGAAACGAACCCGGATGCTGTCTGTCAGATTACCCATCATGATGTGGAAAAACTCCATGGGGAGGAAGAATGCAGGCTGTACTGCCTGTCCCTCATCCGTAAGATGAGCGAGCTTTTTCTTGGAAAAAAGGTTGGAAGCAGCCACCGTGTCATTCAGAAGCTTCTGCAGTTTATTGATGAGAAATATGCGGACAACATCGGCTTAAATGAGCTTGCCATGCTGGTGAACATGAATCCGGCTTATTTAAGCATTTTATTCCGCAATGAAGTGGGCATGAGTTATGTTAAGTATTTAACGGATTTGAGGATTAAAAAGGCAAAAGAGCTTCTGGATGAGGGCATGAAGGTGATGGAAGTCAGTGAAAAGGTGGGATATTATAATTACCGGTATTTTTGTGAGATATTCAAGAAGTATCAGGGTATAACGCCGAACGAATATAAAGGACATACCAGAAGAAGGGATTAAATACACAATAAGAAAATATAAATGATAATTATTATATAAAAAGTGTACAAAAACAAAGAAATGACTGACTAGTATATGGAGAAGTTCCTTGTTAAAATGTATCTATCAAACAAAAAACTATGAAGCATGTGGGAGGTAGTAAATGAAGAGAAAAGTTTTAGCAGGAATCCTGGCTGCAGCCATGATGACGACCTTATTGACCGGCTGCGGAAACAAACAGGCATCCGATGGCGGCGGACAGACTGGGGCAGAAACGGAATCCGCAGCAAAAACGGAATCCGCAGCGGGAACAGAACCTGCTGCAGGGGCTGACTCAGTAAAACCCAGCACAGCGGAGGACCCCAAGCTTACAAAGAACATGAAAATTTTATCGATCTGGGCGGAAGACAATGATAACGGCGTGCTGATCAAGGCTCTCTGTGAGAAATACCAGAAAGAGGTGAATCCTAACTTCACATGGGATTATGAAGTGGTGTCTTCCGATAACCTAAGACAGAAGGTGTCTACCCTGGTGGCTTCCAATGATCTTCCGGATATGTTTGTATACGAATCAGGCAAACCGATTGTAGACCTGATCGAAGCAGGAAAGCTGGTAAATGTTTCAAAGGTGCTGAAGGATTTTAACTGTGAAGACGCATTGAATCCATCAGCAGTCTCTCTTTTGAAAAGTTTATCAGGAACGGACGATATTTATGATCTGCCTCTTGGAATGAATGTGGAAGGCTTTTGGTATAACAAGGCTTTGTTTGAACAGGCAGGCTGCCAGGTTCCGAACACTTGGGAGGAGTTCGAGTCTGTGCTTGCAAAGCTGAAGGGAGCGGGAATCCAGCCGATCGCGTGCGGTGCTGCGGATAAATGGGGTGCAACCCGACTTTTAAATTCTTATCTCGTCAGAATTGCCGGAGCTGATGCCATGGCAAAAGCAGATGAAGGAATATCCAAATATACGGATGAGGATTACGTGAAGGCCGCCCAGAAAATACAGGATTGGGCAAAAGCCGGATATTTCGGTGAAGGTGTCAATACCGTAGACATGAACACCGCGGGCTCCATGCTCATGACCGGACAGGCAGCCATATTCTATAACGGCTCATGGTTTACAAGCAACTTAAATGATGCTTCCCAGAATTTGGCAGGAGAAGACGGAATCGGATTCTTCAACGTGCCCGTCGCAGATCCTTATGTCAGCGATGAAAGCAGTTATTCCATGAACTGCGGCAATATTCTTTCCTTCAGCCAGAAGAACTATGATGAGGCGACCGGCTGGTTTATGAAATATTTCGCAGAAAATATGGGCGATCTGGCCATGGAGCTGCAGGGGAGCGTAAAGGGGTATAATTATACGGTTTCTGCAGAAGGCGCCAGTGGTTATACACAAATGGTTCTTGATACCATCAACAATGCGGAAAGTGCTTTTACATGGTTTGAAGCAACCATGGGCAATGAAGTTCAGAATGTGGCAAAAGACGGAATCCAGACCTTGTTAACCGGTGAATTATCGGCAGAGGATTACATGAAGTCCATTCAGGAAGCCTGGGATATGAGCCAGTAGTAAGAATTTAACTTCTATAAGTCGGATGGCCTGATAAGCCGTAAGATAAGATACGGGGTGCTGTGAAGTTCTGAAAAGGAATCCAGCACCCCTTTTTTTAACCGAATCAAGATATTCAGGTGGAGTACAAGCACCACCTGATAAGCAGCGATAGCTTCTATTCGGTTATGCCCGATGGAGCGGGGCAGGGCCTCCCCCGCAAATCGGGGACACTGTAAGCAAGTAGCGAAGCGGATTGCGAATATCCGCTTGGCCCGAATCCGGCAGCAAAACGGATTGTTTAAGTCCGTCTGGCATGCGGGAGCGTCAAATGGAAAGGGATTGGAGGTTTTTCTATGAAAAAGGTATTGGAAAATAAAACGGCAATTGCAATTTTCGTATTACCTGCATTGATCGTCTATTCTGTCATAGTCATTCTGCCTGTAATATGGTCTTTGTATTACTCGTTTTATTCCGGGTCTCCGGGGCTGAAATGGGAGTTCTGCGGGTTTGACAACTTCCTGCGTCTGCTGGGAGACAGCAACTTTAAAGCATCTATGGCTGTGAATCTGAAATATATATCCATTGTAATGGTAGGGCAGGTAGGTATGGGGCTTTTATTAGCTCTGATGTTTTATTTCTGGCTGAAACGTTTTAAGAATGTGATCCGTACTCTGGTATTTTTTCCGGTTGTGCTGCCCACCGTGGCAGTGGGGCAGCTGTTCCAGAAAATTTACGAGATACAGCCAAATTATGGACTGTTAAACAGCCTTTTAGATACCCTGGGTCTGACCGGTCTGGTACAGCCCTGGATCGGCCAGGCTTCAACGGCCCTGGGAAGCTTGTGCGTAATGGATATCTGGGTGGCCATGGGATTTTATGCCGTTATCTTCTACGGGGCGCTTTTGGATATTCCGGGAGACGTAATCGAAGCGGCGAAAATTGATGGAGCAGGCGGACTGCAGCTGTTTCGTCATATTCTGGCCCCTTTGCTGCATGCAATGATCATCACCTGTCTGATTTTCAGTTTTTCCGGAACGGTGAAAATGTTTGAATCCGCGACAGCACTGACTAACGGAGGACCTGGAGCGGCCACAAGATCCCTGTCCATGTATATGTATAATGTTTCCTTCACCTATAACAAGGTGGGTTACGGAAGTGTGGTTGCGCTGTTCATATTCATGCTGTGCGTATTTGGATCGTCCATCATCCGCAGGTTTGATGTAAAAGAATAGGAGGAAGATCGAGCATGAAAAAAGGATTTAAATCAATTGCAATTAAATTAGTCATTGTTTGTCTTGTGGTGATCGAAGTATATCCGCTGTTCTGGATGCTGACCGCTTCCTTAAAACAGCAGAGTGAGTGGACCAGCAAGCCGGCATATGCGTTAAACTCGGGCTTCTATATCCAGAATTACATAGAGGCGTGGACAAGAGGAAATATGGACGTTTTTTTTAAAAACAGCTTCATATGTACGGTGGTTTCCTTATTCTTTATTGTACTGTTTACGGTAACTGTCAGTTTTGCGGTAACAAAGATGAGATGGAAGCTTAAGGGGGTCGTTGGAAAATATTTTGAATTTGGCATCATGATTCCGGTGGCAACTGCCCTGATTCCCTTATTTCAGATTTATTCCGGCATGGGCCTTTTAAACAGCAGGCTCTGCCTGATCATTACATACACGGCTTTCGGCCTGTCTCTGTCGACTCTTTTGACCACCGGTTATCTTCGGTCGTTTCCCGATGAGATTATGGAAGCAGCGGTGATTGACGGATGCGGTATCTACAAATTGATGTGGTATGTGGTGGTACCGCTGATGAAGAATGCCATTGTTACGGTTTTAGTATTGCAGTTCTTCTTTAAATGGAATGATCTGATTTTTTCCATGACATTTATCAGTGACCAAAAGCTGAAGACGGTTCAAACCGGTCTTCTGTATTTTCAGAATGAATTTGGAGCGAAAAACTGGGGAGCGATTTTTGCTTCCGTGTCTATGTGTGTGATTCCTATGCTGATCTTATATATGATTCTGAACAAAAGGGTAATCGAAGGGATGACAGCAGGAGCGGTGAAAGGATAAGCAGGATGATGGATCAGGAAAGTATGCGTTATGCGCAGGAGATAAAAGATTATGTGGCAGGTCATGTAAACGGGCTTTTAAAAGAGCCTCATGGATTTATCCGCCATCCCTTTATTGATCCGGGCAGTGTCTATGACGGAAATTTATGGGACTGGGATACCTACTGGTCGGTTTACGGATTATTCGGTATCATGGATTCTTTTTCAGAGGATCTACAGGAAAAGATTCTGGTCCATGCCAGAGGAAATGTGAAGAATTTTATGGATCATCAGCTGGAGGATGGCTATATTCCCATGATGATCGAGGTTGACCGGTGGCCGGAGCCCTATTTAAACATGAAGCATAAGGAAGGCGTGCAAATGAACATGCATAAGCCGTTTCTTTGCCAGCAGTTGCGTCTGATCAGTGAATACCAGGGGGATTATTCCTGGTCAAGGGAGTATTTAGACGGGCTGAAAGCATACTTTGACTGCTATTACCGAAATTATTTTATGGAAGATAAAGGGCTGTTTGTCTGGTGCGATGACATTATGATAGGGATGGACAATGATCCCGCTTCCTTCGGACGTCCGAAATTTTCCACAGCAAATATATACCTGAATTCATTTATGGTTCTGGAAATGCAGGCATACGGGTGTGTTCTGAAAAACGCCGGAAAAAGCGGTGAGGCCCTGGAGTGGGAGGACCGGGCGAAAGCCCTGATACAGTCCATACAGGAGGAGTGCTGGGATAAAAGGGATCAGTTCTTCTATTCTGTGGATGTGGATATCAGGACCAGAAAATTTGACTGGTTCCACGAAGGCCTTGGGGTGTTCTGGAAGACCCTTCCCATTAAAATAAGGGTATGGTCCGGATTTATTCCCATGTATGCTGGTTTTGCAACAAAGGAACAGGCAAAGAGCCTGGTCAGTCATTATCATGATGAGAATACATTTCACAGCAGTTTTGGAATCGCCACTTTGGCAAAGGATGAGAAGATGTTTAATCTTGAAGCGACCAATAATCCCTCCAACTGGCTTGGCCCTGTGTGGCTGGTAGCCAATTATGTGGTGTTTCAGGCCATGCTCTCTTATGGATACCGGGAAGAGGCAGAAGAAATCTGCCGTAATTCTTTAAAGCTTCTGGGCACGGATCTGGAAAAGACGGGATGTATGCATGAATATTACAATCCGATCAACGGAGATCCGGTGGTAAACGGCGGTTTTATAAACTGGAACCTCCTGGCGATTAACATGTTGGCTGACTTGGAAAAGGAGAAAGAGCATGGATAAGAAACCCTGGGAGAGCGGACTTCTGCGGGTGCATGAAAACAAACGGTATTTTACCAATGGGGACACGCCTTTTTTCTGGCTGGCCGATACTGCCTGGCTCATGTTTCAACGGCTGACCTTAGAGGAGACATACCGGTATTTGAGAAACCGGAAGGAAAAAGGATATAATGTGATTTTAGCAGACTTTCTGCATACGGCTGACCAAAGGAATCTGGGGGGAGATACGGCGCTGATGGATGGTGATTTCTCAAAAATCAACACCTGCGGAACCTTTTGGAGACATATTGACCGGGTAATGGAAATGGCAGAAGAGCTGGGATTATATCTGGGAATTCTGCCGGTATGGGGTAGCGATATTGTAAAAAACGGATCCTTAAATATGGGGAACCTAAAGAGTTTCATGAAATTCGTGCTGGATCGTTATCACCACTGCCCGAATCTGATCTGGATCGTGGGCGGCGATGTGAGAGGCGATGTCAATCGTGAGCTTTTCTGTTCCATGGGAAAAATGATGAAAGAGGATGAGCCGGACCGTCTGGTTACTTACCATCCCTTCGGGAGGACGGATTCCTCCCAATGGTTCCACAATGAAGCGTGGCTGGATTTTAATCTGTTCCAGTCAGGACACAGAAGATATGACCAGGATCAGTTAGGATCATGGGATGACAACCGGCCCTCAGAAACCTGTTTTGGTGAAGACTGCTGGCGTTATGTGGAAGGCGACTATATCAGGCTGCCTGTGAAACCTGTTCTGGACGGTGAGCCTTCTTATGAATGGATTCTGCAGGGACTTCATGATAAGACCCAGCCTTATTGGCAGGCTGCAGACGTCAGGCGTTACGCCTACTGGGATGTGTTTGCCGGGGCAGCAGGCCATACTTACGGACATAATGCGGTGATGCAGTTTCATCGTGATTTATCAGAAGAAGGGAGCTTTGGCGTAAACTTTTTATGGGAAGACGGCCTGCATCATACCGGAAGTTCACAAATGAAGCATTTAAAAGATTTAATGGAGTCGGTCGGCTTTGTTCACGGGAAACCGGCGCAGCAGCTGCTCCGGTCCGAACAGGGAGAAAAGTACGGTCGGATCAGTGTATTTGCCGGAGAAGACTTTTTAATGGCTTATTCTTATACGGGAAGGGAAATAAAGCTTTCCCTGGAAGATTATAAGGAAAAACGGATGATGGTATTCTGGTTTTGTCCGGCGACAGGAGGAAAGAGCTATATTAAGACCGTCAGCGGGCAGCCTGAAATTACGGAAACACCGCCTGCCAGGGATGAAACAAAGGATATTGTGCTGCTGTTGCAGGAAGAAAAAGATATACATGGAGAAGTAGACGGATGGAAAAAAGAATAAGCAGTGAGATATTACATTCATACCCCCGTTACGATAAGAGGAAGGTGGATGATCTGCTGACAGCAGAAGCCGATGCTGATACCAGAAAAATTATTGTTTTGGATGATGATCCCACAGGGATACAAACAGTCCATGATCTATCCGTTTACACGGACTGGTCTCTGGAAAGCATAGGCCGTGGTTTTGAAGAAAAAAATAAATTATTTTTCATTTTGACTAATTCAAGGGGATTTACGGCAGAACAGACGGCAAAGGCCCATGAGGAAATTGGAAAGCGGGCAGACCGGACCGCAAAAGAGATGGGACGGGAATATCTGATTGTCAGCCGCGGGGATTCCACCCTGCGCGGTCATTATCCATTGGAGACCGAAGTGTTGAAGGCGGTTTTAGAAGAGCAGAACCCGTGGAAGGTGGACGGTGAAATTTTGTGTCCTTTTTTTGCGGAAGGAGGACGCTTTACCATTGATAATGTCCATTATGTTAAATATGGGGACGAACTGGTTCCGGCGGGAGAGACGGAATTTGCCGGGGATAAGACGTTTGGATATCAGTCTTCCAACCTCTCCGAATATATCGAAGAGAAGACAGAGGGAAGGTTTCGGGCGGATTCCGTTGTCTGCGTTTCGTTGGAAGATTTAAGGGGAATGAAACTGGATAAAATCACGGAGCAGCTGCTTGCTGTAAAGGGTTTTCAGAAAATCATCGTAAATGCGGTGGATGAATATGATATTAAGGTTTTCTGCATTGCTCTTTACCGTGCCATGGGTAAGGGAAAGCATTACATCTTCCGGACGGCTGCGGCTTTTGTAAAAGCGTTTGGCAATATCAGTGACAAACCCCTTCTTACGAAAGATGAGATGATAACTGAGGCCGGAAGGACGGCAGGGATTGTGGTGATTGGCTCTCATACGGAGAAAACCACCATGCAGCTGGAAGAATTAAAAAAGACGGCTGGTCTTCAGTTTGTTGAAATGGATTCTGATCTGGTGCTGGTGGCTGGAGGACTGGAACGGGAGGCTAAACGGATACGGACTGTGTGTGAAAATGCGGTCCGTGAAGGGAAAACCGTGGTCGTTTATACAAAGCGCCGCCTGCTTTCCATAGAAAATGATACAAAGGAAGCTGCACTGCTTCGTTCGTTAAAGATATCGGAGGCGGTGATGTCCCTGGTTGAGAAGCTGGAAGTGACACCGGCATTTATCATTGCAAAAGGAGGCATTACTTCCAGTGACATTGGAACCAAAGCTCTCAGGGTGAAACGTGCCCAGGTTCTGGGGCAGATCCGTCCGGGAGTTCCGGTATGGCGCATTGGAGAAGAGAGCAAGTTTCCCGGATTGCCATATGTCATTTTTCCGGGGAATGTGGGAGAGGTGACTACGCTCCGTGAGGCTGTGGAGCTGCTAATGATACAAAGAAAGGATTCATTATGAAAATTGGTTTGATTTATACCAGCACTACTCCGGAGCTGGTTGAAATTGTGGAAAAAGAAGTCAGGGAACAGTTAGGCAGCGAAGCGGAGCTCATAAGCTTTCAGGATCCCACCATTCTGGCGGAGGTGAGGAAAGAAGGTTATGTCACAGCAGCACCTGCGGCAAGGCTGATAGGGATGTATATGAAGGCGGTGGAGCAGGGGGCGGATGCAATTTTGAACCTATGCTCTTCTGTGGGTGAGGTTGCCGACTGCGTGCAGGATGCAGCCAGATATCTGGGGGTGCCCATTGTGAGAGTGGATGAAGAGATGTGCAGGGAAGCGGTCAGACTGGGCAGGAAAATCGCAGTGATGGCAACACTTCCTACCACTCTGGAGCCTACCAAAAGAACTGTTTTACGGGTTGCAAGAGAAATGGGGAAGCATGTGGAGATGATGGAGGTGCTGGTGGATGGTGCGTTTGGTCTGGATCAGGGGCAGTTTAAGGTCTTGATGGCAGAGCATGCCGGAAAGGCTGCGAAAGAGGCGGATGTGATCCTGTTTGCCCAGGGCTCCATGGCGTATTGTGAAAGCTATATTGCTGACCTGTATGGGAAAACCGTGCTTTCCAGCCCGGGATTTGGAGCAAAGGCCCTGAAGGCGGCCCTTATTTCAAAAGGAACCTTATAACCAATGCCCCTTATAACCAATGACTTTATAACAAAGGAACAGGAGAGCTGTATGAAAAAAATAGTGATATCCGTTGCACCGGTGTCTGCAGATGATACGTTGATCGATCCCAGGAAGATCGCAGAGGATGTCATTGCCTGCAGCAGGGCAGGAGCCGGGATGGTGCATCTGCATGTAAGGGATGGGAATGGAAGGCTGACACCGGATTTAGCCCTGTTGGAGGAAACGGTCCGGTATATCCGTTCGGAAAGCGATATTGTCATCCAGGTATCTACGGGAGGGGTATCGGATTTAACCATAAAAGAGCGCTGCACACCTGTATTTGCGGACTGGGTGGAAGCCAATTCCCTGAATGTAGGCTCTGTGAATTTGGGAGATCAGGTTTATATCAATCCTATTAAAGATGTTTATTATTGCGTGGAGCAGATTCTTAATCATCATAAAACTCCGGAGATAGAAGTTTTTGAGATCGGCATGATTAAAACCGCAAGGGATTTGTCCATGAAGTATGAATTTACAGACCCAATTCTGTTCAGCATCGTGCTGGGACATATGGGAGCAGCTCCGGCCACGGTCCGTACCTTAAAGTCCATGCTGGAAGCATTGGACGAATTCTTTCCGGAGAAAGAGAACATCCTGTGGGGAATTACCCATGCCCATCGGACAGATTTCCAGATTATAAAAACTGCACTCGATCTGGGGGCCTCCACGGTGCGGATCGGATTTGAAGACAGCAGGTATTTAAGCCGGGAAATCATAGCCGACACGAATCTTCAGCTGGTAGAGGCGGCAGCAGGCATCGTGAGAGAGAAGAAAATGCTGCCTGCTTCCCCTGATGAAATAAGGGCCATGCTGAATATTCATTCCCTATAACAACAGGTCTGAGAACCGGAGTTAGTGGGAGTAGTGGTTTACGTATAAATCCAGATGCCAGGTAATTATAGCATCTGGATTTATTTTGCCTTTAAAACATTTAATCAAGGAGTTCACCGATGAAACTCACACTAAGATACTTCCTTCTGCGGTTGAATCGCTGTTTCACAGATTTGTAAACGAATGTGATAAGCTTGATGGAAAAATTGAAAGAGCATGGGGGTGCTGATATAATAGAGATAAGTCAATGCATTACTAATTAAACAGGACATGAATCAAAGAGAAGAAAGGGAGTAGAAATATGAAAAAGCTTAAAATAACACTTGCCTGTGCCGGCGGTATGTCAAGCAGTATGCTGTGCAAGAAAATTATCACAGCATCAGAAAAGAAAGGCTATGCAGGTACAGAGTGCGAAGCCTATTCTGTTCATAGCTTGCAGTCGGCAGCTCCGGGCAGTGATGTGATTTTACTGCCTCAGGTAAGTTATATGAAGGATACCATAGTGAAAAAATACCCGGATATTCCTGTTGAGGTTATTTATATGAAAGACTATGGGATGATGAACGGTGAAAAAATCTTTAATGATATGGCAGAAAAATTTGGTTGGTAAATAAGGATATAAAAAGATCAAAAATGATTGACTTGATGGATAATTGTGCTATAATCTAATTGTTAAACAATTAGATTAATAAACTTATGAGCTTTAATAGTACATTGAATTCTGGAGGTCATATGAAGAAAGAAATAAAAATACTGGCACCCTGTGGAATCCTTGGTTATGGATATCCCAAGTCCTCTTTTCTAAAAGGAATGTCTTATAAACCGGATGCAATCGTTGTTGATGCGGGAAGTACCGATGCAGGACCGCATAAATTAGGTGCCGGAGTAGCAATTGTAAGTGAAAAAGCCTGTAAAAAAGACTTGGAAATCATGATTACGGAGGGGGCAAAAGCTAAGATTCCGGTAATCATCGGGTCAGCCGGAGGAAGCGGGGGAAGCGTTCATGTTGAATGGACCTGGAATATTATAAAAGAAATTCTTAAGGAACATGCATTGCAATCACAAAAAGTAGCAATCATATGGGCGGATATTCCTAAGGAAGTGGTAAAAGAAAAATTACATAATGGCAAAGTTCAGCCGTTGGGTCTTTCTGTAAAAGAACTGACGGAAGAACGGCTGGAATTAACCAATGGTATTGTGGCTCAGATGGGGCATGAACCGATTGTAAAAGCATTAGAATCGGGAGCTGATATCATAATCTGCGGAAGGGCCTATGACCCATCTCCCTTTGCGGCAGTAGCCGTGTATCACGGATTTCCGCTGAGCTATGGATATCATGCCGGCAAGATTCTTGAGTGCGCAGCCCTTTGTGCCGTACCGGGAACTACAAAAGACTGTATGCTTGGAACCATAACAGAGGAAGGATTTTTGATTACACCATTATCTGATGAAAGAATCTGCACTCCTCTTTCCGTGGCAGCTCACACATTTTATGAAAAAGATCATCCATATATCCTTCATGGTCCGGGAATAATTTTAAATTTAAAAGATTGTGAATTTAACCAGGTTGACGAAAAGAGCGTATTTGTAACCGGAAGCAGGATTGAACAATCAGATCCTTACTGTATTAAATTAGAGGGAGCCATGAAAGTTGCCTACAGAACCTTTGTGGTAGCTGGTGTAAGAGATTCTCTAATGATATCACGGTTAGAGGAAATAGAGAGACTTGCGGAAGAGCAGGTCAGAACGTATTATTCGGATATACCGGAGGAGGATTATACGATTCACTTTATTAATTATGGAATGAATGGTGTAATGGGAGAGCTGGAACCTTCGAAGGAATTACCCCATGAAGTCGGAATCGTTTTTGAGGTAATTGCCAAATCCCAGGAACTTGCCGATGCAGTATGCGGTTCGCTTCGTTCCAGTTTACTTCATTATGGTTATATCGGGAGAAAATCAACTGCCGGAAATCTGGCTTTCCCATTCGCGCCAAGTGATATTCCATTTGGTCCAGTATATGAATTTTCCGTTTACCACTTAATGGAAGTAGAAGATAGTTGTCAGATGTTTCCCATTGAATACCCTGATATGTAATGGAAGGAGGAGATAAAAATGGCGGAATGCAGTTTATATGATTGTGCGAAAGTAATACGTTCAAAGAACAGTGGACCTTTTGAGATTACGTTGGATGTGCTTTTTGATGATCCGGTGATTTATCAAAAAATAAAAGACAGTAATATTATAAATAAAGCTACGATTTGCAGTCTGTACCGGTTGACTGAAGATAAGATCACACAAATTGTTTTTTATGACAAGGCATTGGGGTTTAAAATTACATTTGCGAGAAAAATATCATCAGGTACTTGTTACGATACCGATGTTTATGGGGCACAACAACATGCACCTTTAAGTGAATTAATCGTCAGCATTTAGAAAGGGAGTGTCGGGTGATGGCAAAACAAAAAGCAGGGGGGGCACAATCAAAGTTAAAGCGCATCTGGCGGGACAGGGTTTTATATCTTACCTTACTGCCTACTTTAATATATTTCTTTGTATTCCATATGATACCGATCATTGGCATGAAACTGGCCTTTTATGATTACCGGATTAAGGGTGATAATGTATTTGTAGGATTTACATATTTTAAAAAGTTATTTTCGACTCCGGTATTTTTTCAGATACTGGAAAATACTTTGATAATCAGTGCGATGAAGATATTCCTGTTTTTCCCGATGCCTATCATTTTTGCAATTATGTTAAATGAATTTAAGGCAGGACCTTTTCGAAAGGGTGTACAGGTGATCTCTTATCTGCCGCATTTCCTTTCCTGGGTTGTAATTGCAGGAATATGGTTTGAATTTTTATCTCCTTCTACCGGGATTTTAAACAGCGTTCTGACCAGTTTTGGTTTCGAAAAAGTAAATTTGTTAACAAGCAAAAGTTCAATAAGATGGGTTCTGCTGGCATCGGAATCCTGGAGATCCATTGGGTGGGATTCCATTGTATATCTAACGGCAATTATGGGGATTGACCCAACTCTATATGAAGCTGCAAAAATAGATGGGGCTAACCGCTTTCAGATTGTTGGAAGTATCGTTTTGCCGGCTTTGGCTGTAACAATGGTTACCGTTTTAATTTTGAATATTGGTTTCTTTATGAATGCAGGTCTGGATCAGGTGCTGAACTTTACCAATGCTGCAGTTAATTCTAAGATTGATATCATAGACACCTATGTTTATCGGATAGGTCTGCAAAATTCCCAGTATTCCTTAGCAACAGCAGCGAATCTGTTTAAAGGTGTAATCGGTACACTCTTAATTGTTTCAACCCATCTGTTTTCTAAAAAGCTGACTGGTAAGGGTGCATGGTAGGAGGAAAGATATGAAAAGAAGAAAGAAGATATCAATTGGTAAACTTCTATGCGGCTTTATTATGATGCTTTTAGCGTTATGTATGTTAGTTCCATTATTGAATATCCTGGCAAGATCTCTTTCACAACCGGATTTAGTTCATAGCCTGAAAGGATATGATATACTGCCCAAAGGATTTTCCACGGTGAATTACCAGGTTATTTTAGGACAGCCTATTGTAATCAGAAGTATACTGAATTCATTATTTATTACGGTTGCCGGTGTAATTTTAAATATTATATTGACAGCCAGTGCGGCTTATGTTTTAACTAGGCCGGGACTGGTTGGTAAAAAAGTCTTTATGTATTTCTTTATTATTATGATGATATTTGAGCCGGGCATTGTACAGGAATATTTTCTGATGAAACATATTCATCTATTGGATAACCTGTTTTCCATGGTTATTTACAGAAGTGTAAATGTCTATTATCTAATTATATTAATGAGATTTATGGAAGAGGTTCCGGCTTCCATTCAGGACGCTGCAAGAATTGATGGAGCTGGGCATTATAACATCTTATTTAAGATCATGATACCTTTATGCAGAATCCCATTAATTACGGTGGGAATGTTTTATGCGGTGTTCCGCTGGAATGAATTTTTTAAATCCAGTATCTTTTTAACCAGCAAAAATCATACGGTCTTACAGGTGCTTTTAAGGCAATTTGTTGTTAATTCAGATTCACAGGTAATTGTCGGTGCATCCAATATATTAGCTAATAATAATATTGCACAACTGGATAACGCTTCTTTAAAAGCAGCAACCATTGTAGTGGCTGTTGTACCAATTTTATTATTATACCCAATTATTCTTAAATACTATACCAATGGTGTTATGTCAGGAGGTGTGAAAGAGTAGATAATCGTTTGCTTTGCGGGAAGGCATAGAAAAAATTATATAAATCATATGGAGGGTATGCAATGAAAAAAACAATATCATATTTATTAGTTATGGGAATGGCAGTACTGTCCCTGGCTGGCTGCGGAAAAAAGATTGATTCCGGATCCAATGTACAAAGCACTCAGGACAGCACGAATGATTCTTCATCTGTAACAATTAAGGCAGTAATAAAGGATTTGTCAGCAGATGATGAAGTTTCTGTAAAATTTCTGGAGGCAGTAAGCAGCGGTGTATCAAAAGAGCTTGGCCGGGAAGTACATTTGGAACTGGCTCCGATCTCTGATGGTACTTATTCAGAAAGCATGAGTCTTTTGCTTCAAAGCGGCGAAATTCCGGATCTGATGTATTTCCAGGGCGGCGATTATCAATTTGCCATTACCCAGGGGATCCTGGAAGACCTGACCCAATATGTGAATAATTCGACGAATATTAAAGCATTAATGCAGCCATATAACAAGGAAAGATTAGAGAACTATCCATATCTCTTGTGGTTGTCACCGGATAGAATAAAGGTTCCGGTTGTGAGACAAGACTGGTTTGATGCAGCAAAATCAAGTAAAACACTTTTGGATAATCCTACTACTGACAATTATAAAGCATTCTTTCAGGAGTTAAAAGAGAACAACAATCTTAAAGCCGCATATACCGTACCCGGAGATATTGCCGAACTGGATACTGTATTTAATCTGGCCTTTGGGGTTAAGGCAACCTGGATAAAAGAAGGTGATAAATATGTTTACAGTAAAGTTACAAATGCAGAAAAAGAAAAATTGGCATTTTATGCAGAGCTTTATAAAGAGGGATTATTGGATAATGAGTGGCTTACAAAAAAATGGGACACAAAAGAAAGTGCCTTTTATAATGGCGAAGTTGGAGTTGTAAGCGGAACCCAGGGCAGTGTCGTTAACGTTTACAATAATAAGATGGTCACACAAAATGGTGAAAATGCAAAGCTAGTTATTCTTCCGCCGGCAAAAGGTGCAGCACAAGGATATACTCCGGGTGATGTCAGTAAAGAATCCCGGGGCTGGGCAATCAGCAAATATTCGGATCATAAGGATGTTGCTTTTGCAGTTTTAGAGTATATGGCCGGTAAGGAAGGTCAGCTTCTTGATAAATTGGGTTACGAAGGTGAAGAATACAATATAGAGAATAATGAAATTGTATTAACCGATAAAATATCGGAGTGGTGGCCTCGCTTCCACGAATCAATTGCAAATTTTGATGCGCCTATATCAAGTAAGACCCCGTATTTCAGCGAAGCAGCCCTTAAATCTTTAGACATGGTCAATACCTACTCTTCTTTTGACAATGCATTTGTTATACCGGATGAATATGCAACAAACTGGGATGCAAGCCAGGCACTTTACATAGAATTTGCAGCGGATGTAATAAGCGGTAACCGTTCCATAGATGAATTCGATCAATTTGTTGCAGATTGGAATGCATTGGGCGGAGCAGAAATTACTGAATACGCGAACACGATACTGAAATAATCAAGGGAAGAAAGGAATGTATGATGTTAACAAGAGAATATCTGATTCAAAATAAAGAAGTTGCACTGGATAAAGCAATCGGTTCACTCGGTGGTTTAGCGATCGGTGACTCCTTCGGTGATGCAGCAAGAAGCCCAGAAAACCAAAGAGATTATGGAATAACTACGGATTTTAATAAAGGTTCTTCCTGGAGTACGGATGATACGGAATTTGCCCTTTTGACGGCTGAAACTATGATTAAAGCCGGTGGTGATTTTACTTCGGAAGATGTAGTAACTATGTGGTTAAGACATGTGGCAACAGAAGATGAGCTGAAACGTGGCGGTGTCAGCGAAGTGGAAGCATGCAATAATCTGCGGAGAGGCATGCGTCCGCCGGAATCAGGAAGATTCAATGCTTACTATTTAAGCGATGGAGCTGCTATGAGAAGCGGTCCGATTGGTATCTTATGTGCAGGTGATCCGGAAAGAGCAGCCAGACTGGCGGAAATTGATGCCAGCGTAAGCCATCATATGGATGGTGTCTGGGGAGCACAGGCTGTTGCCGTTGCAGTATCCCTGGCAATGGTTGATGCTTCCATGGACGAAATATTAGACGCTGTTTTAAAAACAGCACCAAAAGGATCCTGGTTCAGGGAAACATTATTACGTGCCTTTCAAATTGTAGATGATGCAAAAGGTGATATTGCAGATGCCTGGATGCCACTGCATTATGAATTATTTTCCACGCACCGTTCTACGGTGGCGGAGGCATTGCCGGAAGTATTTGGATGCTTGAAATTAGAGCATAGCAGTTTTAAGTCAGGATTAATTCTCGCCGGTAATTTTGGACGGGATGCAGATACCATTGGAGCTGTAGCAGGAGCTGTTCTCGGAGCAAAATACGGTGCAAAAGGCATACCGGAGAAGTGGCTGCAAAAAACCAGATATCCATCCGGAACCTGTTTAGGCTTTACAAAAGGTATTGATATCTTTGACCGAGCAGCCAAATTAGCAGCCTTAATTAAATAATATCATATGACCTGTCTGTCAGATTGACAGACAGGTCATGGTTATCAAAGGAGAATGAGAATATGATACCTGATAAATATTTGGAAAAGGTATATTCCGGATTTTTGGGGATGAATATTGGTATTCGTTTAGGGGCTCCCGTGGAGCCCACCATATGGACTTATGAACGTATTCTAAATACATACGGTGAAATTACGGATTATGTAAAGGACTTCAAAAATTTTGCTGCAGATGATGATGTGAATGGGCCGGTGTATTTTCTTCGGGCTTTATATGATGATGCAAAAGACGGTAATTTAAAACCCCAGGATGTTGCCAGGGCATGGCTGAATTATTCCCGTGAGGGTGTTGGCATGTTCTGGTGGGGCGGCTATGGCATCAGTACGGAGCATACGGCTTACTTAAACTTAATGCATGGCATTCCTGCACCCCAGTCCGGATCTGTGAATCAGAATGGTCAATTGCTTGCAGAACAGATCGGAGGCCAGATATTTATTGATACCTGGGGACTGGTGAATCCATGCCGGCCGGACAAAGCAGCGGAATTCGGGCAGAGTGCCGCCAGTGTATCCCATGACGGAGAAGGAATTTATGGTGCCCGTTTTTTCTGTGCATGCATTGCCCATGCCTTCCAATGCCAGGATATCCATGAAATTATTCAAGTAGGGCTATCACAAATCCCTGACCATAGCTTATATGCAAAGGTTGTAAATGCAGTACTTGATTTTCACAGGGGAAATGATCATTGGCGGGATTGTTATAACATGCTGGTACGTGATTGGGGGTATGATAAATACGGCGGTGTCTGCCATATGATACCTAACGCAGGTGTATGTGCATTATCCATGGTATACGGGAATGGAGATTTTGCAAGGACAGTAGAAATTGCCACCATGTGCGGCTGGGATACAGACTGTAATGCAGGCAACGTAGGAACCGTGCTGGGTGTTATGTGTGGGATCGATGGACTGCCGGATAAGTATCGCAAGCCAATAAATGATGGCATAATCCTATCTGGAATTTCCGGTTCTTTGAATAATCTGGATGTACCTACTTACGCGAAAGAGGTTGCTTTGCTGGGTTACAGACTGGCTGAGGAAGAAGCCCCGGCCCCGCTTCTTGATAGTATAAAAGAAGGAGAAATTCATTTTGATTTTGAACTTCCGGGATCTACCCATAATATGCGGTTATCAGATTCATTTTTTTGTACTGCAAACCATTCCACCGATGTAGCATATAAAGGAAACGGTTCCCTAAAGATATTAGTCGATCGGATGACTCGGGGAAATCAGTGTAAGCTGTACTATAAACCTTTTTACCGCCGGGATGAATTTTCTGATGAGCGTTATATGCCAGTGTTTACACCTACGGCATATCCAGGACAGACAGTATCTATGAAGCTTTATCTGGATCAATGGAACGGATGGGAAACACTTGGGATAGCGCCTTATGTTCGTTCTGTGAGTGATAAGAAAGAACATTTACAGGGATATGTGAAACTAGTGCAGGGGGAATGGATCGGCGTGACCTTTACGATACCGGAGGTAGACGGGGATTTAATTGATGAAGTTGGTATCGTAATTGAAGGTTATTCCATTGCAAAGGCCAAAACCCTGGGTTTCCTATACTTAGATGAATTTTCTATTACAGGTAAAAGCAAGTATACTGTTAAAATCGCTAAGCAGCGAAAGGAATTTGGTACAATCACCCCATTTTCTGTTGATCATGGAGCCTGGGGGAAGGACGGAAATGCCCTGTCTCTGATGAGGTGCGAGCCAGCCTTTGCCTATGCCGGTAATTACTTTTCAAAAGATGTAAGGGTGACAGTGCCGGTTACTCCGATCCATGGGGAAAGCCACCTGTTACAGATCCGTGCCCAAGGTGCAATGCGTGGATATATTGCCGGATTTTCAGAAGAGGGGAAAGCAGCAGTATATAAAAATGATTTTGGTTATACAAAAATGATAGAAACTGATTTTGCCTGGAAACATGGTACTACTTATAAGCTTACTCTGGAAGCAGTTGGTGATTGGATTACCCTGTCCGTAGATGGTGAAAAAATATTAGAGATGAAAGATGGCAGCTTCCGGTATGGTATGTTTGGCTGTGGTTCCATTGGTATGGGGAGAACATTATTCGGTGATTTTGAAATTATGGAGATTTAGTGGCCAGTTCCACACCGGAAAAGAATGGGGTCGATGCAATTCGTTGACTTATCTATTAATTCAGGTATAATTAATGTGTTAGACCTTTAAAATGTTAAGTTAGAGATGAAGCGAGGTATCAATATGGGTTTTGCTCCAATTGAGAATGAAAGACTATCAGATAAAGTTGTACGGGTTATAATGGAACAGATAAAAGACGGTACTTTAAAACCTGGAGATAAATTACCAAATGAACTCGATTTGGCTGATGAATTCTGCGTAAGCAGAGGAATTCTAAGGGAAGCCCTGACGATATTACAAGCAAGAAATTATATCTGTAGAAAGCCGAAAGAGGGTACATTTGTTAATCCGAATATTTCAGAAGTTATGAATGTTTCTGCGGGAATTACACTAAAAGAAGGTACTTATAGCGATTTAATTGAAATGCGTGTTTGCCTGGAACAAAGGACCGTGGAGAAAATCATTGAAACTGCATCGGATGAAGAGATTGAGGAATTATATGATTTGATTTCAGAAACAGACAAGAAAAAAGGAGCGCGTTCCATCGATCACTATTTTCACTATCGTCTTGCAGAGCTTTCCCATAATGCAATATTTATGAATTTTATTGATTCCTATTATGATATCATTGATGAGGTTGTTACCCATACAACTAAGAATACAAACCGCAGACAGGAAATATATAAGGAACATTGTGAAATAATTCAAGCTCTTAAGGAAAGAGACAAAGAAAAGGCAAAAGCAGCAGTGGTAAGCCATCTTGAAAATGTATTACAAAATATTAAAAACGATTGAGTGTAATATGAGTTCATCGGGTATCCATTCATAATAAATGATCTTATTGAAAAAAGTATTAGATTGTTGTTGAGTTTTTAAAGTGCTTATGATATTATAATAAAAAATAAATTTTTAGATATTAGGCATAGGCCTTGATCCACGTTTGCTAGGGAAAATCTTAGCAAACGTGTTTTTTTTTGGAGGATAGGATGAAAAAAGGAAGAATAGCACTGGAAATTTTGACGATCATGTTAGGAAATTTTATTTATGCAGTAGGAATTGTATTTTTTATTATGCCTTCCGGTTTGATTACCGGAGGAACCACAGGCATTGCTATTGCCGTTAATCATTATACAAAGATACCTATATCAAGTATTGTATTAGCTTTTAATGTAATTATGTTTATGATCGGTTTGTTCGTATTGGGAAAAAAATTCGCATTAACTACACTGATTAGTACATTATTCTTTCCATTATCTTTGGAAGTATTGCAAAAATTGTCCGTAAATTTTGCAATTACAGATGATATATTTTTATGTACAATTTTTGGTGGTGTTTGTATAGGAAGTGCGATTGCACTTGTTATCAGAGTCGGGGCGAGTACCGGAGGTATGAGTATACCACCATTGATATTGAACAAATATATGCATATTCCTGTATCTGTCAGTTTATACGTAGGCGACTGCATCATACTTGCTCTGCAGGTAGCTTTTAGTGATAAAAATAAAATTCTTTATGGTATTATTTTAGTTATGATTTATTCCATCGTTTTAGATAAACTTCTTATACTAGGTACGAATAAAATACAGATAAAAGTAATAAGCGGCAAATCTCCGGAGATAAAAGATGCAATAATTTCGAAATTTGATAGAGGAGTTACACTTTTGCATAGTAAATCAGGATATCTGGAAAGAGAGATGGATATTTTACTAACTGTTATTTCTAATAATGATTTATCTAAATTTGAAAAGCTGATTCATGAAATAGACGGCGAGGCATTTGTTATTATTAGCCATGTTAATGAGGTAAGAGGCAGAGGATTTAGTATAGGAAAAAGATATTTATAATATTTTACAATGAGGGGAGGTTTATTATGGAATTAAAAATTATTCAAGGAAATGTTTCAGAAGAAATCTTAGATCTATATGTAAAGTCTTTTCGTTTGAAACCCTGGAATGAAACGTGGACGCCGGATATGGCTGGTATGAGGATAAATGATTATCTACAGAATCCGATGGCTCTGGGATATGAAGCTCATCAAGATGGAAATATAGTTGGTTTTTTAATGGGATACATAACCTCCTATTTAGGGGTTAAAGAATTTCATATACAGGATTTTGTGATTTCTGTAGATTTTAGTAGAATGGGCCTGGGAACCAAAATGCTGTCTTTGGTTCAACAGGATGTGAAAAGAAGAGGGATAGTAAATATTAACTTAGTCACTTTGAAAGCTCCGAGGACTGAAGGATTTTACAATAAAAATGGATATGAAACGGATTCAAATCTTGTGTTTATGAATAAAAAAATATAAATGTTACAAAAGACCACGCACGGATATAGTGGTTATATGTCAAAAGCAGCGGTTCCTTATCCATTCGTGGAAAGAGAAACGCTGCTTTTTATAATAGGCTATTATTGCCAATGCATTCCGTATATGAAACAGCTATATGGAGTCCGTAGGGAACTGATCCGCAGTTTCTTTTGGAACAGGAATAGAAAACCAGATTACAGTAAAGTCTTTGCTTCGACTTTTAATATGCAGACCAGAGTCTGGCCCGTAGGATAAAACCAATCTGGAATTTGTGTTCACCAACCCGATGTTCTGGTTGGAAGCCCGTTTCATCTGTTCCAGATCACGTCTGATGGCGTCAAGCTTTTGGCCGGGAATTCCATTTCCTGTATCATAGATATTGAAATAGATTCGATCCTTTTTCCTGTGTACAGAGATACAAATGATCCCTTTTTCTTTCTTCTCTTTAATACCATGATATATTGCATTTTCAACAAGAGGCTGCAGCAGCATCTTCTTGACGGGGTAGATGGAGCATTCCGGGGCAATATGGAATCTGGCATCAAATTTATTCACATAGCGAAGCTTCATAATTTCAAGATACTTTTTGAGATAGTCGATTTCATTCTGAACTTTTACATTCTCCTGAGGATCGCTGAGCGAATAACGCATAATTGCAGAGAGATAGGATATCATCTGACTGCACCGGTTTTCTGAGCCGGTCAGCTTCACCGACTCCCAGTAAATGCTGTTTAACGTATTATGAAGAAAGTGGGGATTGATCTGGTGTTGCAGTGCCTGCATTTTGGATAACTGAAGCTTGGCAGTTTTTTCTGAATCCTGCACCTTTAAATAATCCTGCTCGATGAAGAGGTGGATTACATTCAGCAAAATGTATTCAAAGGGATTGGAGATCCTTTTTGAAGGCGGCTGTATTCTTTTTAGAGCCGTCTTCGGCATGCTGAAAGTGCTGATAATTTTACTTAAGTACTTGTAATCATGCTGGGTTTTAAAGAATGCAAAAATACAGGCTACCCCAATGGCTGCCATTGTGATGAAAATATACATGCTGGTCAGACTTATGGTAGTTTCGTAGATTTTATCCTTAGGAGTCAGCATTAAATAGGAGAATCCATAGGAACGGGGGGAATGCAGATAGGTTGCGGTATAAGAGGCATAATCCTGGCTTACGACCGTAACATTGCTCTGTTTGTATTCGGATGCCATTTGCTCTGAAAGGGACAGGAGCGCTTCTGCTGTAAGTTTACTGGTGGAAGGCCAGACAAGCCGGTTGCCAGAGTCAATTAAGAAAACTTGCTGATTTTCGTATTCCATCAGCCGCTGCAGCTTACTTTTTAACCGGTCCGCATTGAAACTGAAAATGATCAGGCCATTCTGTACATCCGTGGTCCTGTGGTACAGCTTTCTGTAAATGGTCATGCTGGGAGTGGGATATTCGGTATACAGCAGCGGGTCGTCGGAGAACTCCATCCATACGTCTTCTGTTCCGGCATGATGGTAGGAAGCCAGAATTTCAGCTTCCTTATCCGGGGGGAAGGAAATCAGTTTTGCACTTAAGGGAATAAAAATCCGGCTGTAATCATTTTTGTAGTAAACATAAATATTCTGGAGATAGTCGTCCGTGTAAATCAGATTCTGAAAATTCAGCGAAATATTTTCAACGGATTTGATGGAATTTAGGGAGAGTGACTTTTCTGTAAACGCATTCTTAAGCTGTAAGTTCACCCTGGGATTGGAGGCAAAAAAAAGATATGCGTTGTCAACATGGGTATAAAATGTCTCCAGAATATCATCTGCTTGATTTAAAATACGGGAAGCCCTTTTTTCAGCTTCAAGAGTACTCTCTTTTGCTGTTCGGAAAATACTGTATAAGCCGATGAGAAGAAGCGGTATCAAAATTAGCAGGCTGTTGACCAGCAGGCTGCGGATGAAAAAACGGACAGTAGTGGAATGATGCTTTTTATTCAGGTTATCAAAAAATGAATTATTTTTCATGATTTCTATATTCTGTGGGTGTGATGCCCCAATATGCCTTAAAGGCTCTTGCGAAGTTATTTGGATTTACATATCCGATCATATTGCTGATGTTATATATTTTGGTATCCGGGTCCTTAAGCAGCAGTGCCGCCTGCTTCATCCGGGCCTCGTTTAGCAGGTCTGAAAAGGTCTTGGAGGTTTTCAGCTTAATCATCTGACTGAGGTAGGAAGAATTCAGGAACAGGGATTCTGCCAGGGAGGACAGGGAGCCTTCCCTGTAATTTTCGATGCAGTAGGACAGAACCTTTTTTATAATCTCATCAGAAGAATGACTGTGATCGGTATCAGGGCTGACGTTGTATTTTAAGTCCAGTTCCATTTTGATTGTTACAAAAATTTCCTTCAGCTCTGAAAAGCTGGTAGGCTTTAATACATAATATCGAACCCCGTACCGTATCGCGTTCTGCGCATATTTGAAGTTATCATGAGCGCTGAGGAAAACAACGATGGGCCTGGAGCCAGTCAGCTCTGAAACTGCCTTTGCCAGCTGGATCCCGTCCATATCGGGCATACTGATATCGGTCAGGATTACATGCACCGTGTGTTCTTTTAAATATTCAAGAGCTTCCCGTCCGCTGTCTTTTTGGGCACACACATGAAATCCTTGTTCATTCCATGGAAAACAGGACGCAAGTATATTGCGGGAATTCGCTTCATCATCTACAATCAGAAGTTCATACATTTCATTTCCTCCACCACTGTACCATATTGATATAAAAATTATAGCATGAGGAAGTTTTAGAGTCAAAGGGGATAGCGGACAGAGCCGAATATTCTAAAATTATGATAGCCTGGTAAAATAAAGATACATCGAAATGATAGGTGGTTATAATGAATACAAGGGCGCACGGCAGCGGCATCATGATAAAATACGGTTAATGAATTGTGTTCCAATGGGACCGCAAATGACTGAAGGAGGAATTATCTATGCCACCGTTAAAATCAAATGCTGCAAGGATGCCGGCTGTGAGAAAATATCCGAAAAACTGGAGATGGGGATTGCTCTTCATTCTGCCATGGCTGCTTGGATTTTGTATTCTTCAGGCTTATCCGCTGGTAATGTCGCTGTACTACTCTTTTACGGATTTTTCTATTCTGTCGGAAGGCAAATGGATTGGTGCGGATAATTATATCAAGCTGTTTACAAGGGATAAGTATTTTGTAAAGTCTTTCCTGCTGACCTTTAAGTATGCTCTGATGGCAGTGCCCATGAAGCTGATTATGGCTTTGATTGTAGCAATGATCCTGAATATGCGTTTAAAGGGAATCAACCTGTTCCGTACGGTGTACTATCTGCCATCCATTATGGGAGGCAGCGTTGCCATCTCTATCCTATGGAGATTCATGTTCATGAAAGAAGGAATGCTGAACAAGTTTTTAGGTGTTTTACATATTCCGGCAGTGAACTGGCTGGGAGATCCGGATATTGCTCTGGTAACCATTAGTCTTCTTGTCATCTGGCAGTTTGGCTCCTCTATGGTTCTGTTTCTGGCAGGTCTTAAAAATGTGCCGACGGAGCTATATGAGGCGGCAGATGTTGACGGGGCAACAAAGTGGATCCAGTTCTGGCATATTACTTTTCCCATGCTGACACCGGTCGTTTTCTTTAACCTGATCATGCAGATCATTCATGCATTGCAGGAGTTCACCTCTGCATTTATTATCACCAATGGCGGACCCAATCACGGAACCTATTTAATAGGGGTTAAGATTTATGAAGACGCGTTTAAAAATTTGAAAATGGGATATGCATCAGCATCCTCATGGGTGATGTTTGTAGCCATTCTTCTAATCACGCTTCTTGTATTCCGCTCATCAAGTGCATGGGTATTCTATAATGATGGAGGACTGGATTAATGAGAATTAAAAAGAACAACCTTATTGCGTATTTTATTTTAATTGCCGTAGGAACCGTTATGATTTACCCTTTGTTCTGGCTGTTCTTTGCTACATTCAAGGACAACAAGGAGCTGTTTGGAACGATGAGTCTGCTTCCGGAACAATTTTCCTTTGAAGCTTTCAGAGAAGGGTGGAAAGGCAGCGGTCAGTTTACCTACCTGACATTTTACTTAAATACCTTTAAGCTGGTCATCCCGACCGTGGCATTTACCGCCCTTTCCACAGGAATCGTTGCATACGGATTTGCCAGATTCAGCTTTCCGTTTAAGAAAATACTGTTTATGCTGATGATTTCCACTTTGATGCTGCCGGATGCAGTTATTATGATTCCAAGATATGTTGCATTTAACAAATTCGGCTGGGTTGATACCTACCTGCCTTTCTGGGTTCCGGCAATCCTGGCCTGCTATCCTTTCCTGATTTTTATGCAGATTCAGTTCTTAAGAGGAATCCCCAGAGAACTGGACGAATCGGCCTATATGGATGGCTGCAATCCATTTATGGTGTATGTAAAGGTACTGGCTCCGCTTTTAAAGCCCTCTGTTTTTTCTGTTGTGATCTTTCAGACTCTTTGGAGGTGGAATGATTATTTCAATAACCTGGTATACATAAGCAGCGTTAAAAATTATACACTGTCCCTGGCTTTAAAAATGTCCATAGACAGCCAGGGAGCTTCCACACCCTGGAATCAAGTACTGGCCATGTCCTTAGTATCCTTGATTCCGCCGATTTTACTGTACTTCTTTGCACAAAAGTACTTTGTGGAAGGGATTACGGCCGGAGGTATAAAAGGATAAAAAAATGATAGATGAACAATATGAAGATAGATTTTAAAGATATGTACCTGTAATATGAACAGGGGTTTGAAACATTGGATTTATGGTAAAATGGAATTACCAAACGTAAGGGTAAACCTGATAAAGGAGAAGGAGGAACGATTTTATGAAAAAGCATTTCAAGAAAAGCGCTGCTTTGTTTATGGCTGCTTCCATGGCGGCAGTATCCCTGATGGGCTGCAATTCAAGTGCCAAAAATGCAGATACCAGTGCGGCTGCCCAGAGCAGCGCAGGGGCAGAGGATAGGTCGGCTGGCAAGCCGGCAACCGGAGGGGAACCTGTAACGCTGCGTTTTTCCTGGTGGGGAAGCGACAGCAGGCATAAAGCTCTGCTGGCTGTAATTGAAGCTTATGAGAAAAAGAATCCCAACGTAAAGATCGAGGCAGAGTACCAGGGGTATGACGGTTACTACGAGAAGATCATGACAACTCTTTCCAGCAACACGGCGCCGGATATTATCCAGCTGAGCAAGGAATGGCTTCCGGATATTCAGGGAGCCAAGCATTATCTGGCAGACTTATCCACATTGCCGGTGGATTTAAGCACCTTAAAAGACCGCCTGCTGGAGATTGCAGGTACTTATAACGGTGAGCCGAATGTGTTCCCCTGTACCGTCGGAGGCTCTGTAATCTATGTTAATACTGATTTTGCTAAGCAGTATGGAATTGATTTGAGCAAGTCCTATACCTGGGACGAGATTAAGGAGCTTGGGAAATCCATTCACGAGCAGGATAGCGATGCATATTTGATGACGGCAGATGCGGATATGCTGAACCGGTTATTTGTACAGCCTTACCTGGCACAAAAGACGGGAAAGCCTCTGATAGATGAAGAAACCTATGCCATGAATTTTTCGGAAGAAGATGCGGCAGAAGCATTCCGGAATATTGTGGATCTGTATGAGACTAATACTCTGGAACCATTTGGAGAAGCAGCAACCTTTGCCGGACAGGCGGACCAGAACAACAAGTGGATCAACGGAAAGATAGGCATGATTGTGGACTATACAGGAAGCGCTCCTAAATATATTGCTTCCATTGACAGCCCATTAGATGTCATTTCCATGCCCGTCACCAGTGACGCAAAGTGCAGCGGGGTTGCATACAGCGGAGACAGAGGCTTTGCAGTTAATGATAATTCTGAGCATAAGGAAGACGCTGCGAAATTCCTGGATTTTCTGATGAATGATCCGGAATCCATTTCAATCTGTAAAACTGATGTTGGATACTGCCCCACCAAGCAGTCTGATGACATTTTGATCGCAGCAGGAGTTGTAAGTGAAATCCAGAAAAAAGGTGTTGAAATTTCCGAACCAAATTCTTATACCAATAATATGATCAGTGGAAATACCGAGCTTGAAGTAACCCGGAAAGACTTGATCCAGGAGGTTGTTTACGGAGATATTACTCCGGAGGAAGCAGCGAAGGAATTGACAGAACAGTATCAGACAATTCTGGATGAACTGAAAGCTAATAAGTGATAAAAAACAAATAGCAAGTCATACCCCGGAGGGTGTTGTAAAATTGATTTTGCAGCATCCTCTGTTTTAACCTTGCAGAAAGAGTGAGATGGAGGAATATATGAAAGATAAAACCTACTATCAGGAAATGCTGCTGCATCTGGTGGAGCCGTTGAAAAAACATTACAGCAAAGACTGTGCCAGCTTGCAGCTAGGGGCGTTTGCAGCAGGCTACGGCAGCCGGATTGCCGGAATGGAAGGGTTTTCCCGTGTTTTATGGGGCATGGTATCCTACTGGGCTGGCGGAGGAAAAGATGAAAGCCTCCTGCCGGTTTACCAAAAGGGATTATGCAAAGGAACCAACCCTGCATCTGAAGGATATTGGGGAGACCTGCATAATAAAGACCAGAGGATGGTTGAGATGGCGGCGATCAGTTACGGAATACTTATGATTCCGGAAAAGCTGTGGGATCCTATGGGGGCTGCGGAAAAGCAGTGTCTAGCAGATTGGCTGTACCAAATCAACCTTTATACCCAGGCAGACAACAACTGGCAGTACTTTAAGGTCATCGCAAACCTGGCCTTAAAAAGCGTGGGAATGAAATGGAACCGGGATCAGGTTACGGATGCCATGGACCGATATGAATCCTTTTATCTGGGCAATGGCTGGTACTCTGACGGAAAACGGCCGCAGAAGGATTATTACACGTCTTTTGGCATTCATTTCTACTGTCTTTTATATGCGAAATTTATGGAAAAGGAAGACCCGGAGACTGCAGAGCGTTTTAAACAGCGGGCTGCAGAATTTGCAAAAACGTTTATTTACTGGTTTGATGACGAAGGCAAGGCGCTTCCCTTTGGCCGTTCCCTGACCTATCGCTTTGCGCAGGCCGCCTTTTTCAGCGCCTGTGCCCTGGCAGGAGTGGAATGCTTTTCCTTAGGAATCATGAAAGGTATTATCCAAAGGCATATGGAATATTGGCTGCATCAGCCGATCTTTGACAATGCAGGCGTGCTTACGGTTGGATATACTTATCCGAATCTGCTGATGTCCGAGGCCTATAATGCCCCGGGTTCCTCATACTGGGCATTGAAAACCTTTGTATTCCTTGCATTGCCGGATGATCATCCGTTTTGGCAGGCCGGATGCGAAGCGCTGCCAGAGCTGAAGGAAACATATGCGGTAAAGGAATGTGACATGCTGCTCTGTCATAGGAGGCATGAGGTGGTGGCCCTGACAGCAGGCCAGTATCCGGTGATGGAGCATCCCCATGCAGCAGAGAAGTATGCTAAGTTTGCTTATTCTTCTGTTTTTGGCTTTTGCGTTCCCCGATCTTACCATCAGCTGGAACAGGCAGGAACTGACAGCATGCTGGCATTTTACGTTCAAGGCATGTATTATGTGCGGAGGACATGCCAGGAGTATCATGTTACAGGCGATGAGGTTTATGCAAGATGGAGCCCTGTGGAAGGTATTAATGTAGAGACATGGACTGTACCGGTCCAAAACGGTCATAAGCGCAGGCACAGAATTACCAGTAATTTAAACTGTATGGCATATGACTGCGGCTTTTCTTATCCTGACTGTATGGAGGAGACTGGAAAAGAGGAAGGAAATGGTTTTGCGGCTGTTTTCGATGAAAATGGAAGGGGCCAGATTCGGGCGAACCATGGAAAAGGTACCGTCATTACAGCGCTCCCCAATATGAATCTTGTGTTTCCCAATGTCTGTATTCCGGCGATCGAATTTGCGGTTAAACAGGGAGTGACAGAAATCGAAACACTGGTAGAAACAGAATTTACAGATAAGGAGATTGTGATTGGAGGAGGAAACTGCTATGCGTTACGGGATTGAGAAAGAAACGCTTAACTGGGCGGAATCCGTTTGGGAAAAGCTGGAGATAAAACTTGAAGCAGAATGCAGACGTCTTGGGTCCATAATGCCATATGTTCCGGTCGATGGAAGGTATGAAGATATGGGAAAGCGGGAGCTGGCCGCATGGACCAACGGTTTTTACAGCGGGATGCTATGGCAGATGTATCATGCAACCGGAAAAGGGTGCTATAAAGATGCTGCAACCGGAATTGAAGAACGGTTGGATGAGGCACTGACGTCATTTACAAAACTGGACCACGATGTGGGGTTTCTCTGGCTGCATACGGCGGTAGCTGATTATCGCCTTACGGGCAGCAAGGGTTCCCGTGCCAGGGGACTTCATGCGGCAGGAATACTGGCGGGGCGTTATAATCCCAAGGGCAGGTATATTAAGGCGTGGAATGGAGAACGGGCAGGGGTTGCCATCGTAGACTGTCTGATGAATCTGCCCCTTCTGTACTGGGCGGCTGAGGAACAGCATGACAGCGCTTATCGGCAGATTGCCGTCAATCATACGGACACGGTTCTGAATTATATTCTCAGACCGGATGGTTCCTGCAATCATATGGTAGAATTTGATCCGGCCACAGGGGAGTATCTGGATAATCCCGGCGGGCAGGGCTATGAAAGTGGTTCTTCCTGGAGCCGCGGGCAGGCCTGGGCGATTTATGGAATGTCCCTGGCATACCGTTACACGGGAAATGAGGTTTATCTGGATGCTGCAAAGCGTGTGGCCCACTATGTTTGTGCAAATCTGGCAATTCATGATGATATCCCGCTCATTGATTTCCGGGCACCGGCACAGCCTGTCTATTATGACACGACGGCGGGAGTTTGTGCAGCATGCGGCCTCCTGGAGCTTTCTGAGCATGTACGGTATCTGGAAAAGGATCTCTACGTAAAGTCAGCCGTCCGTTGTTTAAAAGCGGTCACGGACCGATTCTGCCAATGGAATCCGGACATAGACTCTGTTGTATCCTGCGGTTCTGCCCGCTATGACCGGGAATCGGACCGCCAGGTGCCAATTATATATGGCGATTACTTTTTGACGGAAGGAATCCTGCGTCTGTTAGACCGGGATTTTCTGATATGGTGATCCGGCTGGCCGGTGTTTGATAAAGATGGAGGATTAAGATATGGGTAAGATTCATTATGACAGGACGAGGATCGGGGAGGCAATGGACCGCATTCTGGAGCGAACCAAACGTATGGATATGTCATGGGACTGGCCCTGCGGTGTAGCATACTATGGCCTTTCCGAGGCCTATGAGGTAACGAAAAAAGAAGACTATCTGAGATTCCTTAAAGAAAGGGTGGATGAGCTGATCGAGCTGGGACTCCCAAGGTGGACGGTAAACACCTGCGCCATGGGACATTGCCTGATTACTTTGTATGAGGCTACAGGGGAAGAAAAATATATGGATATTATAAAGTCCAAGGCGGAGTATTTAAGGAAGGATGCTCTCCGCTTTGGAGACTATGTGTTGCAGCATACGGTTTCAGCAATCAATGATTTTCCGGAGCAATGTTGGGCTGACACCTTATTCATGGCTGCGTTTTTCCTCTTAAGGGTAGGCGTTATGACAAAGGAGGCGGCTCTAATAGAAGATGCGCTGAATCAGTACTACTGGCATATTCAATATCTTCAGGATGAGGACACAGGATTGTGGTATCACGGCTATAATCATATAACAAAAGACCATATGTCAGGCTTTTACTGGGGAAGGGCTAATTGCTGGGCGGCTTATACTATGAGCATGGCAGGACTCATTTTACCGGAATGCTACCTTTATCCCCAATACTTGGAAATCGTTGGAAGCTTAAATGAACAGCTCTCAGCTATTAAATTTTTGCAGACAGATCATGGTCTGTGGAGGACTATTTTAGACGATGAGGAATCCTATGAGGAGGTATCCGCATCTGCCGGAATCGCAGCGGCCATGGTCTTAAAGAAAAATCCTCTTTATATTAAATATATCGAAAAGTCCATTGACGGAGTGTTATCACATGTGGCCCCTGACGGAAGTGTGACCGGTGTTTCTGGCGGGACTGCAGTTATGAAGGACCGGGATGGGTACCGGAATGTTTCGAAAAAATGGATTCAGGGCTGGGGGCAGGGCCTGGCGTTGGTATTTTTAGCCGCAGTCTTAAAGTATGACAGCATTTCGGGAGATGGGGCCCTATAATATAGCATTATATAAGGTGCAAAAGCATGGCAGGGGTCAGTGGATTCTAATTTTTTTAACAGTACCGCATACACTGAGTCTTGTGTCATGCGCAGCAAATCCGCCGCTTTACGGATATGTATGTCAGAGGCAGGGGAATTAGTGATCGGACTGTTTATGTCTTAAAAGATTAAAATAGAGAACGGCGTGGTGACCGTTCTCTTTTATTTTGCATAAAAAAAGAGAATCTTTACGCCGTGAATCGCAAAGAACTAAAATGAATCAATATGAATCAAAATGATTGACAATAAATCAAAACAGTGTTATAGTTGATTTATTGAATACGGCGGGGAAGTGGCACCTGAATTCGAGCAAAGGAGGTACGAACAGCAGTATTGAATGGGTGGAGCCGGAACATGATACATAGAAAGATACGAAACCGCAGAAAATTATTATAATCAGGAGGAATCAAAATGGGGGATATAACAAAGTTTCTCTCGCCTAAGCTGATCAAGGTTAACATGCAGGCAGAGGATAAAAATGCGGCGATAGAGGAGTTGGCGGAACTTCTCTATAAGGAACATGTACTGAAGGACAAAGCCAACTATATTCAGAATGTATTGGAACGAGAGGCACAGGTACCCACTAATCTGGAGAACGGAGTGGCATTGCCTCACGGAAAATCGGATGCAGTACTGAGACCGGCGGTGGCAATCGGAATATCCAAACGGGGAATCAGGTTTGAAGAGGGGAGCTCGCCAAGCCATATCATTTTTCTTATCGCGATGCCAAACAATGCGGACGACACGCATATTACACTGTTAAGCGGTATTACTTCCCGTTTGCTGGATTGCGATTGCCTGGATTATCTAAAGGAGGCAAAACGGCCGGAAGATATTCTTGCAGTACTTAGCACAGAGGAGACACGGACAGAGAACAAAGGGTCAGAACGGTTTTTAATCGGGGTGACCGGCTGTACGGTTGGAGTCGCTCATACGTATCTGGCAGCGAAAGCGTTGGCGAAAGCTGCTGAGGAGATGGGAGTATCCATAAAAGTGGAAACAAACGGCTCCATCGGCACGGAAAATGTTCCCACCAGGGAAGAGATTGAAAGAGCTGAGGGAATTATCATTGCCAGCGACAAGGAGACGGACATGGAACGTTTCCGTGGAAAACAGGTAGTTACCGCCACTGTGAAGGAAGGAATCGACCATCCGAAAGAACTGATCCGAAGGGTTCTGGATGGAAAAGCCCCGCTTTTTGCCGGGAACTCCACAGAGCGTGTTCCGTCAGTTAGCAGGAAGGCAGAAGAGCCAGTGGGTGCGCTTAGTGGAAAGATGTTCTATAAGGCGTTGATGAACGGCGTCTCCTTTATGATCCCGTTTGTGGTAATCGGTGGTCTGCTGATTGCGGTCGCACTTGCAGTGGGAGGAAAGCCCACACCCCAGGGTCTTGTGATCCCCGAAGGCAGCTTCTGGAATCAGATTTCTGCAGTGGGAAGCGCCGGATTTACTTTGATGATCCCGATTCTCGCCGGCTACATAGCATATGCTATTGGTGACAGAGCGGCTCTGGCTCCTGGTATGATTGGCGGCTGGATTGCCAACAACGGTTCTTTCTACGGAGCGTCAGCCGGAACCGGCTTTATCGGAGCCATTGTGGCTGGATTTCTGACCGGATACTTTGTAAAGTGGATGAAGAAGCTTCGTTGGCCGGAGATGATCAGGCCATTGGTTCCGATCATGATTATTCCTATTATTGGATCTTTGTTTATTGCATTTGTATTTATATTTATTATCGGAGCACCCATTTCATCCCTGATGACCGCTCTTTACGCCATGCTGGAAAGCATGTCTGCCGGAAGTATGATTTTGCTTGGCATCACAATCGGTCTGATGCAGGGCTTTGACATGGGCGGTCCCTTTGGCAAGGTAGCATTCATGTTCTCGGTTGGTTTAATTGCCGAAGGACAGCCTCAGTTCATGGGAGCACAGGCTATGGCGATTCCGGTTGCACCGTTGGGCATGGCACTGGCTACATTCTTAGACCGTAAGCACCAGCTGTTTCTTCCTGAGGAGACTGCCAACGGCAAGGCGGCTCTGGCCATGGGCCTGGTGGGGATTTCCGAGGGAGCTATCCCGTTTGCAGCGGGTGATCCGCTGGCCGTCATTCCGGCCAATATGATTGGATCTGTAGTGGCATGTACGATGGGATTCTTATTCGGCATTACAGATTCTGTTGCTCATGGCGGTCCCATTGTGCTGATACTGGGTGCAGTGAACAAGCCGTTTATGGGACTGATCTGTATGGCTGCGGGAACTGTGGTGACTGCAATTGTCTGTATAACTTTAAAGCGTCTTAAATTAAAACGAAACTAAATGTATCAACTGCGGCAAGGATAACCCGGAATGGAGTCATTACATCGGTTAAGATCGATCGAAAGAATGATAGATTGACATATGATTTCCTCCTCTGATATGATAATGGCGAAGGAGGTGACGTTATGCTATCACAGCAAAGGCTTTATCATATCATGAGTATCGTAAAAGAACAGTCTTTTGTAACCATAAAGGAACTGATGGAACAGTTAAATGTATCAAAATCCACGGTAACGAGGGATTTGATTGAACTGGAGGAACAGGGGCTGGTCAGCAGGGAACGGGGAGGAGCTATGTGCAGAGAGGTATCTTCAACACTGACGGTATTCAACGAAGTTCCTACCGTGAACAAGGAGAGCCTGTGTGCGGAGGCAAAGGAGATTGTCTGCCAGCGGGCTGTCACGAATGTAAAGGACGGGGACTGCGTTTATGTGGACTCCGGCACTACCCCTGTGTACCTGCTGCCGCAGCTGCTGGCGCACCATGTAAAGATTGTAACCCCAAGCATTTATCTGATTAAGAAGATTCCCATTACGTACAAGGGAGATATCTATCTGCTGGGTGGTCGTTTTTCACCAGATTATGATTTGAGTTCAGGATCCATGGCAGTGGATATGATTCGGAATTTTAATTTTGACCATGCTTTTTTCAGTACCAATGGGGTTAATATGGAAAGCGGTGAAGTTTACATTTTCGATATGGAGATCGGGACGATGAAAAAGGAGATCATGAAGAAGAGCCAGAACAACCATCTCCTGATCGATGACTCCAAGTATCATATTAAGGCCATGTTCTCGTGGGCAAGTCTGGAAGATTTTACAAACGTGTATGTCAATCGTCTCCCTGACACAGGTGAGGCACCGGATAATTTTACCGTTTGTCTCAGTTAGAATACATTAAGAAGAGGGGACGCAGTTAAGCGCCCTCTTTTTTTCACTAAAAGTGCAGGACCGGAGCAGGAATGCAGAATGGGGCAGTAAGAGAAAAGCTAAGGAACATAAGTGATTTATCAGGTAATATCAGATAGAGGAGGAGACTCGTAAGTGAAAAAGAAAATTAACATTGACGGCGCTCAGAACGTAGAGGTGTCAATCCCAATCCCATGTGAAAAAACACCACGGGAGCAGTTGGCTATTATGGAAGCCTATACAGAGGCGCATAGAAACAGTGAGGGTCTGGATAAGGCGAGAAGAGAGATTAATTGCCTGAAAACAATATATCCGGTGCTGTTCCGTTCGATTGAATATGATGATCTGCTGGCAGGCAGACTTGATTTTTTACCCATTGGCTTTGGCAGTGTGACTAGTATTGGTGGCGTAGGCCATTACTGCGTATTTCATAAGCTGAGGGCATTTAAAGAAACGCTGTTGTACGGCGAGGAAAAAGCAAGAGTTGATACGCTTTACGATTATTGGCAGGATCATGATACGAAGGCAATTTACTGTCAGGAGGTATTGACAGAGGACACAGTCGGAAGGTTTATTGATTGCTCCTTTCCTTTGATGGCAACAGCCAGGTTGTCGGGAATGATGTTGAATTATAAAAAGCTGATGGAATATGGAGTGGAAGGCCTAAAAGAACTGATCAGTTCAAAAGAACAGAATGAATTTCTGGAATGCAGTTATGAAAGCCTTTGTCTTTTGCAGGAGGTAATGGAACGTCAGACGGAACTGGTGAGAGAAGCAAGAAACGGTGCGGACCGGTCCCGTTTGAAGGATTTGGAACTAATGGAAAATGACTTGCGGTATATTAAGAAGAATAAACCACACACGTTCCACCAGGCTTTGCAGCTGTTTTGGATTTACGCCCTTTGTGCAGGAGTAATTAACTATGGGCGGCTGGATGACGTGTTAGGACCATTTTTACAGCATGATCTGGATCATGGCATTATAGACGAAGAAGAGTCCTACCGGTATTTAAAATCCCTGTGGAAGATGATTGAGAACAGGCGTACCACGGTTAACGGACGTATTATTGTAGGCGGTGTAGGACGGGAACATCCGAAAGAAGCAGATACATTTGCCCATATCTGTATGAGGGTGTGCAAGGACACACGTTATGTGGAGCCCCAGTTTACCCTGCGCTTTAGCAAAGACACCCCAGAATCCCTTATGGATATGGCCTATGATTGTATCGGAAGCGGCGCTACCTACCCTACTTTATACAATGATGATGTGAATGTCCCCGCAGTTATGTATTCCATGCGTGTGAAACGGGAAATAGCAGAACAGTACGTACCATTTGGATGCGGAGAATTTGTCATTCAGGGTAAGAGCGTTGGAACACCGAATATTTTATTAAACTTATTAAAAATCTTAAATATCACCTTAAACGGCGGAACAGACCCTATGGATGGGAAACGAAAAAGCGGACCCTTAGAGATTCCGGAATGTTCCCACTTCAAAACCTTTGACGAACTGTTTGATAAATATAAGGAGTTGTTAAATTATTACTTTGATTTAAGCATACAGGCTCAATACCGTTCTTATGAGATCATGAATGAAAAAGTCTCCTTTCTGTTTACTTCTGTTTTGATGGATGATTGTATCAATCGAGGGAAGGCAGTGCTGGACGGAGGAGTGGAAATCCTTGGCGGAACCAATGAAACATACGGAAACATCAATTCCAGCGATTCGCTCTGGGCGATTAAAAAGCTGGTATATATTGATAAAAAATATAGTCTCTGTGAATTGCACCAGGCACAGCTTGCCAATTTTGAAGGATATGAGAGGATTCGAAAAGATTTATTGGATCAGGATAAATACGGCAATGACAAAACGGAATGCGATAATCTCGCAAATGATTTATTTGAATTTGTAGCAAAAGGGATCCGTCAGAAGGGGATTGATTATGGCATGGGATATTTTCTGATTGTAATTTCAAATAACCAGACAAATACAGATTGGGGTCATGATACATTTGCCAGCCTGGACGGGAGAAAAACAGGTATTTACTTAAATCCAGCTAATAATCCCCAGGGCGGAGCGGCAAAAAACGGACCTACCGCCTGCTTGAATTCCCTGGTTAAATTCCAGGCAAAATATCATGGGGGAAGCGTGCAGAATATCAAATTTACGCCCCGTATGTTCAATAAAGACCGAAAAAAAGTCAAAATGTTATTTGATACATATTTTAAAAAAGGAGGCTGCCAGCTCATGGTAACGGTTGTGGATTATGGCGTTCTTGAGGCTGCCCAAAAGAATCCGGAGAATTACCCGGATTTAATTGTCCGAGTGGCCGGTTACAGTGCGGTCTTTGTGAATCTGACAAAGGATATCCAGGAAGAATTGCTGAGCAGGGCATTGTATGATTAGAGTAACCAATATGGAACGGTTTGCGACCCATGACGGACCTGGGATCCGCACCACCGTTTTCTTAAAAGGATGCTCCATGTACTGTCCATGGTGCGCCAATCCAGAGACACAGACATCTTATCCGGAACTCTTATACAACGAGTCGAAGTGTATCGGATGCCGTTCATGCGAAAAGGGATGCCAGACTAAGGCTATTACCTTTGATGACAACGGGAAATTCAATTATAACAGCACCCTATGTACCGATTGTCTGGCTTGTGAGAAAAACTGTATGCAGGATGCACTTGAATTTCATGGAAAAGATATGGAATTGGATTTCATCATGGAAGAAGTGATGAAGGATAAGGATTACTATGATAATTCCGACGGAGGGGGAATCACAGTCAGCGGAGGGGAGCCCTTTGTACAGCTGGAGGGGCTGATTGCCATCCTCAGAGCAAGTAAGGAAAGGGGCCTAAATACGGCGGTAGAAACTACGGGGAATTATTCTTTAAAAGCCCTGCAGGCTGCTGAACCCTATATCGACCATTTTCTCTACGATTTTAAACATCTGGATGACGAAGTACTTAAAAGGGTTACAGGAGGAAATGGGAGACAGATTAAAGAAAACCTGCTATATCTGGTAGAGATGTGTCCGGATAAGTTAACTGTGCGCATGCCGATTATTCCAGGATTCAACTTTGATTCTGCATTAATAAAAGAAACTTTGGGATACCTACAGCAGCTGGGAGTTAAAAACGTAAACCTTCTTCCTTATCATACACTTGGAAAAGCAAAATACGAGAAATTGGGAAGAGCTTACCAGATGACTGATAAAATGCTTCATGAAGAAGATTTAGAGGAATATCACCAATATGCGTTGAAGATTGGGTTGGAATCCAGAATCGGGGGATAGAGGCAAAAAAACAGGAAGGAACGAGATAGGAGTTCCTTCCTGTTTTTTGGCATGCTTGGGTATAGCTGCATTGGTCCAGCACCTCCTTATACTATACTTAAGTAGAGTATATGTTCTAAAGGTGCGTACTTGTTGATGTATCATGTAAATGATAAAATGAGTATAAAAAGTCAATGGAGGTTAAAAGGTATGAAAATAGTTGTTTTAACCGGTAGTCCTCATAAGGACGGTACATCGGCATTAATGGCAGAGAATTTATAGACCGTTATCATGGTATTAATAACCTGATTCGAGGGAAGGGAAAAAAGGCGAACCTTGGCTGGCAGGACTGCGGTAAGATTCTGGCTTACGCTTGTCGTTGCCGGTCTGATATTGAGAATACGGATTATCCGAACCAGGCATATGAACTTGGACGTGGATTATAAGGAGGTATGTGATTATGCAATTATAGTAGTATGGTCATCCCCGAATAGAAATGGACTTACAGCAGCTGCAAAAGACAGGGTAATCAAAGGAATTCTAAACGCAGGATATGAAGCGAGCAGTAGAATGCCTTCACTATATGGAGGAAACTTTGAAGCATATGAGCATGAGGGCTTATGACAGGCTTCCGGTAATTCGCTATAACGAATGCTATATGCTTCCGGCATTAGAGAATGCCGGAGAAACTTATGCAGTCCGGTTGGCAGAAGGCTTTGATTTGCAATATTAATTATTACATGCATCCAAAGCTGAACAATGCTATATAAAGTCATACGATGAGATACATATGGTTATTTATGACATAATGTTATGAACACGTAAGGGCAGCATATAATAGAATTAATAAGATCAGCGGAGGTAAGCCATGATCATACATGCTGTACAACCCGGCGATACCATCTATTCAATATCAGAGTATTATAACATCCCTGTTGATAGATTAATATTGGAAAACGGATTGACAAATCCTGGTAACTTGGCAATAGGCCAAACGATTGTGATTGTTCAGCCTGAAACACTTTATACCGTCAAGGCCGGTGATACTTTGGAGAGTATTGCGGAGCAGCATGGTACTACGACAATGGAGCTACTAAGAAATAATCCATATCTTTCCGACAGAGAATTTCTGTACGTAGGTGAAACGATAGTTATAAGGTATCAAACGAATAAAACAAGAACAATTACAACCATAGGTTATGCCTTTTCTTATATAGATACCCCTATTTTAATAAAAACGCTTCCTTTTTTAACGTATCTGTCTATATTCAATTATAGGGCTACAAATGAAGGAGAAATTATCTTCAGAGCCGATGATACCGAACTCGTCGATCTGGCTAAAACTTATGGTGTCGCACCCATGATGTTTGTTTCCACTTTGTCGGAAGATGGATTAATCAACCCGGAAGTGACCTATAATATTTTAAATAATCCTTCTGTGCAGGATCGTGTAATTGATAACGCTCTTAAGATAATGAAAGCGAAAGGTTTTTGTGGTATTAATATATATGTTGAAAACATCACTTATGAGAACATAAATAGCTTTGCAGAATATTTGAAAAGAGTCTCTGCGATATTTCATTCAGAGGGTTACAAGATACTTATTACTATTACGCCTATTGCGAATATTGAAGCCCCAAATGTCAGTTTTGAAAAAATAGATTATGGAAAATTTACTGAATCTGTAGATGGAATTATATTTTCATCTTATGATTGGGCATTGTCATATAGTTATCCAAACTCAATTTTTCCGGTTAACATTTTAAGAGAATTGTTAGGTTATGCAGTTAGTATCATTCCCCCTGAAAAAATTTTATTTGGAATCACCACTCTAGGTTATGATTGGGAACTTCCTTATGTTCCCGGCGTCACAGAAGCCGCTGCTATAAGTTCTGACCGTGCGGTAGAAATTGCAGCGGATAATGGTATAACAATTCAATTTAATGAAGAAGCACAGTCACCATACTTCTTCCATTCGGATAGCAATGGGTCTCTGCATTTAGTATGGTTTAAAGATGCCAGAAGTTTTGACTCTAGAGCCGGATTGGTAGAAGAGTATGATCTTAAAGGTTTATCCATTTGGACGATTATGAGATTCAGTACCCAATTGTGGTTTATTATTAATACTCAATATTACATAGAGAGGCTTACGGAGATTAACTGTCAAGCGAGTATTTATGCTTGGTAATATTCGATACCCCAAATCAATACTGTTAAGATAAGACGATAGAATTATACTCTATCGTCTCTTTCGTGAGCGTCAAATGAAATACTTTAATCGGTATTTTAATGTTATATATAAAATCATAATGCTATTTTAGACATCTGGTGTTAGTATATTAATGCGGACTGAATACAAATATCAAAAAGTTATAAGGGGGTTGCAGATGAAAAAAAAGATGATGTTATTTGCAGCGGCATTGCTGTGTGGCTGTTTACTGGCAGGCTGCCAGAAATCAAAGGCTGACCAGCTGAATCCGGTTATTGTAACTTCTGAAGGTGGTCAGATAAAAGCTGAATCTCCAAGCGGAGTTTCTCAATCAGAATTATCTCTGGACGAAAAACGAATCATACCAGATCAATCTTTTGATGTTGAATTGTTTGACTGGGGTGATGTTAAGTTTATTTCATATGGTCCTGAAGCTGGTGATGATTTTGAAGATGTTTCATTCTATCTGATGAAAGACAGCAAGGTTATTTATTCATTCCCTTACTATTGTGAAAATAACAAAACTGATACTTATGCAGGTCTTTTTGACAGTGTAGAGTCTGTAGGATTTCGTGATGTTAATAATGACAATTTAAAAGATATAATCGTCATTATTAACTACATTACAGGTGCCGGCCCTCAAGGTATGGTTCCTCGCCCCAGAGCCAGAATTTTTCTGGCGGATAAAAAGGAATTTCATCTGGCAAAGGATTTAATAGAGGACTTAACCGAAAATATGGATGAGAAAGATATAAACATAGATGACATTTGTGAATATCTGAAAAATAAGTAATCATTCATTGCTTTTGTTTTATTCGTATAATGGTACCTGGCACCGCTGGCGCCACATTTGTGTCCTGGGGTATTTCATTCACCTGCTCTTTCACGAAGCCTGTCATCTTATGTGGCGCGGATGTTTTAACCAGCCACCCGGCGGGGATTGACATGACGGTTACGGTATTCTTTCCCCACATTCTCATCCGATTGCACCTCTGCAATCAGTTCTGTGATTACCTTCCCCTTAGAATTTTTAATATGATTCTCCCTTTTCCCATTGGCTGGTACTTTTACTGGCAAGTGCCTGCGGACTGACCGGGCGGCAGTTTTGTGAGAGAAGAGATTAAACTTTTAAATTATTGCACCGAAGCGTGGAACATGTATATTTATGATCCATGGGAAAAGAATATATACAGGAGGAAAGTTGTTTAAAAGTCCAGGATAGAATTACTAAAAAAATGAGGGATACGATATTTTATTTGGGGTATTTGTTGTAAAAAACACGGCACAAGGATGACCTTTACTTTAAAATTACGATCCTATATTATAAAATTAACTAGTGGTTATTAAAAGAATGGAGCTAAGCTATGTTTCAAATCGGAAAGCGCGAAATCGAACTTCTTTATTTGGTAAATTCGTCGAAAGATGGGTTTAATTACAGAGAGTTAATAGAGAGATTTGGATATACGGAACGTTCTTTTAAATATGCTGTCGACTTAATCAATAGTTTTCTGAACGAAAACTCCCAACAGGCCTGTTTCGTACTAGACAACAAAAGATGCTATCTAAAAAATGCCCCTCTATCCATGAAGTTTACGATGGATCATATCACAAAAGAACTGTATTACCTTTCGAAGGAAGACCGCTGTGAGACCATTATTTTTCGGTATCTGGCTGATTTACACTATACAATTGATGAAATTACAGATTATCTGGATGTGAGTAAATCTACAGTTAAGAAATCCCTTGCAGTTGTTAAGGAAAAGTGCGGGGAATACGGACTGGAATTAGTAAACCATAAGAGAATGGGGATTGAGTTAAATGGAAGTGAAACAGTAATCCGTTCCGCACTTATAGATGTGCTTTATAAATACTGCGGTCTTTCCAGCCAGGACAGTAAACATAAGAAGCTTTCTCTTCGTAATTGCAATCCTTATTTAAGAGAATGGATCGGAGAGGTTTTTAACCAGTTTCAATCAGAACAGAAAGCAGAGGCTTTATTTTCCTCCATATGGGAATATATGCCGGTGATTCAAAATGATGAAATCTATATACTGGCTATGCTGAATCTGATTCTGGTATTTTACAGAACAGGAAGCGGGCATTGCATTTTGGCAGATGCAAAAGAATACGTCGGAGTGGAAGGGAGAAAGCTGGCAGAAGCTATCAGTATTTCCTGTGAGAAACATCTGAAGATCAAACTGCCCTGTGAAGAATTTTTTAAATTTGTCATTGTTTTAAATAAAGGTTATTCCATAGAAAGCAATGAAAAAGACCAGTATGTCTTGATTGGAAGTATGATCTGGATCCATCGACTTGTTTCTGATTTACTGCAAAAATACACCAACCAGTCCTTTCAATCAATAGCAAATGAATACAGCCTAAACGAGGCACTGGACATGTTATACAACCATTTCTATGCAGCTGTGGAGAGGGTAAGGAGAAACATTTATATTCAGAATCCAATACTTCAGGACATAAAAGAAGAATACGGGGAGGCATTTCATGATGTTGAGAGAAGTTTAGCAGGGCTTGAAAATTATCTGGAAAAGAAATTTTCACAAGATGATATCGGATATTTCACGTTGCTGATTGAAAATATCATTTCCCAGGTCCACAAACAGAAGAAACGGGTCCGCAGAATTGTTCTTATCTGTGGTTTGGGCTTTGGAACCGCTCAAATGGTGAAAAATAAAATCATGCAGAAGTTTGATGTGGTGATCGAAGATGTGATTCCTTATTATAAGCTGGATACGTATGCGGATAATAAGAATATCGATTTATTCGTATCAACAGTCCCTGTAAAAATAAATACAGTCAGCAACGTGGTGGAGGTGAATCCGCTGCTTACAGAGCAGGATGCAGAAGCTTTGATAAAAGCAGGAATGATCCGCGGGGGCAATGATTTATCCACCTTGATGCAGTTAATAGAGCAGAATGCAGTGATAACCAATCGCCCCCGTTTAGAAAAAGAACTAAAGGAATTAAATGGAATCAGAGATCTGAAACATTCTAAATATGATATTTTATTAAAGTATCTTCCGGAATGCAGGATCCTTGTCAATCAAACTTATAAAAACTGGCAGGAAGCCATTGATGCGGCAGGCGCTCTTCTGGTAGAGACAGATTGTGTCCTGCAGTCCTATGTGGAAGATATGATCAATAATATCAAAGAGTTCGGCTCTTATATCACCATTGGCAATGGAATTGCCCTGCCTCACGCCAGAAATAAAAATAATGTGAAAAAGACCGCATTCAGCCTGATTACATTAAAAAAGCCGGTAGTATTTGAGAATGGGAAAGAGATTGATACGGTTATCAGTTTCTGTAATGTTGCAGGCAATGATTATGCAACAGCACTGACGGCTCTCATGGAATTAAGTGAGAACCAGTCCTTTCTGAACTATAAAAAAAAGGTGGAAACACCAAGCCAGCTATTGGATTATATAAAAAAATTAAAGTAGGTGAATGAAATGAGTATTATCAATGAAAAATGTATAGCATTAAGGCTTGATGCCTCTGACGCACAGGAGGGAATTGTAAAAGCCGGACAGGTGCTTCTTCAGGAGGGGTATATCAGGCAGGAGTATATTGATGCAATGCTGAAAAACTTCGAAAAGAACGGTCCCTATTTTGCCATAGCACCCGGTTTTGCAATGCCTCATGCAAGGCCGGAGGATGGGGTCATTCAATCAGGAATATCCTTAATTACCCTTAAAACCCCGGTTCCTTTTGGAAGCAGCAATGATCCGGTGAAGCTGATTATGGCACTTGCAACCAGCAGCGATAATGAACATCTTGAATTTATGACGAAAATTGCCGGAATTTTAGGAAAGGAACAAGTGATAGAAAGGTTGTATCAGTGCATGACAGCTGATGAGGCCATGTCAATTATAAACAATGATTAAGCAAAGGAGACGAAAAGTTTGAAACTAAAAAGTAGTGGGTAGTCAATAAAATGGCGTATAGCAAACAAGCCATTCACGATTAGTGGATGAAAAAATAGTTACTATTATAGAATCAGGATTAAACAGTTACAGCAGGATCATCAATGATTGTGTAACCTCTTTTCCTGAACAGTTCCAGAGCCTGTGACCTTGTCAGAATCTTGGATTCATTGACAGGGCGATGCTCTAAAAAACCTTCAGAGGTATATGGCTCCAGCTTGCTTAAGATGTTCCAGATAGCGGTCAGGAGCATCTTGCAGACAGCAATGACAGCCTTTTTGTGTCCCCTGCGGGTTTTGATTCTGTGATACCTTTCTTTGAATTCAGGATGCTTTTTGGATTTGAGAAGTGCATTGGCAATCTGAACAAGAAGAGGTTTCAAATAACAGCCGGCGCGGGAAATACGTGTGGATTTCACTTTTCCTGCACTCTGGTCATTGCGTGGACAGCAACCAGCCCATGAGACGAGATTCTTAGATGACTCAAACACCGACATGTCGGGACCAATCTCAGAGAGAATGGCAATAGCGGTCATCGGATTTTTATCGAATCCGGGAATGGTGTAAAGCAAATCCAGAACAGCAGAAAAGGGATCCACAAGCAGAAGTATTTCCTGCTCGATTTCCTTTTTGTGGGCTTCAAGCTCATCGATGTGTGCGAGACATTGACGAAGCTTGACAGCCTGCTCAGGGGAAATGGCACCGTCAACGGCAGCCTGTATTTCTTCAACAGGGGTCTTGCATCGTCTATCGACAAAGGGAGCAACATCAAACGTTTTGCCCGGATGGTCGAGCATGTAATTGGTAATGGAACGGGAAGATTTACCAAAAACATCGCTGAAAACATCATCAAGTTTTAAGTTGGAAACAGTAAGACAGTTCTGAGCCCGGTTTTTTTCACCGGTCAGCATGTTGGTAAGCTTGAAGCGATAGCGTATCAGGTCACGAAGCTGACGGATTTCAGGGGAAGGAATAAAACTGGGTTTGATCATGTCACACATGAAAAGGTCACAAATCCATTTGGCATCTTTTCGGTCGGTCTTATTGCCTTTCTGAGGTTTGGTGTATTTGGGATGGGCAAGTGTAACAAAACAGGTTTTTTCAAGGATGTTAAAGACCGGGATCCAAAACTTACCGGAAGATTCCATACAGACTTCAGAACAGTTATATTTAGCAAGCCAGTCAGCTAAGTCTCTAAGACCTTTAGAAAAGGAAGAGAAGCGGGCTTGCTTATAATCGGTCCGTCCGTTTGTATCAGTGATACCGATACAGGCATAAATCCAGGTTTTGTGGACATCAAGACCACAACAGATTTTACGAAAGATTTTGAACATAGAATACCTCCTGCAAAAATATTAGCAGTGCTGGCAGGGACTGGCCGTCCGGCGAAATCGAGTCAACTTCGGAAGAGATAAGTTTACGGGCTGTTTGTTAGCGCCATTCATTGATGCCTTAACGGACGGCCGACACCATATAACGATACGGGGTTGCCGCTATAGAGCCCCGCCACTCACCTCCCCGGGTTCTGTAGTATGCCAGCGGCCTGCAAAAGGAGTATAACACAAAAACAACAAGCGAGAGTACTAAGGGGCAAAACTGTTTCATAACCCCATTGGTGCCTTTCGCAGAAAGGCGGATTTATAATGATGAAAGTATTAGCAGTTTGTGGATTGGGTATGGGATCATCCCTCATCCTTCGGATGAATATTGAGGATGTGTTTCAGGCAGAGGGAGTGAAAGCGGAGGTGGAGCACAGCGATGCTTCTGCAGCAAGCGGTGAAGCGTGCGATTTCATTGTTACAACAAAAGAAATTGCACAGTCCCTTCAAAACCCGAGGGGAAAAGTAATTATTCTTGATAATTTTATTGACAAAGATGAAATTAAAAGAGTTTTAAAGGAAAACCATGTTTTCTAATTACAAACGGAGGAGGTTTAGGTATGGCAGTAGTGAATTGGATTGCAACTAATATTTTTGGGAATGCCGGCTTTTTATTAGGAATTATCGTTATGTTGGGGTTAATTCTCCAAAAGAAGTCATTCAGCCAGACGGTTCAGGGAACGATTAAAGCGATTATCGGTTTCCAGATTATCGGAATTGGTTCAGGAATTGTGGTTTCCTCTTTGAACGTTTTCCAGCCCATGTGGGCTGAGGTGTTTGGACTGGAAGCACAGAGTCTTGGCAAATATATGGGACAGAATGACTTTGTTCAAAGATTCGGCACCGTTGTTACCCTTTCTATGACATTTGGATTTCTGATCAATGTGCTTCTGGCACGGGTTACAAAATTTAAGTATATCTATTTAACCGGTCATATGATGTTCTGGACTTCTCTTATTTTCTCAGGAATCATTTTTGATCAGAATATCAATGCAAATACATTTGCAGTAACTGCATTTTTATCAGTTGTATTGGGCGTTTACTGGACATTACAGCCTGCTTTGACACAGCCTTTCTTAAGAAAAATCACGGGAAATGACAGTGTGGCACTGGGACATACGTCAGCATCTGTTGCATTTTTAGGTGCAGTGGCAGGAAAGTATGTAGGGAATAAGGAAAAGAGCACAGAAGACCTGGTTATCTCTGATAAATGGGGATTTTTAAGGGATTCCAATATTGTTACCGGAATTACGATGGCAGTTTTGTTCATCATTGGTACCATCCTTCTTATGATTAAAAATACAGAGGGTGCCAGAGAAATTCTTGCGTCCTCAGGAGATACAAGCTTCATCATATACTCCATATTAACCAGTTTACAATTTGCAGGCGGTATTGCGGTGGTACTTTTCGGAGTCCGCATGTTTATCGGTGAAATGGTACCTGCCTTTAAGGGTATCGCTACAAAAATCGTTCCAGGTGCAGTACCTGCCCTTGATGCACCTATTGTTTATCCTTATGCGCCCAATGCGGTTATTATCGGATTCCTGGGAGCATTTGTGGCAAGCTTAATCTGGCTTGTAGTTTTAGGAAATACCGTAGGCTATGTGTTTGTTCCCACTATGATCGCTATTTTCTTCCATGCTGGAACAGCAGGAGTTTTTGGCAATAAAACAGGCGGAATCAGAGGGGCGCTGTTTGCAGGTGTGATTACGGCAACTGTCATTGCAATCGGCCAGTATGTCATGGTAACATTCCTGGCTCCATCGACTGTTCCTGATGTAGTTATGTGGGCTGCTGATTCCGATATGTTTATCATTGGGCCGATTATCCGGTTGATTGCCGGCTTCTTATTCTAAAAAAATATGATTTTTACCTGCATAGCCGGAGTTTTTCAATAAAACTTACGGCTATGCTTTCCCGTAGCATTTACGGACAGAAAGGAGGAATTATCATGAGTTTTGTGAGAACGATTTTCGGTGATATTTCACCGGAGGAAATGGGAATAACTTATTCCCATGAACATTTGTTGTGTGTACCGCCTTATTGGAAGGAAAGAAATGCAGATGACCTGCTTCTTGATGATTCTGAAAAAACAAAAGGAGATATGCAGGATTTTAAGCATTTAGGCGGCCGTACCATTGTGGATGCCACTGCCATTGATTATGGAAGAAATGTTTCCGGAGTTGCAGAACTGGCGAGAGAGCTGGATATTCAAATCATTGCAACAGCAGGGTTTAACAAGTCCTTTTTATGGGATGCAAAGCTGCCGGAGCATTTAATTCCTATTGTAGGAAATTATCATACTTATCAGGAGTGGATGGAACAGGCAACCGTTGATCAGCTGACGGATCACGTGATCCGTGAAGTCGAAGTAGGGCTGGAAGGGACCTCTTACAAAGCAGGGCAGGTAAAAACCGGTACAGGCTATAACAGCATTAATCCCTTAGAGGTCAAGACCATTGTTGCGATCGCGGCAGCCCATCATGAGACAAAGGCCCCTGTCCATCTTCATACAGAGGCAGGAACCATGGCGCTGGAGCAGATTGAGATTCTAGAGAGGGAAAAGGTGGACATCAGCCGCGTTTCCTTTGGTCATATGGACCGAAACCTGGATTTATATTATTATGAGAAAATTTTGTCCCACGGAGGATTTTTAAGCTTTGACGGACTTGGGAAAATAAAATATGCACCGGAGTCTGCAAGGATTCATGTGATTTTGGAGCTGTGTAAAAGGGGATATGAAGATCAACTTTTGATCAGCCATGATCTTGCCAGAAAATCCTATTACAGGAATTACAGCTACGGAATCGGTTTAAAATTTATATTAGACAAGTGGATTCCCAGATTCATGGAAGAAGCAGATGCAGCAGGCTTAGACGGAAGGATTCTGGCAGATAAATTCTTAATAGACAACCCCAAACGATGCTTTTCCTTTCGATAGGAGGAGAGAGAATGAGCAGTAAAATGAATGAACTGGATGGAATATCTATCAGAGACTTAATTCCAACCCATAATATCGCGCTGCTTCCCATAGGCGCTGTGGAAGTCCATGGCCCCCATCTGCCCATAGGAACAGATTCCTTTCTCGCTGAAAACCTGTGTGATAAGCTTTCTGAGAGGGTTCCTTCCCTGATTCTTCCCACGATTCATTACACCCAGGTTTGGAGTCTGGGAGAAATGAAAGGATCAATCGGTATCAGCAATGAGCTTTTAACACAACTGCTCTTTGAAATCCTGTTGGAAACAGAGCGAAATGGATTCCATATGGCTGTTATGATCAATACCCATCTGGGGAATAACGGTGCCATAAAAGAGGCAGCCAGGAAGGCTCTGAAAGAAAGACCAGACTTTAAGATCCTGTATTTTACCTATCCCGGTGCAGGAGAAATTCTGGGGGAAGTAATGGGAGCAGGCAATTTTCACGGTGGATTTTTCCATGCGGACGAAATTGAAACTTCCTATATGCTGTATTTGTGCAAGGAACATGTGGACATGTCAAAAGCTGTCAATGAAGCCCCGCTGGTACCTGAGCTTATAGACGTAACGCCCATCCGGTGGAGTGAATTTACTCAGACCGCGGTTATGGGGAATGCAAAAGATGCAACAGAGGAGAAAGGCCGTAAAGTCATCGAATATGTATTGGACCGAATGGTTTCTTTTATTGAAAAAGCAAAGGAGAGGTGATTCATGAATGGTATTAAGACTTATTTTAAAAATATTGAACGGATTCTGGATTCCGTACAGGAAAGCCAGGGAGAGGCTATGGAAGCTGCTGCAAAGTGCCTAGCAGATGCTATCGGGCAAAAGCGTTCCATCTATGTCTTCGGCTGTTCCCATGGAGCTATTTTATCAGAGGAAATGTTTTACCGTGCCGGCGGCCTGGCAGTCATCAATCCTCTGTTTAATCCCTCTCTTATGCTCAATGTCCGCCCCGTTACTCTGACAAGCAGATTTGAAAGGCTGGAAGGCCAGTCAAAGGCTCTTCTTGAAGAGTCCAGTGCAAAAGATAGGGATGTGATTCTCATTCATTCTGTTTCCGGAAGGAATGCGGGAATTGTGGAAATGGCTCTGGAAGCCAAAGCCATGAATATGACTGTTATCGGAATTACGAATCTGGCATATTCTGAGAAAAACACCTCCCGCCACAGCAGCGGAAAAAGACTTTTTGAGCTGTGTGACATCTGCATAGACAATGGGGGAGAGTTTGGAGACGGCTGTGTTAAGATCAAAGGAATCCACGAAAAGGCAGGAGCCACATCCACGGTGATCGGAGCCTCCATTGTCAATGGTATTTCCGTCAGGGCTGCTGAAATTCTGGCTGAAAGGGGAATTAAGCCGCCTGTCCTTCACAGTGCAAATGCGGATGGAGGAGATGAGATCAACAAGAAGATTTTTGAAGAATACAAAGACTGTATTCACTATTTATAACGGGAGTAATTAAGATAGAGTGAACTGCTGCGGGTTGATTTGTTTATGCCTGCAGCAGTTTTTTGTTGGGGAAATAGAAAGAGAAACGATTATTTGACGTTTATTAAAAAAACATGATATAATAGGAAAAGCTGACAGAAACTATATCTGATGCATATTATAGAGCGGCGAGGAAGACGGAATGAATCAGAACCGGGGAATTAACCAGGACGTGACACAGGAGATGAATCGATCTCTCCTTTTGAAAAGTTTAAGAAGAGAAGGCGTATGCTCCAGAGCACATCTTGCAGCACTTACGGGGCTTAAACAGGCGACTGTGACCAACATCATGAAAGATTTCTTAAACTGGGGAATCGTAAAGGAGGTTGGTTTCTTAAATGGCAGCAAAGGACGACGGTCGATTGGAGTCTCCATCAATCCTGACGGCTACCGTGTCATCGGCGTGCGTCTTGCAAGAAAGCATTACAGCGTGGGACTATTTGATTTGACCGGTAAGCAGATTGTAAAAGAACGCGTGGATTTTGAGCCGGAAAAGCAGCCCGGTGCGGAAGAAATCTTAAATCAGATTGTGGGGCGGATGCGCCTGTTGATTCAGCAGTATGGAAAGGACTCTGTGCTGGCTGCGGGGCTTGCAGTGCCAGGACCATTTATTGCGAAAAAAAGCCGTATTGCGTTAATAACGGGTGCGGATATATGGAAAGATATTGAGTTGAAGGCGTTTTTTGACAGGGAGATGGACATCCCAGTGTTCCTGGAACATAACGCCAATGCCGGAGCCTATGCCCATATGTGGGATTTGAAGGAGGCCTATCATGATGACATTCTGGTTTACATTGCCGCCGGTCAGGGAATTGGCGCAGGAATTGTGATGAATGGCAGAATCTATGAAGGGGCGCTTGGGACGGCAGGTGAGATTGGGCATATGACGATAGACAGAAACGGGAAACCATGTGCCTGCGGAAACAGAGGCTGTCTGGAACGCTACGCATCCTCCCTGGAACTTGTAAAATCAGTGTATGGGGAGCGTGCCGGCATGGAAGGCTGTAATTTTGAGGATTTGGAGCAGCGAATCAGAAACGGGGATACAACCGATACAGAGCATTACCGCAGGGCCTGCGAGAGCCTTGGCGTCGGAATCATAAACATTATCAATGTGATTAACCCGGACCGGATTATTATCGGTGATGATATGGCACGCCCTAATCCGGAATTAATGGAGCAGACTGTGCGGGAGACAGTGCAAAAGGGAATTTTGCCTGATGTCTGGGACGAGCTTACGCTTTCCATCAGTGCGTACCAGGGAGACCCCATTCTGACCGGTGCGGCGATCGTAGCGATTGACAGGGTCTTTGACAGCCCGGGACAGTTTATATAGAACTGAATATTGAAATTATGCTGAAACAGCATTGAGGTCATGAAACGTTTACACGAAAGATGACTTTGATGCTGTTTTTTGTTTGCAGATTCAGAAAGATAAGAGATAAAAAAGCAAATAACCTATTGACATTTTTGCAAAAAATGATATTGTTTAATAGGATATATTGATTAAACGAATTAATAAATAAAACGAAAATAATATTAAGACCAATGAAAGGGGAAAGAAAATGAAATTTTTTGTTGACACAGCGAAGGTAGAGGATATCAAAAAGGCAAATGATATGGGGATTATCTGCGGGGTAACGACGAACCCGTCATTGATTGCAAAAGAAGGCAGAGATTTTGTGGAAGTGATCCGGGAGATCACTTCGATTGTAGACGGACCAATCAGCGGAGAAGTGAAAGCTACGACGACAGATGCTAAAGGAATGATCGAAGAGGGGCGTGAAATTGCAGCAATACATCCGAACATGGTTGTTAAGATTCCAATGACTGTCGAAGGCTTAAAAGCGGTGAAGGTCTTGACTGCAGAGGGAATTAAAACCAATGTGACTCTGATTTTCAGTGCCAACCAGGCGCTTTTAGCAGCACGCGCCGGCGCTACTTATGTATCACCATTTCTGGGACGTCTCGATGATATCTCTCAGCCAGGAATGGACTTAATCAGGATGATTGCTGATATATTCCGTATCTCAGGGATTGAAACAGAGATCATTGCTGCCAGCGTGAGAAATCCGATTCATGTGATTGACTGTGCACTTGCAGGGGCGGATATCGCCACGGTTCCATACGGTGTATTGGAGCAGATGACAAAACATCCGCTGACTGATCAGGGAATTGAAAAATTCCAGGCGGATTATCGTGCTGTCTTTGGAGAGTAAGCTGGGAGGAGAGAGAAGATGGGGAATTATCTGGAATTAGAAAAAACGGCAAATGAAATCCGCAAAGGGATTGTGACAGCAGTACATAGCGCAAAATCCGGTCATCCCGGCGGCTCGCTGTCAGCAGCAGATCTATTCACCTGGCTCTATTTCAGGGAGATGAATATTGATCCGGAACATCCGGCAAAAGAAGACCGGGACCGGTTTGTGCTGTCCAAAGGCCATGTGGCGCCGGGATATTATTCAACCTTGGCGAACCGGGGATTTTTTCCGGTAGAGGATTTAAAGACCCTGCGCCATACCGGCTCCTATCTGCAGGGGCATCCGGACAGAAAGCATATACCGGGTGTGGATATGTCCAGCGGCTCTTTGGGACAGGGGATTTCAGCAGCAGTGGGGATGGCGCTTTCTGCAAAGCTCAGTAAAGAACCATTCCGCGTGTATACACTCCTTGGCGATGGGGAAATAGAAGAGGGCCAGGTCTGGGAAGCTGCAATGTTTGCAGGTCATAGAAAGCTGGATAATCTGGTGGTTATTATTGATAATAATGGGCTTCAGATTGATGGTCCCATTGATGATGTATGCTCTCCCTATCCGATCGACAAAAAGTTTGAGGCGTTTAATTTCCATGTTATCAATATAGACGGACATGATTTTTCACAAATAGAACGCGCGTTTGAGGAAGCAAGGCAGACAAAAGGGATGCCGACAGCCATTGTTGCAAAAACCACAAAAGGCAAGGGTGTTTCTTTTATGGAGGGCTCTGTGGCATGGCATGGGACGGCGCCCGATGATGCTCAGTATGAAATTGCGATGGCAGATTTGGAGAAAGCAGGTGAAGCGCTATGCCGGAGATAAAGGAAATGACTGCAAAGAAGATTGCTACCAGGGAAAGCTATGGCAGCGCTCTGGTGGAACTTGGACAAATAAATGACAAAATCATCGTGTTAGATGCAGATCTGGCGGCGGCTACAAAAACCGGAGTTTTTAAAAAGGCATTTCCGGAGCGCCATGTGGACTGCGGGATTGCGGAATGCAATATGATGGGTATTGCCGCCGGTCTTGCTGCCGCCGGCAAGATACCGTTTGCAAGTACCTTTGCCATGTTTGCCGCAGGCAGGGCGTTTGAACAGGTCAGGAATTCCATCGGTTATCCGCACCTGAATGTAAAAATTGGTGCTACCCATGCTGGTATCTCTGTTGGCGAGGATGGGGCAACTCATCAGTGCAACGAGGACATTGCCTTGATGAGGACGATTCCTGGGATGGTTGTGCTCTGCCCTGCGGATGACATAGAGGCAAAAGCGGCTGTAAGGGCAGCGGTGGAGCATGATGGGCCGGTTTATATGCGGTTTGGACGTCTGGCAGTTCCTGTAATCAACGATACTCCGGATTATAAATTTGAACTGGGAAAGGGCATCGTGTTGCGTGAGGGAACGGATGTGACCTTGATTGCCACCGGGCTTGAAGTGTCGGAAACCCTTGCCGCAGCAAAAAGGCTGGAATCCGATGGGATTTCTGCGAGAGTCATCAATATCCATACCATCAAGCCGTTAGATGAGGAGCTTGTCTGCAGGGCAGCTAAGGAGACCGGGAAGATTGTTACGATTGAAGAGCATTCAGTTGTTGGCGGACTGGGAAGTGCTGTCTGTGATGCTTTATGCAAAGAGTACCCGGTACCGGTGAAGAAAATAGGAATCCAGGATGTGTTCGGTGAGTCTGGACCAGCAAAAGAATTATTGCAGAAATATCAGCTGGATGAGATGGGAATATACCGGCAGGTGCTGGAGTTTATCAGAAAAGTTTAAAAATATAAGCGGAAGAGAAGCCGGATGGGTTTTCTTCCGCTTTTTCCAGTCAATTGTTCGCGTTATTAAGATGCGACTCATAGAGAGATATCATCAATGTCTGTGTGCCTGGGGTCTGGTAAAATAATCCAAAGCCATAGGAAGATAGAAATTATCTTCCTATGGCTTTTTAATAGGCAGAATCCCATGATAATACAGTGATCCCATAGGATGTTCAGGTAGAGTTGCGGAGAATCAGGCTGGTAGGAAGAATTACTTTCCTGGGGAGAAGCTGATACCCGTTAATCCTTGCAAGGAGCAGATCGACGGCAACCATGCCGATTTCCCTTGTAGGAATTTCAATTGTGGTCAGAGGAGGATTGGAATATTTGGATATTTCGATATTGGACAACCCAATAACCGCTACTTTGTCCGGTACGGCTATTCCCATTTTATACAGGCTGCTTAAGGCGGCCATGGCCATTAAATCACTGGCTACAAAGAAAGCGGTGGGAGCATCTTCTTTCTGATAGAGTTGGTTGACCTTCTCCATACAAAGATTCTCGTCCCAGGCACAATCAATAACCCAGTCAGAATTAACCGGCAGGCCGGCAGCATGCAGGGAGGCATAATAGCCCCTGTACCTCTGGCTGGATTTTATATTGCCGCTCATGCCGCTGCCCCCGATAAAACCTATCTTTTTATGCCCCTTGTCAATTAAGTGCTGCACTGCCACACTGGCTACCCTGTAATGGTCATAACCTACATTGTCTATATCCTCCCACCAGGTATCGATTCCGACAATGTTTGGAACCTGATTCCGTATGAACTGGTAGATTTCACTGTTGAGTGATTCCATCAGAATCAGACCAGAGACTGGATTGCCAAAGGCACTGTATAAGGCCTTTTTATCCTCCAGCTCGGCACCGGTCTTAATAAAGGTAAGTTCATATCCGTTGTTTTGAAGCTGTTCTTCTACGCCGGACAGGATGGACATAAAATAAGGGTCGTTATATTTGTTTTTAGTTACGCTTAGGACACAGCCTATTTTAATAAGCGCATTGCCAGGATGGGCTTTATTCTCACCAGAGGAAGGGTTTGCGGGGGATTTTACGGTATAGTTCAAATCTGTAACAGCCTTCCATACCCGGGCCCGGGTTTCGTCGGTCATTTTGTATTGGGTATCGTTATTTAATACCCGTGATACAGTAGCTATTGACACCTTTGCCAGATTGGCTACGTCTCTGATTGTGCTCAAATTAGTTTGCCCCCTTAATCACAGCTTGTGGATTTTTCTGTTTAGTATGTTTACGTAAAGAACGCGTGTTGCATACAGTTAAATTATAATAATATGTTACTGATTTTGTCAATACTCAATTTTCCTGCCGCTGATTGGAATTTATGGAAAAATCATACCAATTAGAGGATTTTTGATATAGTTTAACGGATTATTTCTATAAAAACGTGTGAAAACAATGGTATAAAAAGATAAGCCTTTTAAAGATAAGTAAAGTTATTTGTAAAGCTTTTTACAATAATTTTTATAATAATTTTGAAAATGGTATTTACACAGCGCAGGGCAAATGTTATAATCCAGCTACAAGGTTTAGTAAACAAACGTAACAAAAAGTAACAAAAAAGTATGCAGTAATATAAAGAACCTGACTAGTTTTAACAGAAATTTCTATGCAGAGCTGAAAGACGGAAAGGGAGTGTTGGGGTGAAAAATGTCCATTGCCATAAGTGTGCAAAGAAATTAAGCAATAGCGAGATTGCTCTTAACCTTAAGCTGTTAGGAAAGCATATCGGAACGTTACACTGCTATCAATGTTTATCGGAGTACCTCTGCTGTGATACTGTCAGACTGCAGGAGTTGGCAGAACAGTATAAAAGCAGCGGCTGCTTCTTATTTCAAACAAATTATACAGCCTAAGGAGATAAGCCTATGAGTGATACCTATGTAATATATCCTAAAATAATTGACGAACTCCTTGAAAATCCGGGGATTGGCTTTATTGCAGCTCCGGGTTTGATGGAACCGGCAGGGGCAATACATGATAACCGGGGCAATCCGGTGGAAAAATACAAATTTACCCATAGCAGCAGAACTTTTAATCATCCCGACAGCAGGATTACTTACTGCGGAGTCCGGTGGAGAGATCTGGAGGTTGAAAAGAGCAGTTACCGGTGGGATATCCTTGAGAAAAAACTTGAGGAGGCAAAAGCATCAGGCTGTACGGCTATTGTACGCTGTTCTCCTTATGCATTGGCAGAAGAGGACGATATCCCGGATTGGTTTCGAAGGGAATGCCGGGAGGAACCGGAATTTCCCTTTTGGAGAGTTGATCCGCTGCATTCTCCCTATGTTACATACTGGTCTGAATTTATTGCGGAATTTGCAGAACATTTTGACGGACATCCGGTAATAAGCTCGGTGGATATGGCACTGGTAGGAGCATGGGGGGAAGGCGGAGGTACCGAGTTTCTGGAAGAGGAGAGCATCAGGCGGATGGTAGGTGCTTATATCGACAATTTTAAAATAACTCCGCTGCAGGCTCTTCTGCATGATCCAAAGTCGGTAAAGATAATTCGGGAGAGAAAGGAAAATATAGGCTTTCGGGTGGATTGCCTGGGAGATATGGGCGGTTTCCATCAGGAAGAATGGTCCCATATGCTGGATTTTTATCCGGAAAATATCTGCAACTTTGAAATGGAGGCTGCATGGAAAAAGGCACCGGTGGTGTTTGAAGCCTGCTGGCACATGAATGACTGGTACCTCCAGGGCTGGGATATCGATTATATTGTAGAGGAATCCTTAAAGTGGCATATCTCTTCCTTTAACAGCAAGGGCACTATCGTCCCTGAGGCATGGAAGGAAAGTGTTAAAAGGTGGCTCAATAAAATGGGATACCGTTTTGAACTAAGAAAGCTCACGTATAATCCGATGGTAAAAAAAGGGGATGTCTTCCGAATCAGAGGATTGTGGGCCAATACTGGTGTTGCTCCTATTTATCACAGGTATCCCCTGGTAGTCCGCCTGAAAAATGGGAAGGAAGTCATCAGCTTTACCAGCAGAACGGATATAAGAAGCTGGCTGCCGGACATGGATATCCTTTGGGAAGAAGAGTTCGACCTGGAAGGAAAGGCCGGTGAGTATTCTCTGGAAATAGGAATTGAAACCGGGATCCCCGAGCTTGGAAATATAAAGCTGGCAATTGAGGGCTTAAAAGACGGTTACTATTGTTTTGGAAAAATAATCGTAGAATAGAGGGAAGAGTATGGGACATTTATCGTATGGATTCAAAGAATGTGTGGATTATTGCGGCTTTGACAATCTGCCCGAGGGATTGGAGCAATTCTATGCCGGCTATCCCGGGGAAGAGAATATCCATTTTATAGAAAGGGGATTTTTAAAGGAAGTGTTTGAGAAATTCAACCTTCCGGAGAAGAAGCAGCGGCTGTTGATAAAAGCGGCAGAAGCAGTGGAAGGGGACCCGAAACTGTTTCATTTCTCCAAATTCCTGGTATGGGATATGTGTTCTGCCAGAAACCGCTGTGATGTGGATAACTATAAAAATATGACTCCTGTGTGCATGGAAGAGTATGGAGAGCTTTATCCTTTCCTTCTTCTGCTGGCCTGTGTGGTTCCTTCCATAAAGCTTTTAAAGGAACGGGGCGTTCCGGAGCATTATTATCGGGATATCCCTTTCCAGCCAATAAAATCCCAATTAGAGAAACTGGTTCGGGATGATGTAAGCGTAAGTGATTTTCCCTGGGATATGAACTTTTATACCTGCTCCATCTTTCTTATGGACCGGTTCCTGTTTATTCCTTGCCGCTTTGGCGATACATTTACCATGTACCGGAATAAGGTTTCCGGGAAGGTAACGGCCCTAAAGCATGGCGGAGAGGAATACCGCAGAGACGGGCAGTTAAATGGTATAAACGGAGTTTATGATAAGGCAGGAGCCTTTACTTCCCTCTGGCAGGAGGCGGAGGAGGAGATTACCGCAAATCCCATCAATCCCATGGGTTTTGTGGAGAGGGACCCTGTAACGCTGTTAAAGAGGGAATGGGCGGAGGCCTTAAACCAGGGGGATATGCTACTGGCGCTCCATGTGCCTTCCGGACCGGGATATAACCCTGAGAGATTAAAGAATTCCATGGTGCTGGCGCTGGAGTTTTACAAGACTTATTTTCCGGAATTGCCGGTCAAAGGCTTTTGGAGTGAAAGCTGGCTGTATGATTCAAGACTGTCGCTGGTGCTTGATCATGATACCAGCAATATCATAAAGGTCCAGCGTCAATTTTATCTATATCCGATTAAAGAGGGAGATGCCATGCTTCGGTATGAGGTATTTGGTGACTGGAAAGCCGACGAAACAAAGGTGGAGCTTAAGACCTCCCTGCAAAAAGCGGCGGCTGCTTATATGGCAACAGGAGCGCGTTTTAATAACCTGAGTATGGTGGTTCTAAAGGAAGAAGCGGATCAAACGGATCAAATGCCTTATATCACACAGGAAGACATTGCACGCTTCAGACAGATTGCTGACAGCCATTTAAAATAAGGAGGAGCTGCCCATGGGTAAATATGCACTGGAACATTACAGTCCCTATGAGACTTATAAAATACGGCCGATGCCCCTTTCTAGGATAACAGTTAATCCTGGCAGAGGGCAGTACCAGATAGTAGAACTCACCTGGGAGGAGCTGGAACCTCATCGGGGCAAATATGATCTAAACCGTTTAAAAGAAGCACTTGCAGAGGTACATAATCCGGTTCTAACTATTAAACAGGTACTTCCTGCCTGGTTAAAGAAGGACTCAGAGGAAGGTTTTATACACGTAATCCGGAGAGTTGCAAGCGCCCTGAATAATAAAAAGCTGATTGGTGTTGCCGTTTCCCTGGAAGATTGCAGCCAGGGAATCTGGAATGCTTATCTGGAAGCCTTTGAGGGCATCCCATTATTGGTTAGCCTTGAGCAGGAGGTCTTGCTGGGGTATCTAAAGGAACAGGAATACCCTTTTGGCCTTATTGTAAATTGCAGCGAAGATAACTGGATCAGCTGCTGTGAAAAATTTGCCGAATACCGGCTTCAGAATACCTGGCAGAGGATGCCGGTACTGCTTAAAATAAAAGAGGAGTGCCCTGGAGAGAATATCCGCCGGGAAAGCTTGCGCTGGCATGCCGGTCTTTCCAGCCGTCTTGTGGATATGGGTTATGACTTTACCATAAGAAGACTGATCTATCCAAAGAAGATTGCATCAAAGGGAGCTCTCCCCCTCCGGTTTTGGTTTGTAAACAGGGGCAGTGCGCCCTGTTATCTGGATTATAGCCTGAGGGTTCGTCTGGAAATGGAAGGAGCGCAGCAGGAATTTGTCTTGCACATTGACAAAGATGCCTGGAACGTTGGAGATATTACCCACAATGAGATTATTTCCTTGCCGATTCTGCCACTTGGTGAATACTGCTTGTCAGTTGGGATTTTCTTTGCTGATGACAGACCCATGGAGCTGGATATCCGGTTGGAGGAGAAGGATGGTTATTACAGGATGGGAACTGTGGAGGTATGTAAAGATACTGCAGTGGATTTGGCACATGCCTGGGATGATTTCTATCCCGATGGCTATTATCCGCTGGAGGACCCGCAGCTTCCTGATTGATTCAATGGACGACAGAAAATAAAAGCAGGAGGAAAGAAAATTGAAAATTGCATTAGTTGGTGCAGGACAGCGGGGAATGATTTATTCCAAGCACGCCTATGAAACAAAAAAGGCAGATATTGTTGCGGTGGTGGAGCCGGAAGATGAAAAAAGATCAGCTGCAGCGGATAATTTCAGTATTCCGTCTGAGATGCAGTTTAAAAGAGTAGAGGATTTTTACCAGAAGGGCAGGATTGCCGATGCCGTCATCATTGCATCCATGGACCAGGACCATTGCCAACAGGTCTTGGATGCTCTGGAACTTGGGTATGATATTCTTCTGGAAAAACCAATATCTCCCGATCCAAAGGAATGTCTTATGATTCAGGATAAGGCAAATCAGAAGGGCTGTAAGGTTATTGTGTGCCATGTGCTCAGATATACGAATTTTTTTGCGGCAATTAAGGAAATTATCGACAGCGGAGAGCTGGGGAAGGTAATTACCATCCAGCATAATGAAAATGTTGGGAATTATCACATTGCCCATTCCTTTGTCAGAGGAAATTGGAGAAGAAGTGATTTGTCCAGTCCCCTGGTGATGCAAAAATCCTGCCATGACATGGATATCCTAGCCTGGCTGGTGGGCAGTGAGACGAAAAAAATAGTTTCCTTTGGCAGTTTAAAATATTTTAAAGAGGAGAGTGCTCCAAAGGACAGCTCAGAACGCTGCCTGACCTGTAAAGCCGCCGGAGACTGCCGCTTTGATGCCCGTAAAGCCTACTTGCCGATCGTGGGAAGCTGGCCTGCTACGGTACTTACCCAGGACCAGACGGAAGAAGGGATAAACAAAGCTTTGGCAGAAGGCCCCTATGGACGTTGTGTATACCGTTGTGACAACGACGTGTGTGACAATCAGGTGGTATTAATCGAATTTAAGAATGATGTAACAGTCAGCTTTAATTTAAGCGGTTTTACCAACAAAATCAGCCGGACAATCAAGGTTATGTGCGAAAATGGGGAAATCCGAGGGGATGACAGTCTGAACCAGATTGAGGTAACAAAGTTTGCCTCCAATGCAATTGATGGTTTTGAACAGAGAATCATTCATACCGGTCAGCCCCAGGGAGGCCATGGGGGAGGAGATGTTGCCCTGATGGATGATTTTATCAGTCAGATGGAAGCACATAGTGACACCAGCAGATCCTCCATAACCCAGTCAGTGGAAAGCCATGTGATGGCTTATGCGGCAGAGCAATCCAGAATTACCGGCGAAATAATTGATGTTGATGCATTAAAAAGCCGGCTGCGAAACTCTTAAAAAACGGAAAAGAGTGGTGAAGAGTTATGAAAACAAAAAGAATTCAAAAGAAAGCACCGGGTCCTAAAGAAGACCGGAAAAAAGAATTCCTGCGTGAAATAAAAAGAAACAAGGGCCTGTATCTTATGTGTATGCCTGCTCTGATTGTACTGGTTATGTTTTGCTATATTCCTTTTGCGGGAACCTGGATGGCATTTACCGACTTTAATGTTATGGATGGGATCTTTGGAAGTCAGTTTGTAGGCCTTAATAACTTCAAATATTTTTTTTCCGAGAGCAGCATGGGATGGCGGGTAACTTATAACACACTGTTTATCAATTTCTTTGGAATTATACTGGGACTGATTGTTCCAATCAGTATTTCCATATTTTTCAATGAAATCAGGAGCAATGTCTTTAAAAAACTGACACAAAGCTTTATGTTTTTTCCGTATTTCCTTTCCTGGGTCGTAGTAGGTACGATTATCTACGGTTTTTTTTCCACCGACGTGGGCGTTATCAACAATATACTGCGATCATTGGGAATGGAACCGGTGAAGTGGTATGCGGAACCCAAGTACTGGAAGGGCATCATAATCACCGCCAGTATGTGGAAGTGGAGCGGATACAGCTCCATCATTTACATGGCAGCCATGGCAACGTTCGATGGTTCCTTGTACGAGGCTGCAAAAGTGGACGGTGCAAACAAGTTCCAGAGAATTTTGTATCTCACCATTCCGATGCTGAAACCGACGGCCGTTGTACTGACCCTTATGAGTATTGGACGTATTTTCTACGGTGATTTCGGCATGATCTACGGTATTGTTGGCAACAACCCGGTATTGATTGATGCGGTAACCGTTATTGATACTTATGTATATCAGAGTATGAGAACCCTGGGCTTTTCCTATGCTACCGCAATTGGGCTGTTCCAGTCGGTGATGGGACTAATTCTGGTATCCGCTGCTAACCGGTTGGCAAAAAAATATAATGACGGGGAGGGATTATTTTAATGAGAAAAAGCAAATCGTTCGGCGATCACCTGGTTACTATCCTTGCTTATTTGTTTATTGGCCTGTTCGGGCTGCTATGTCTGTATCCCCTTGTTCTTACCTTAGGTGTGTCCCTCTCTTCGGAACGTGAAATCGTCATGCATGGTTATTCAGCTATTCCGCAGAAATTTACCCTTAATACATACATTTATATTTTTGCAAACAGTGGCATGAGGATTTTAAAGTCTTACGGAGTCACCATTTTTGTTACGATAGCCGGAACCGTTGGAGCTATGATCATTACCAGTATGATTGCCTTTGCGATATCGATTAAGAGTTTAAAGTACCGTAATGTCATTGCCTTTTTATGTAACTTCACCATTGTATTTTCCGCGGGCCTCATTCCCTGGTATGTGGTTTGTGTGAATTACTACGGATTAAAGAATAACATTCTGGCACTGATTCTTCCTTCTATTTTCAGTGTCTGGAACATGTTCCTTATGAGGACCTATTTTTCAAGCATTTCGCCTTCCTTATACGAAGCGGCTAAAATTGACGGGGCAAGTTATATGCTGATTTATTGGCGGATTGCTCTTCCCCTCAGTAAAACGGCAGTGCTAACCGTAGGCCTTATGTATGCCCTGCAATATTGGAATGACTGGTGGAATGCCCTGATTTTTATTAATGACAAGGATCTTTTTCCTCTCCAGTATTACCTCTATACAATTCTTTCAAATGTAAATGCCATTAGCTCTGGGCGTATTCCTTCCGGCGCTGCCGCAGGAATCACACTGCCCTCTGAAACGATGAAAATGGCAGTTACGGTAATAACCATAGGCCCGATTATCTTCTTATATCCCTTTGTACAAAAATATTTTGTACAGGGTATTATGACAGGTGCAGTCAAGGAATAAGCCCTGTAGTAAAATTCATTGGTAGGTCAGGAGTAAGGCTTAACATAAATCAAAAGGAGGGTATTGCAATGAAAAGACTATTTATAATGACAGCTGCCGTGATAATGGCAATCGGTTTACTTGGGGGATGCAGCAGTAAGGATGAATCGAAAGAAGGCACTAATACCGAAACCGTGACGATTCTTTATCCCGGTGATGAAAGTGATAGAATGTCAGAATTTATGAGTAATGAGTTTGCTGAGAAAATGAAAGAGGATTTAGGTATTAAGGTGGAAATGGTTTATACTCCATGGGACCAGTATTGGGAACAAAAAGATATCATGCTGGCCGCCCAGGAGCCCATCGACCTGTATTGGGACGGACTTCCTGATCTTGCCACCATTGTTAATAAGAAACAGGCTTCTGTTCTGAATGACTTAATTGACAAATATGGCCAGAATTTGTTAAAGGTGCTTCCCGAAGAGCAGTTAAAAGGGGCTACCATTAACGGAGAGGTTTATGGCATACCTTCCGCTTATGCACCTTCCTCCGGAATGTTTCAGATGGTATGTGTCCGCCAGGATATTCTGGAATCTTGTGGTATGACGGAGATTAAAACAACAGAGGATTTAAAATTATTTGCAGAAAAGGCAAAGAAATTGTATCCGGAAATGAAAGGGCCTGCAGACCCCATCTTTAAACCTCTGACCAGATATTTTGCCGATGAACAGCTAACCTGGTGCGCCAATGAAGATACCGTTGTATATGGTGATACCACAAATAAGGTGTATGATTACTATGAAACCGATGCTTTCAAGAAGGTTGCCCAGTATAACCGCCAGATGTATCATGAAGGCTTATATTCTGATGATCTGACGACCAAATACAATGAGAGGGATTCCCGTATGCAGACCGGCTTATACTTATGGGTAGAGGGCTCACTTGGCAAAGAAAATGAGATTATCAGCAGTGTGAAAGCAAATGCTCCAGATGCCAGATTAAAGAACTATATCCTGAAACCGGAGGAACCTCGCTATATCATAGCCACCGGCGGTGAAGTCCTTTGCATACCACAGACGGCACCCAATCCGGAAGGAGCAATGAAATTCATTGACTGGCTCTACTCTTCTCAGGATAATTACCTGATGGCTCTATACGGCGTGAAGGGGAAAGATTATGATATTGTTGACGGAAGAATTAAAAAGCTGGTGAATGATGAATTCTTCTATGAATGGATGTTCCGTAACAAGAATTATCAGTTATTTTCACCCGATATCGAGCAGAGTTACATTGATACCTATGAAAGCTGGGACGATAAGGCAGTCACCTCCAATATGCTTGGCTTCCGCTTCAATAACGAGAAGGTAAAGGTAATTGAGACAGCAATCAAAGAGGTGGCAGGAAAGCAGATGGCACCGATTCTTTACGGATTCGTAGATTTTGACACAGAATATCCCAAGGCTTTGGAAGCACTGAAAAAAGCAGGTATTGATGAATATGTGGCAGAGGTGCAAAAGCAGATGGATGAGTTCCAGGCTTCAAAGAATAAATAAAAAATACATAAGCCTTGTTCAATATGGAATGGAACAAGGCTTATGTATATCCAGGACTAAATTACTTTGCTGCCCATATTTCAATTTCTAATTTTATCTCTTCTAACCCTAAGGCATTTACATAGGCAACAGTCATTGAAGGGTAAGGCTTACCAAAAAAATCATCATATACTTTATCAAAGTAATCCCAGTCAATTTGTTCCGTTGACCATATATTGACCTTAATAACATTATCAGGTGTTAAATCGATACTCTTTAATAGATTTGATATATTTAAAAATGTATTGTCTACTTGTTGATTGAATTCTTCAGGAAAATTACCTTCCAAATCGGCTCCAACTTGACCAGAAAATGTGTAAAATGCTGCATTAGGCTCTATTTTTGTTATGTGAGTATAATTACCTACTGCTTTACTTACTCTTGACGAATTTAATCTACTAACTACATTATTATTCATTTTATTATAGACCTTTCTGTATTGGGATAAAATAATTTCTACCACTATATATTTTTATAATATAAAGTTATCCATTGATAGAAATTTATTTAACAAATACAGAGATGGAATATCTATTGTTTTCAATGCAGCTGGCATATATAAGTTTTTCCATTCCTACACCTCCTGTGACACAATTATAGGTATTAAAATGGAATTTGTCAATAAAACATACACAGATGATTGCGTTTGGTTCGTTTAGGATTTGTTTATCATCATTATAACTATATCCTGTTGCATTGAAGGAAAAACATTTTATTTAATGATGATCAACCCTTGAAGCATTAGACTGGAAGGTAAAAGAGCCGGAAACTAACTCCCTGTCAGTTTCTGGCTCACTTTTAAATTATATTTTGTTCTGATAAGGATAGTTCTTTGATGATCGTGTTAGACGGATAAAGGAGCCGTCAGCTTGTCCAGAACGAATATCAGATCCTTTTCTGCCTGTTTCATCAGATCGTAGGAATAATCGTTAAGACACCAGTCAATAATCACGCCCCGGTTGATTCGAATCAGAAAGGAAGTGAGCTCATGTACCGTCATATCGGTATGAATCATACCTTTTTCTAGCGCTTTTCCTGCCAGTTCTTCTACTGTCTGATAGTATTTTCTTACTGGCTTTACGGAATATTTCACATCCGTTGACAACTGAGCGATATACAGCTCTTTTGTCAGGTTGGCTGACTCTTCCATAACAAATTTTGTCTGGTGCAGCAATATGAATTTTATGTCTTCTACGGGATTGTGGAATTCATAGTTCTGCAGCAGAAGATCCAAAGCATCGTCGTACAGGGCGAAGCCCTTGTTGATCATCTCTTCCTTGGAACTAAAATGATGATAAAAAGCTCCGGTAGAGATACCGGCTTCCTGGCATAGCTGCCGGATGCTCATGTTGTGATACCCTTTTTTTTGAATTAAATTCAAGGCGACCCGTATGATGTTATTTTTTGTCTGGGCGGCCTGCTCGTCTCTTTTCTTTCTTGCCATAAATGATTTTGCTCCAATTAAGTACTGTTTATCTAATCATAAACGTTTTTCAAAAAAAATGCAAGGTTTACTCATTGGACCTAATTGACAAAAGAATAACAAGGTGTTAATATTAACATAACAGCGTTCGGTTAAAATGCTTGTTGGAAACAAAATAAATGAAAGGAGAAGTTTATGAGATTAACAAACGAAGAGCAGGATATACTCAATGGCAAGCACGGAGATATTCTGCAAAAAACAATGGAAACACTTGTAAGGTACGGAGAAATGTATGACGCAGAGTGCCTTGTACCTTTGGATGGACCTGTGCATCTTGTGTGTTCCTTTGGAATGCCGGCCTTAAAGCCTCTGTCAAGAATTATGAAAGAGATGATTGATGCCGGAATCAGGACCATGCTGCCTTTCACGGCGGATCCGCAGCCTCTTGATTACGAGAATGTACCTGCTAACCAGCAGGAGAAGGAGATGTATCAACTGTTATATGGCACCCAGAAGGAATACGAGAGCATGCTGGTAAAGCTGGGAATGAAGGATGAAAATGCCTATACCTGCGCCTGTTATTTTGATGAGGTGGGCAACACTCCAAATTTCGGAGACAATCTGGCCTGGGCGGAATCCTCGGCGGTGGTTTATGCCAACTCTGTATTGGGAGCCCGGACAAACAGGACCTCTGGCGTAATGGAATTCTTCAGCGGGATTATCGGAAAGACGCCGAAATTCGGATTCATGACCGACGAAGGAAGAAATGCTGACTGGATCATAGAACTTAAAACAACCAAAATTCCTCGTCCACAGATTCTGGGAAGCGCCATCGGAATGAAGGTAGTGGAAAAGGTACCATACATAAAAGGTTTGGATCAGTTTCTGGGAACTGAAATGACTCCGGCGGTAAAGGACTACTTAAAGGATATGGGAGCCGCAACTGCATCGAACGGTGCGGTAGCGCTTTACCATGCGGAAAACTTAACACCGGAGGCGAAGAAATACGGAGAAGAACTGATCAGAGAGAATGCGTCCGTTTATGTCATCGATGATGCGGAGCTGGAGAGAGTGGTAAGCTCCTATCCGGTCCTTTGGGCAGATTTAAACGCGAAACCTGACAGGGCATTTATCGGATGTCCCCATGCATCCTTTAACCAGCTGACAGAATGGACCGAAATCTTTGAACAGGCTCTTAAGAAGAGCGGACAGGACAAAATCGTGGTAGATACCATCATAACCAGTGCACCGGATGTCATCGCAAGATTCAGAGGGACAGAGTATTATGACCGGCTTCTGAAAACAGGAGTGAAGGTGTCTCACATCTGTCCTTTGATGTACATGTCAAATCCGCTTTGTGCAAAAAAACCGATTATTACAAATTCAAATAAACTGAGAACTTATTCCTCCGCACGGTACGTAGACGACCAGGAGCTTGTAAATCTTGTAGTAAAGGGAGGTTTTTAGCAATGGATAAATTTCAGGGTAGAGCAGTCATACCGGGACAGGTCAGAGGAAACGCTATGGTGTCCAAAAAGGGATTCAATGTGCTTTCATCCTATATGGGGGCGCTGGTATCAAACGGGAAACAGACACTGTGTACTGACCAGAACAATCCGGACCTGTTTCAGAAGGATCTTTCCGGAGCCATCCTGTGCATTCCTCAGGTGATCGGTTCCACTACGGCGGGTATGCTGATTCAGACCGTCGCAGCTATGGGGATTCAACCGAAAGCAATGCTATTTTCAGCAACAGCCGAGTCCCTGGCGATCTCGGGTGTTCTGCTGGCGGATATTTGGGAAAACACAAAGATCGTTACGGTTGATGGGCTGGGTGATCGCTTCCTGGAGTCGGTTCAGGAGGGGCAGACGGTTGAAGTCGCGGAAGATGGCGCTGTAACATTATTTTAATGGAGAGAAATGGAGGAAAGGCATGAGTACAAATTACAAAGAGCTTTTTGAGCCTGCATATATCGGGAAAGTACAAATAAAAAACAAATTGTCCATGGCACCAATGGGGCCTGTCGGATATGCCGATGCACTGGGAGCTATGAACCAAAGGCTGCAGGAGTATTATGTGGAACGGGCTAAGGGTGGAATCGGATTGATTATTACTGGAATCTGTAGTGTGGACCTGGATATTGAAGGTATGGTCAGACCGGGCCTCCCATGTCCGACTCAGAATCCTCTGGCTTTTATTCATGAAGCGTATCAGATGAATGAAAGAATCCATACATACGGCACAAAGATTTTTCTTCAGCTCACCGGAGGTCTTGGGAGAAGTGCATTGCCCGGATTTGCTACCAAGTTTATCGCTCCGTCGGAGAATGAAAACAGATTTGATCCCCGAATCAAGCACCGGGAAATGACGATTGAAGAAATCAAGAACATGATTCAGAAATTTGTCATGTCTGCAGTGGTTGCGAAAAAAGCTGGATTTGACGGCGTAGAGATCCATGCGGTTCATGAAGGATATCTCCTGGACCAGTTTGCCATCGCCCTTTTCAACCGAAGAACGGACGAATACGGCGGCTCGTTGGAAAACCGGCTGAGGGTTGCAACGGACATTGTGAAAGGGATCAAAGCGGCCTGTGGACCTGACTTCCCTGTCAGCCTTCGCTACAGCCTGAAAAGCTGCATGAAGGGAATCCGTCGCGGCGGACTGCCGGGCGAAGACTATGAAGAAGCTGGAAAGGATATCGAAGAAGGGATCGAAGCTGCTAAAATTCTGGTGGCAGCAGGCTATGACGCATTGAATGTGGATGCGGGAACCTACGATTCCTGGTATTGGAATCATCCGCCGATGTATTTTGAAGATGGTATGTACCGTGAATTTGGCAGACTTGTAAAGCAGAACGTAGATGTTCCTGTTATTCTGGCCGGAAGAATGGAAAATCCGGAGATTGCAATAGAAGCCCTCGGCGATTCCTGCGACATCATCGGACTTGGAAGACAGCTTTTAACCGATCCGTATTATCCGGAAAAGGTGAGAACTGGAAGGCTTGATGAAATCAGGCCGTGCCTCGGCTGCCATGAAGGCTGCCTGGGTAGAATTTCAAACGCTCCTGTGAGCTGTGCTGTGAATCCGGCCTGCGGAAGAGAAAAAATTTACGGACTCGTACCGGCCAATAAGAAGAAGCATGTACTTGTTATTGGAGGCGGCATAGCAGGAATGGAAGCGGCAAGAGTGCTGGCTGAAAGGGGACACCGCGTTACTCTGTGTGAAAAGAGCGGCAGCCTTGGAGGAAATTTAATTCCGGGAAGTGTTCCTCATTTCAAACGCTATGACAGAGCCCTGGTCAAGTGGTATCAGAGACAGCTTGAGCTTCTGAATGTGGAAGTCAAGATGAACTGTGAGATTACTGCAGAAAATATATCCAGATTCAAGTCGGATGAAATCATTACGGCAACCGGTTCGAAGCCGATCCAGAGCAAGTTTGGATCGGAGGCTTTTGTGACTACCGCAGATGATATCCTTCTTGGAAAAGCAGAGGCGGGAATAAATGTCGTTGTAATCGGCGGTGGATTGGTTGGATGTGAAACTGCTCTATGGCTTGCACAGAACGGTACCAAGGTTACAGTCATCGAAATGCTGAAAGACATTCTGGGAGGACACGGTGCGCTTCCGCATATGAATCATGATATGCTAGTGGATCTGCTGGCATTCCATGAGGTGGATATCTATACAAGCAGTACTGTGAAGAGTATAGAGGGGGGTAAGGTGACTGCGGAAACCCCGGAAGGAGAACGTTCATTCCTGGCGGATACGGTTATTTCGGCCATCGGCTACCGCGAGAATCATGCATTGTATGATGAACTGAAGGATTTGGATATACCTGTCCACAATATTGGAGATTCCCAGAAGGTACATAATATTATGTATTCCATCTGGAATTCATACGAGCTTGCCAGAGAACTGTAACTCGTTAATAGTTCGTAAATAGAATAAATTTTATACAGCGCCTTCTGATTTCATAGGAAATCAGAAGGCGCTTTTTTCTGCATTTTAAGTTGACCATAGTGAAATAAAAATAAAAAAATTCTAAGAGACTAGAATTTGTTAATAAAGTACATAATATGGCAATAAAAGCAAAGAATATAATGTGTGTTATGCTTTCACTATGAAATGAGGGGCTATATGAATGTATTAGAAAGAAAAATATTTGAATCGGTACCAGGTAAACAAGTGACATTAGCACATATTATAGCAAGTCCCGATGATCGAATCTTTGAGAAATTAGGTTTGAATGAAGAAAAGTATCAAGCAATTGGTATTTTAACCATAACCCCACCAGAGGTTGCAATCATCGCTGTAGATATAGCTAAAAAGACTGCACCTGTTAAAATAGGATTCGTTGACAGGTTCAGTGGGTCTGTAATTATCCTGGGGGATGTGGCAGCTGTACAATCTGCTATAGAACAGGTTGTTATTTATTTAAGCGAATTTATGCAGTTTTCTGTCCCCAAAGTAACGAGAACATAATAGGTAGGTATAGAAAGTGAAGAAAATTATGTTAATTGGATCAGTTGGGAGTGGGAAAACCACCCTTTGCCAAAGGATTCAAGGAGAGATGATTAAATATAAAAAGACTCAAGCAGTTGAATTCTATTCTCAGATGATAGACACACCGGGTGAGTTTGTATTGCATAGAAGATTCTATAGCGCGTTACAAATGATGGCTGCAAGTTCAGATATCATTGGATTCATATGTAGCGTGACAGAGCAAAGCCAGACATTTTCGCCCTATTTTGCACAAAACTTTACAAAACCATGTATAGGAATTATTACAAAGATCGATCTGGCATCAAACGAAGAGGCTATTATAAACGCTGAGAAAAGATTAGAGTTAGCAGGTGTTGAGAAAATTTTTCGTCTCTCTGCTGTTGAAGATAAAGGAGTAGCAGAGTTGATAGCCTATCTTTCTAAGGAGGAATCATAAATTGCAAATTTATACTAGGACAGGTGATAAAGGATACACTAGGATAATCGGTGGCATGAAATTAGCAAAAGATAGTGAACGTATTAAAGCATATGGAACGATTGACGAATTAAATAGTTTTGTAGGCTATGCTATTACACTTATAAAAAACAATGATTCTTTGAAAAAGGAATTAACGCAGATCCAGCAGTGTTTGTTTGATTGTGGCAATGATTTAGCAACGCCGAATGGAAAAGGAACCTACCGAGTTACATCTGCTTTAACAGAGTGGATTGAAAAATGTATTGATGCACATGTAGATATTCCTCCAGAAGTTGAGTCTTTTATTTTGCCAGGTGGCTCTCAAGCAGCAAGTATTTTGCATATTTGCAGAACAATTGCCAGGAGAGCGGAAAGAGAAATAGTAACGTTCCAATGGACGAATGATATGAATGAAGAAGTTTTGATATTTGTTAATCGCCTATCAGATTACTTTTTCTCCGTAGCACGTGTTGCGAATGTAAACGAAGGCATAAAAGATGTGCTTTATGAAAGAAGTGGAAAGGTATTCCATATAGATTTAAAAAAAGAAGATTTATAAATTTAGAAAGGAGGAGTTTGCTATGCAAGAAATAAAATTCGGAACAACCTTGTACGTTGGTGAAGATAGCCTGAAACGATTATCAGATTTCAAGAATGAAAAGATTTTGATAGTAACAGATTCTTTTATTGCTTCATCAGAGTTACTTTCACATATTAAAAGTTATATTGATAGCAGCACTGAAACAATGGAGTTTTCTGAAGTTATTCCAGATCCCCCAATTGATAACATTGTTGCTGGGTTAGAATCCAGCAAAGGTTTTCCAGCCACAATTTTATTAGCAATAGGTGGTGGCTCTGCGATCGATGCAGCAAAAGCTATGCTCTATTTTGGCAAATTGACTGATCGGTTTCGTGGGATACGATTTGTTACGATTCCTACAACAAGTGGAACGGGTTCAGAGGTTACGAATTTTTCGATTATTACTGATGCTGAAAAGGGAACAAAATATCCTATGGTTACGGATCAAATATTGCCAGATGAGGCTATTTTAGATTCTGGTCTTGTTGTAGGTTTACCACCGAAGCAAACTGCTGATACGGGTATTGATGTTCTTACCCACGCAATAGAAGCTTATGTTTCCACGAAAGCCAATGATATCTCTGATGCTTTAAGTGAAAAAGCCATATGCTATGTATTCACTTATTTAGAGAGAGCTTATAAAGATGGAAATGATAAAGTTGCGCGTGAAAAAATGCATATAGCATCAACAATGGCTGGAATGGCCTTTAATTTAGCCTCACTAGGGTTAAACCATGGGATAGCACATGCTGCAGGAGCACGCTGGCATATTCCGCATGGAAGAATCAATGGTATCTTGTTACCCAATATTATTCGTTATAATGCAGGAATTATTGAAGGAAACTACAGCAAGAATACTACCCCTGCTGCAAGTCGTTATTCTAAAATATCTAAATTCTTAGGATTAAATGCTGGAAATCCACAAATGGGTGTACGAAGTTTAGTTAACGCAATCCTTTCGCTTGAGAAGGCACTTTCCATTCCAAAGAGTCTTTCTGAATGGGGGGTGAACAAGGATCAATTTGAATTAGATAAAAATGTAATAGCAGAAGCTGCTCTTGCAGATCGTTGTACAGCAACAAACCCTATCGTTCCAACGAAAGAGGATATAATTAGCGTTCTAGGGAAATCATTTATATAAATTATGATTAAATGAGGTGATTACTTGGAGGTAAATGAGAGAATTATACAGGAATATGTTCCTGGTAAACAAATCACCGTTGCACATGTTATTGCAAAACCTGATGCAGAATTATATCAAAAAATTGGGATACAATCTGAAAATGAAGCAGTCGGTATTTTAACGATAACACCAAGTGAAGCAGCGATTATCGTAGTCGATATAGCAACAAAAGCCGCTGAAGTTGAAATTGGTTTTGTTGACAGATTTTCAGGTGCAGTGGTTATCATTGGGGATGTTTCCTCGGTTAAGATTGCTTTAGAAAACATTTTAAAAACGATGGAAAGTCTTTTAGATTTTACAGTTGTACCTTTATCTAGCACTTAATGAAACATATTCAAAGGGAGTAGATAAGATGACTGAAACGTTATTAAGCGTTGGTATCGATATTGGAACATCAACAACACAATTAATTTTATCAGAGCTTTCAATTGAAAATATAGCATCAGTTTTTACAATTCCAAGGGTTTCCATTAAGGATAAAAAGGTGATATTTAAGAGTGATATTATCTTTACTCCTATATTAGAAAACAATCTAATTGATTCAGATGGTATAAAAGCATTTGTAGAGCAGCAATATAAAAAAGCAGGTATTACAAAATCAGATATTCAGACCGGGGCTGTCATTATAACTGGGGAAACAGTTCGAAAGGAGAATGCCCAGGCAGTTGCTAAAGCTTTAAGTGGTTTTGCTGGAGATTTTGTTGTGGCAACGGCTGGACCTGATTTAGAAAGTATTATCGCTGGTAAAGGAGCAGGGACTTTCTCATATTCTGAAAGTCAATACACAACGGCGGTAAACTTTGATATAGGAGGGGGGACAACAAATCTAGCAGTATTTAACGATGGAGATGTTGAGGATACGGCTTGCTTTGATATTGGAGGCCGCTTGATAAAGGTGGATATAAATGAAATCATTCGTTATATTTCACCCAAAGTAAATGAAATTATTAAAAGAGAAGCTTTAGATATTCACCTAGATGAAAAGATAAATCTTAAGGAATTAGATAAACTCTTAGATATATTTGTACAAGTACTGGAAAATAGCATTGGATTAGGTAATAAGAGTCCTTATTTTGACTTGCTGATAACCAACAAACCATTGAACACAAAGCTTCAAATTAAATGTATATCATTTTCAGGTGGAGTTGCAGATGGTATTACAAAAGAAAATTTACAAAATCCGTTTGAGTATGGTGATATTGGACTTTTGTTAGGTAAGAAAATAAGTGGTTCCCTTCTTATGACTGCCCTTAAGCTGATTCCAACAGCAGAAACGATTCGTGCAACAGTAGTAGGAGCAGGATCACACACTACTGATGTTTCCGGGAGTACAATCACCTATAAAGAGGATATACTTCCGCTTAAGAATATCCCCATACTACAGTTATCGAAAGATGATGAAAGTGCCAATAATAGTGGGAATTTAGGGAGCATTATTGAAGAAAAAGTAAAATGGTTTATGGTAGATGGAGAAGTACAAACAATTGGATTAGGGATAGAAGGTGCGCATAGCCCTTCCTTCCAGTTTATTCAGGGACTGGCAAAAGAAATGATAAAAGGTTTGGATTTGTTGATTAAGGAGAAATTGCCACTTGTTATTATAGTAAAAGAAGATATGGCAAAAGCATTAGGACAAAGTCTTTATGCACATCTGCCTAAAGATTATCCTTTTGTATGTATTGATAGTGTTCATGTACGAAATGGAGATTATATCGATATCGGAATGCCGATAGCAGAAGGCTCTGTTTTACCAGTAATCGTAAAGACATTAGTATTTAATTAATGATAAAAGGAGTTGCACAATGATTTTAAAAACAAAACTTTTTGGCAAGACCTATCAATTTTCGTCTGTAATGGAAGTTATGGGGAAGGCAAATGAAGAAAAATCGGGGGATAAATTAGCTGGAGTTGCAGCAGGCAGCGCGGAAGAAAGAGTTGCAGCTAAAGTTGTCCTATCACACTTAACGCTTTCAGATTTATTTAACAATCCTGCTGTGCCATATGAAAAGGATGAGGTTACACGCATTATTATTGATCATGTGAATCTCAGAACTTATGAAAAGATCAAAAATTGGACAGTGGCTGAATTAAGAGAATGGATTTTAGACTGCAATACGACAAACTATGACATTCATCGAATATCAAATGGTTTAACTTCTGAAATGGTTGCAGCAGTTGCTAAGATTATGTCCAACCTGGATTTAATAGTAGGTGCTCAGAAGATCATAGTAACAAAGACTGCGAATACGACAATTGGTATCCCGGGAACTTTTTCAACTCGTCTGCAGCCAAATCATACGACTGACAATGTGGACGGTATCATGGCTTCCGTTATGGAAGGTCTATCTATGGGATCTGGTGATGCAGTTATAGGTCTGAACCCAGTAGACGACACAACAGAAAGTGTAAAGCGTATTCTTCATAAATTCAATGATTTTATTAATGAGTGGGAAATACCAACACAACATGTTGTTTTAGCTCACGTAGCCACTCAGATGGAAGCAATGGAACAAGGAGCACCAACAGGATTGGTATTCCAATCAATTGCAGGATCTGAAAAAGGAAATACAGCTTTTGGAATTACGGCTAAGATGCTTTCAGAAGCAAAGGACATGGCTTTGAAGCTAGGTACGGCAGTTGGTCCAAATGTTATGTACTTTGAGACGGGACAAGGTTCTGAGCTTTCTTCCGATGCTCATAATGGTGTGGATCAGCTGACGATGGAAGCCAGATGTTATGGATTTGCAAAATATTTTGATCCATTCATTGTTAATACAGTTGTTGGATTTATTGGACCAGAATATTTGTATGACTCCAAGCAGGTGATCCGTGCAGGTCTGGAGGATCATTTTATGGGGAAATTAACTGGTATTTCTATGGGTTGCGATGTTTGTTACACGAATCATATGAAGGCAGATCAAAATGATGCTGAGAACTTAACAGTTTTACTTGCAACAGCTGGTGTAAACTTTATTATGTCTATTCCAAATGGTGATGATATTATGTTGAATTATCAAACCACAGGGTACCAAGAAGGTGCTTCCATTAGAGAATTATTAAACAAACGAACAATAAAAGAATTTGACCAATGGTTAGAAAAAATGGGGTTCAGCGAAAATGGACATTTAACTTCCAAAGCTGGCGATGCATCTGTATTTTTGAAGCAGAGGAGGGGTAACTAATGGACGAATTAAACTTAAAAGAAATGATTAAATCGATATTAAATGAAATGGTAAATGAAGTACCGCCAGTTACAAATGGTCCATCAAAAGAAGCAACTGTTAACACCAAGCAACCTGCTAAGTCCTGTGTAGTGGAAGAAGGATTTATACCAGATATTACAGAAGTAGATATCCGCAAGCAATTTTTAGTTCCAAATGCAGCAGATAAAGAAGGCTATTTAAAAATGAAGTCCTATACACCAGCTCGCTTGGGATTGTGGAGGACAGGTACAAGATATTTGACGGAGCCTAGCCTTCGATTCCGTGCTGACCATGCGGCTGCCCAGGATGCTGTATTCTCCTATGTGAAAGAAGATTTAATTAAAGAGATGGGATTTGTAGAGGTTGCTACAGAATGCAAGGATAAAGACGAATATGTTACACGTCCGGACTTAGGCCGTAAGTTTTCAAATGAAGCAATAAATACAATAAAAAATGCTGTGAAACCAAATCAGAAAGTTCAGGTTATTGTTGGTGATGGTTTAAGTTCCGCAGCAATCGAGGCAAATATTAAAGATGTCTTACCTTCTTTACAACAAGGATTAAAGATGTTTGGACTTGACTTTGGACAGGTTGTTTTTATAAAACATTGCCGCGTCCCGGCTATGGATCCAATTGGTGAAGCAACAGGAGCTGAAGTCGTCTGTCTTTTTATCGGAGAAAGACCAGGCCTTGTTACAGCAGAATCTATGAGTGCATATATCGCTTATAAACCAACCATTGGTATGCCGGAAGCTAGAAGAACAGTAGTTTCCAATATTCACAGACAAGGAACCCCGGCAGTAGAAGCAGGAGCATATATTGCTGAAATTATCAAGAGAATGTTAGATAAAAAAGTGTCTGGGTTAGATTTGAAAGAAAAATAATAAACCGTTTGATTTAAAAAGGAGGTTTCCTAATGAAAAACGAACGATTAGGTGCAAATGTTCTAAGTGTAAAAATCATTCCAAATGTTGATGATGGATTGGCAAAAGAATTAAAATTAGCATCAAATCAAAAAAGTCTAGGAATTATTACTTCTGATTCTGATGATGTAACCTATGTGGCATTAGATGAAGCAACGAAGGCATCCGATGTAGCAGTTGTATATGCAAGAAGTATGTATGCAGGAGCTGCGAATGCTTCTACAAAATTAGCAGGAGAAGTTATCGGAATTTTAGCCGGTCCAAGCCCGGCAGAGGTACGAAGCGGCCTGGATCGTGCGATTGAGGTAATAAATAATGAAGCCAGCTTCTATAGTGCAAATGAGGATAACTCAATCATCTATTTTGCCCATTGTGTATCGAGAACTGGTTCTTATCTTTCCAAAGGAGCAAATGTGAAAGAAGGAGAGGCCATTGCTTATTTAATAGCACCACCGCTTGAAGCAATGGTAGCTATCGATTCGGCTTTAAAAGCTGCTGATGTAAAAATGAGTGTATTTTATGGACCGCCATCTGAAACAAACTTTGCTGGAGCATTACTGACAGGGTCCCAATCTGCTTGCAGATCAGCATGTGAATCATTTGCTAAAGCTGTTGAAGCCGTTGCTGACAACCCAACTAGTTATTAGGCGGCGTTATTATGGCTAAAGCTTTAGGTTTAATTGAAGTACGTGGTAAATTAGGAGCAATCCTGGCAGCAGATGCAGCTGTAAAGGAGGCAAATGTTATTCTGCTTGGAAGTGAAACGATCCGTGGAGGATTGACAACAATTCATATTATTGGAGATATAGCGGCTGTAAAAGCAGCGATTAAGGCAGGTGAAGTTGCTGTGGCAAATAAGAATTGTCTAATCAGCAGTCATGTTATCCCACGCTTGGATGACCAAGTTGAGCAGATGTTGATGAAATCATTTGGTAAAAAGAAAGGTAATCCTTCGGAATCAAATGAATTTAATGAATCAAATGAATCAAATGAATCAAATGAATCAAATCAACCGATTGTAGAAGAAACAGAGAAAGATGTTGATTCATCCTTTGACAAAAAACAGCTGGAAAATATGAGAGTGACCGATTTACGTTCACTTGCATATAAATCAAATCTTTCTACCATAAAGAAGTCAGAAATTAAATCTGCTAACAAAGCAGTGCTTATTGAAACATTGCTGGATAAAGGAGTTAAGCATAATGGGATTGATTGATAAAGATCTTGTTTCAGTTCAAGAAACCAGGGATTTACTGAAAAAAGCAAAAGAAGCGCAGATAGAAATAGCCAAGTTATCTCAAGAAGAAATCGACACCATTTGTAAGGCTATGGCAAAAGCAGCTTTTGACAATCGTTTGAAGCTGGCTAAAATGGCACAAGAAGAAACCGGGTTTGGAAAATGGCAGGACAAGGTCCTTAAAAATGCCTTTGCATCAAGAGATTTATTAAACTCGATAAAAGATATGAAGACAGTAGGCATAATCACAAACAATATAGAAGCAAAATATATGGAAGTAGCGGTTCCTGTTGGAGTCGTGGCAGGTCTTATTCCTTCAACAAATCCGACGTCAACAGTTATCTACAAGGCACTAATAAGCATTAAGGCAGGAAATGCGATTGTATTTTCACCTCATCCAAGTGCATTAAATTGTATCAAGGAAACAGTCCGCATCATAAATGAAGCAGGAAAAAGCGTTGGCTTACCGGAGGGCGCTATTAGTGTAATTACAACAGTAACAACACAGGCAACAAATGAATTAATGAAAAATGAAAATACAAATTTAATTCTTGCTACTGGTGGTTCTGCAATGGTTCGTGCGGCATATTCCTCCGGAACACCGGCAATTGGGGTAGGGCCTGGGAATGGACCTGCATTTATAGAACGCAGTGCAGATATCCCGAAAGCAGTTGCGTTTATTCTTGAATCTAAGACATTTGATAATGGCACTATTTGTGCATCGGAACAGTCTATTATTGTTGAAGAAATCAGTAGGGAAAAAGTGATTTCGGAATTCAAGAGACAAGGTGGTTATTTCCTATCAAAAAATGATGCACTAAAGCTTGAAAAGTATATTCTACGGCCAAACGGTACAATGAATCCTAAGATCGTTGGAAGGACGGCACAGGTTATTGCTGAATTAGCTGGTATTTCTGTACCAGAAGATGCAAAAGTTCTTATTGCCGAAGAAACACGTGTTGGTGATCTTGCACCTTTTTCAAGGGAAAAATTAACACCAATATTAGCCTTCTATACGGTAAATACTTGGGATGAAGCCCGCGATTTAAGCATCAAGATTTTAAACTTTGAAGGTGCAGGACACACGATGGTTATTCACACAGCTAACAATAAAATTATAGAAGATTTTGCCTTAAAAGTACCGGTTTCGCGATTACTTATAAACTGTTCGGCTACATTAGGCGGAATCGGAGCAACGACTAACCTTAGACCTGCATTGACCCTAGGTTGTGGAGCTATAGGAGGAAGTTCTACTTCTGACAATGTTGGCCCACAGAATTTATTTAATCTTCGCCGGGTCGTTTATGGCGTTAGGACATTAGATGAAATACGTGGAGAAGATAGATTTGAAGATTCTAGTGGGAAAGCTGTTGAAGACTTGGGACTGAATAAGGATCAATTAATCGATTTACTCGTTGAACGTGTTCTGCAAAAGCTAAAATAAGCAAGAGCAAAACAATCATTGATAACTAATTAAAAATATAATCTAGGAGGAAGATACAATGGCTAATACAAACGCATTGGGAATGATTGAAACAAAAGGATTGGTAGCTGCAGTAGAGGCAGCAGATGCAATGGTTAAAGCAGCAAATGTGACGTTAATTGGAAAAGAACAAGTAGGTGGCGGACTGGTAACAGTTATGGTTCGTGGGGATGTAGGAGCTGTTAAAGCTGCAACAGATGCTGGAGCCGCAGCAGCAGAAGCAGTTGGTGAATTAATATCTGTTCATGTAATTCCACGTCCGCATATGGAAGTAGATGTAATCCTGCCAAAATACGATTCACAGGCTTCGAACTCATGATGAACGCTTAAAGTTGCAAGATTTAAAGTGAGGCTGAGGCATAATAAAAGCGTATGCCCAGCCTTTTCTTTAGCGAGGGGAAGTGAGTACTAATGGCCATTTTAACGGAAAGTAAAATAAAAAGACTGCTACGTACGACGAACTTAAAAGAAACAAAATTCTTAGTTTTAGAGCCTGGGACTGTGATTACACCTTCTGCAAAAGAATATTTAAAGGATATTACAATTGAATATATGAAAATACCAGAAGCATCTGAAGCTAAGACACAAGAAGCAACCTTCCCAATGACCCAGTTGAACGTTAATGAACCCCAAAATGCAAAAAATATCCAAGATGTTTTAATAGTTAAAAATAGAAATGGACAAGTTATGTGGAAAAGTCACTTAACTTATCAATTTGGAATTAAAATTAATATTACAATAAGCCATATAGTGACTTTACAAAAGAAAAGTTATAGTATAGGAAATACGGAGCTGGTAGAGGCTTTAAATACTATCCTTATGGTAGTCAAGACAATAACAATGGAGACTTTAGCTTCATACAGGTTAGATCTGGTACAGGAAATTGAAAAGATGTTGGAAGATAAAAAGCCATACGTTGACAGTATATATCCGGAAGGTTCCTTTATTCCAACCTATAAAGATGAAGAATGTGTCATAGCTTTATTTGAGTTACATGCATATTTACAGGAATTAGAACACTTTATTGCAAAAGAAATGAAGGAAGGCCTGAAATTTGAGGATTATATAAAATGCATTTCCATAGCAACTACTTTGAAGGATTATTGTTGGGTTTTGATGGTGCAGATGAAAGAATATTCTGTAGAATAGGGGTGAGAATATGACTGATTATAGTATTGACACAATTGTAGATACAGTTGTCTCTCGTATACAAGAAGTAATGGTTCAATCTTTTGAAATTGAAGCAAGTGGACGCCATATCCATCTGAATCGGGAGGCAATCGATACTCTCTTTGGTGAGGGGTATCAATTGCACCCAACAAAGTATTTATCACAGCCAGGCGAATTTGCATCAGAAGAACGAGTAAGTATTGAAGGACCGAAAGGTACGATTCACGATGTTATCATTCTTGGACCAGAGCGAAAAAACTGTCAGGTGGAGGTTTCATTAACAGATGCACGTTCACTGGGTGTAAAAGCGCCGGTTCAATTAAGCGGAAATATTGAAAACACTCCAGGGATTATTGTGAGGAATGGCTCTAAGTCTATTGTTTTAGATAGAGGTGTGATAGTTGCAAAACGCCATATTCATGTAAAAGATACAGATGCTGAAAAGTTAGGTGTTAAAGATCAAGAGAGAGTATCTGTTCAAGTGTTTAGTAAAAGACCACTTATATTTGAGGACGTTATGGTGAGAATAAGTCCCAAGTTTGAGACTTATATGCACATTGATTACGATGAAGCAAATGCTTGCGGTCATAGCAAAGGTGTACGTGGGTGTATTGTTAAGAGGTGATATGGATGGACAATATTGAAATAGTAGTGCAGAAAATCACTGATATTATCATACAACGTCTGCAGAAGGAAGAGCATAGAAAGACCGTTGTATTTATAGGAAAAGAATATTCAAGTATTCGGACTTACTATGAAAAAAGAAACTATAAAATAGCGTCATTAAAAGATAAATCTGATACGGATATCATAATCGTTACTGAACTAACTATTTTAAATATGAATCGCATTGCACTTGGACTTCCTCAAACAGAAGATGAAGTAATGATTTTTCAACATTTTTTAAATGGGAAGAAAGTTTTTTTCTTAGAAGAAGGAATGGAACTTCATGCAAGTCAGCATGTGGCTCCGCGGGCATTGCTGCAGGTCCTTGAGAATTATAAAAACCAATTGGTAAGATATGGTGCTTCTATACTTCCGTTAAAGCATTTTGAAAAGATTAATGGCGCGATCAATCAGGAAGTAAACGATAAAGCTAATAAAAGTGATAGGAAAGAGCTTCTTACCGTAGCAAAAGTACGAAAACTGAACTTACATGCAGGAGACATCTTTGAAACAGATAAGAACATCATTGTTACAGCATTGGCCAGGGATTATTTGCGTGATTTAGGTGTTGAGATCGTATAGAAAGGAGCATGCTATGTTCATTGGAAAAGTTGTAGGCAGCTTATGGGCTACTCGCAAGGATGAAAAGTTAAATGGTTTAAAGTTCCTGCTTATTGAAAAACAACGAAACGAACATGAGGCTGATCCTGCTCTGGTTGTTGCTGTTGACCATGTAGGTGCGGGGATTGGAGAATCTGTACTGATTACGACTGGCAGCTCTGGTCGTCTGTCTTTTGAAGGTAAAAGTATTCCTGTTGATATGGTTATTGTCGGTATTATCGACACGGTGGACTATCCAAAGGAATGATAAAAACTGAATGGAGTGAAATGAATGAGTATAAATGAAATCATAATTTGGCTTATGGTAATAATAATGGTCATTGGTGCAATCGACCGTTCACTGGGTAATAAAACTGGTTTAGGTAAACAATTTGAAGAAGGTATCCTGGCAATGGGATCCTTAGCACTATCTATGGCTGGTATCATTGTTTTAGCACCGAAGTTATCAGATTGGCTGAGTCCTATCATTGTTCCTGTATACAAATTGTTAGGAGCAGATCCGGCAATGTTTGCAGGAACACTGTTAGCAAATGATATGGGTGGTTTTTTCTTAGCACAGCAAATGACTTCTGACCCATCAATTGTACTTTTCTCAGGTGGTATTTTAGGTGCCATGATGGGAGCAACACTTGTATTTACAATCCCAGTTGGATTGGGGATTATAAATAATGAAGATACAAAGTATCTGGCACAAGGAGTATTATGTGGGATCGTGACAATTCCAATTGGAGCATTAGTTTCAGGAATCATGATGGGTATGCCAATCATTAAAGTTTTTATGAATTTAATACCTATCATAGTTGTAGCGGTTTTAATTTCAATTGGACTATTTAAAATTCCTGAAGGAATGATTAAAGGGTTCAATGTATTTGGGAAAATCATAGTGGCTGTTGGAGCCATTGGGTTGGCAATCGGAGGGTTAGACTTACTATTAGGTATCAAAGTATTTGGAAATCAAGATACACTTGAAGTTGGATTCCAAACAGTTGGTGGTATTGCCATCACTTTAGCTGGTGCTTATGGATTGGTGTTCCTGATTACAAAGATATTCAAGAAACCATTGATGAAACTAGGCCATTTGTTAGGAATGAATGATATTGCAGCAGCAGGTCTTATTGCTTCTCTTGCAAACAATATTGCCATGTTTCAAACCGTAAAAGATATGGATAAACGTGGAAAGGTAATTAATATCGCTTTTGCAGTTTCAGCATCGTTTACATTTGGTGATCATTTAGGATTTACGGCTGGTGTTGCCCCAGCGTTGATTACTCCAATGATTATTGGCAAACTGGTCGGTGGTATTTCTGCCATTTTTGTTGCCATATTTTTATCGAAACGTGTATTTAGGATTGAATAATGCGAATACGATAGAGATTTAAGTACGGATGGAGGGGTAAGATCTTGAATATAGACAGATCAGAAATTGAAAAGTTAGTTCGTAGTATTATAATGGAAGAATACAGCAATAAGTTAAATGATTCTACAAAGAGGCATGTTGATTCCAGTGGTGTAATGTCCATTTCGCTTCCATTGTTTTCTGTAAGTGAAGAAGACCGATTGGACACAGGTAATCCTAATCATAAAGTGTATACAAAGGATTTAGTATCGCTTACTGAAAGTCCCAGGTTAGGTTGCGGGCTAATGGTAATGGAAGATACTACCTTCGATTGGACGTTAGGGTATGATGAAATTGATTATATTATTGAAGGAACTTTAACTATTATCATAGATGGCCGTCGTATCACAGCAGGTGCAGGAGAATTGATTTTGATTCCAAGAGGATCAAGGATCCAGTTTTCCGTTGAAGGAAAGGCAAGATTTATCTATGTGACTTATCCGGCTGATTGGCAAAATAAATAAAAAGCAAATAGTGGAAATAGATGAAAATTACGAGGCAGTATCTATAAGCAAAACAGAAGCTTTCTATTGGAATACTGCCCAATCTTTTTATGAAAAGAGTAGGGGCTATTCGCACACTCTTTTTATTTACATAGCTTAAGTGTGGCGAAGCAGGTAACCGCCAAATCACCTGGATCACTTTGGGTGTTTTGCTGGTTGTTTGAATTATATTTGTTAAGATCTTAGAATGGTAGTTTCAAAAACGAAACTACTTGATGATTTTCTTTATGGATGATATAATAGTTTTGTATTTGAAACTATTATATCTGGAGGTATTCTTGAGAGAAGCTTTTGAGCGATTCATGCGAGCTATCGACATGGATCAATATAATGAAATGAAAAATAGCGATTGGGGCAAAGAAACCAGTTATATCAATATTCTGCATTTGTTTATCATTGGACACAGAGAAAGAACGACGGTCAGCGAACTGGCAGAAAAATTAGGACTTTCCCGTCCTGCCGTGACTCAAAAGGTAAATGAGCTAGAAGAGTTGGGGCTAATTCAAAAAGTCCAGTCTACACAAGATAAGCGGTTCTTTTACATCTCATTATCCGATAGAGTAAAGAAGAGCAGCCAAAGTATGAAAACGGACTCTGTACTGAATGCAGTTGAAAAGGTATTTTCCGAGGGTAAAATAGCTGTTTTCACGGAAGTACTAAATTTTATGGCAGATTATATAAATGGAATTGAAGAATAACACTTACAAGATTATATCGAATTGACGAATATATTGTGGGTATCATTCCGGTGGCGTTGCCGCAGCAATACTCCGCTGGTGGGATTGGACTACTGAAACAATCTTTTTGAGCAAGCCAAAGCTTTACGACGGGATGTGGAATCGGTCTTGGTAAAAAACTTAAGGCATATCTGAGAACTGCAAATGACTTGTAAAAGAGATTGGCATTATGCCATACAGGCAATTTAGGGAATGAAGGAGGAAATTTACATGGCAAATAGTATAAACCTTAAATGTGTTCCAAATCAAGCCCTTAAGGTAGTGGAAGTAATCGAAGATCTATTTGAAAATCAATTAATAGGAATATATCTGTATGGATCAGCGATACTTGGAGGCCTGCACATTAACAGTGATGTTGACATTTTAGTGATTGTTAATCAAGATTTGACAGAAGCAACAAGAAACGAATTAACTAAACACTTAATGCTTATATCCGGCAAAATTGGATGTGAAAAGTTAAAGCCACTTGAAGTTACTATAATCAATCAAAATGATATTGTTCCCTGGCAGTTTCCACCTAAATGTGAATTCATGTACGGAGAATGGCTAAGGGAGCAAATGGAGGCAGGGGATATTCCTCAAGCATGTTATGACACTGACGTGGCAATACTCTTGTGGCAGGCAAGAAGCTATAGTTTATCTTTGAAAGGACCGGAAGCTATTAAAGTAATAGAGCCCATATCAATGAATGACATCCAAAAATCAATCAGATGTTCTTTGCCGAATTTGATTGCTGGTGTAAAGGGCGATGAACGCAATGTCCTTTTAACATTAGCCAGAATGTGGTTTACAGTAGTCACCGGCGAACTTTGTTCAAAAGATATGGCAGCAGAATGGGTAATTCCCAGACTTCCCCAAAATCTTGCTGTGCTACTCGAGATGGCTCGAAAAGCCTATTTGGGCGAATGTGAAGATTGCTGGAGCGATTTAGAAGCTGAGATAACTTCTCTTATTGCCTTTATGAGCAGCTCCATTGAAAATTTGTTTGATAACATAGATAATTCCCTTTTGACCAATTAAACTTTTTAATTAGGCATATAAGACGGAAAGGGCATACTGATATGGTGCTTTTGAAGCTGCTGTTGTACATACTATGATAGATGTGTAATGGAGACATAAATTAAATTGGTAAATTATTGAGGAGGCGGCCGGAGAATAGACATGAAGAACAGAACCTATTTCGCAATCGATTTAAAATCCTTCTACGCTTCGGTCGAGTGTATGGAACGAGGGCTTGATCCGCTGACCACGAATCTCGTTGTCGCTGATGCAAGCCGCACCGAAAAAACCATTTGTCTTGCCGTATCTCCCTCCCTTAAAGCATATGGGATTCCCGGTAGGGCGAGGCTGTTTGAGGTCGTGCAGAAGGTCAGGGAAGTAAATGCGGCACGGCTGCGCGAAATACCGGAACGAGCCTTTTCCGGTGCCTCTTTCAACGATACGGAGTTGAAAGAGGCACCGGGTATCTCGTTAGACTATATTACTGCTCCACCGAGAATGGCGCATTATATCGAATACAGCACGCGGATTTACAATATCTACTTAAAGTATATCGCGCCCGAAGATATTCATGTCTACTCCATCGATGAGGTATTCATCGATGCCACCGATTATCTGAACACCTACAATCTTTCAGCCCGTGAGCTTGTCACAAAAATGATATTAGATGTTCTTAAAACGACTGGTATTACAGCATCAGCAGGAATTGGAACAAACTTGTACCTTTGCAAAATCGCTATGGATATTCAGGCAAAGCGTATTCCGGTGGATCAAAACGGAGTGCAGATAGCAGAATTGGACGAAATAAGCTACCGACGTCTGCTGTGGTCACATCGGCCTTTAACCGACTTTTGGCGTGTTGGCAGAGGATATTCTAAGAAGCTGGAGGAACAAGGCCTCTTCACTATGGGAGATATTGCAAGATGCTCGATAGGTAAGTCTAACGAATACTATAAAGAAGATTTATTGTACAAATTGTTTGGAGTCAATGCGGAGTTGTTGATAGACCATGCATGGGGGTGGGAGCCATGCACGATTGCCGATATTAAAGCGTATAAACCGAGCACAAACAGTATTGGATCGGGACAGGTATTACAAAGCGCCTATACTTTTGATAAAGCAAAGCTGATTGTGTGGGAAATGACCGATCTGCTGGTACTTGATTTGGTAGATAAAAAGCTTGTGACCGACCAGCTTGTTTTAACGGTTGGATACGATATTGAAAATCTGACAAACCCGATGATTAAAAACTCATACCATGGGGCGGTCACCATCGACCACTACGGACGTGCCGTTCCGAAATCTGCACATGGCACGGCAAACCTTGGCAGACAGACCTCCTCTACAAAATTGATCATGGATGCTGCCGCGGAATTGTTTGAGCGCATTGTTGACAAAAACCTCCTTGTCAGGAGAGTCAACATCACAGCAAATCATGTTGTGGATGAGGAAACTGTTCAAAAGTCAGATAACTTTGAACAGCTTGATCTCTTTACGGATTATGGTGCTGTCCAGGCAAAAAAAGAAGAGGAAGAAGCCGAGCTTGCACGTGAGAAAAGTATACAGAAAGCAATGCTGGAGATAAAAAAGAAATATGGAAAAAACGCCATCTTAAAGGGTATGAATCTGGAGGAAGGCGCTACCACATTAGACCGTAACAGGCAGATAGGAGGACACAAGGCATGACGAAGGCATATGACGATATCATCCATCTACCCCGCCATGTCTCTGCGACACACCCTCATATGGCAGTCATTGACCGGGCAGCTCAGTTTTCCCCTTTCGCTGCACTGACCGGCTATGATGCCGCTATGAAAGAAACTGCAAGGCTGACTGATGTGCGAGTAGAATTGGACGAATCCATGAAGGACACTTTGAGCAATAAGCTGCAAATCATAGCAGACCGGCTGAAAGAGCAACCCGAGATTGCCATCACTTACTTTCAGCCGGATGGGAAGAAGAATGGCGGCGCCTATGTTACTGCTGTCAGTACGGCTAAAAAGATAGACAAATATGAACGGGTTGTCGTTATGTCTGATGGCATAGTGATTCCCATTGATGAAATAATTAGCATAGATGGGCAGATATTCGAAAATATAGTGTTCCATTCGTCTGATGAATGAATAACGAATAAATAGGACTTTATTGAGCCGTTTTGAACCAAGGGTTAATTATAAAAACCTGTCTGAGAGTATCATTGTTTATAAGCACTGAGATTATTAACAACATTACAATTTAGAAAGTGAATTTCATGAAACTGATTGCAATCTTATCCGATACTCATGGTCTGCTGCGGGAGCCTGTTATAGCTGAACTTGCTAAAGCTGATTGCTTCATTCATGCTGGTGATATCAACACACCATACATTGTCGAGTCCATGCGACAGCTCGGAGAGACCTATGTGGTGCGTGGTAACAACGATAAAGAATGGGCGGAAGCCCTGCCTGAAAGCATTACCGTCACAATTGAAGGAGTGAGATTCTTCATCATTCATAACAAGAAAGATGTCCCCAGATACCTGACAAATATTGACGTGGTGGTCTATGGTCATTCGCACAAATATTCAGCAGAAATTATTGAGGGAGTACTGTTTCTCAATCCCGGTAGCTGCGGCAAACGGCGTTTTGATTTGGAAATCACAATGTGCCGTATGATTGTGGAAGCTGGACACTATCAGTACGAGAAAGTGATGATTCCCTTATAAGTTGGAATTTGAAGTGCTGTATCTTAAAAATCCAAATTATGTTAAGTAGTAAACTAATGCGGGTGACTACTGCGCCTTTCTTTCATATGACACCGTTCGGGGTTTTTCTCGAACCGGTGTCTTTTTGCTTGTCTTTCGGACAAGTCATTGTGTGATTTCGGGTCATGATAGCCTTATGCGCTATAGTGAGATCGTGCGCATGGAGGGGGAGGGGCAGACAGAAGTATAAGTATAAACAAAAGTAATAAGTAGTTCAGTTAAGCAAGCCCTGGAAGAATTAAGCAATCTGACAAAGGTTGGTTGGCAATGCACCGGTCTTCGATAATTCATTCAAGTAACTTGTCTTGATGGATTTGGAGTGACATGTACATACAACTTTTGAAGAAAATGGAAAAAAAGGTAAAATATGTATTGACAAAATAGGAACAAAAATATATAGTTATTTTATGGTTATTAAATATTACTATAAATTACAATGTAATATATAGATAAATTGAGCAAAATAACATGAAAAATAATTTGAAATATAACAAAACACGCAAAAGTGAATAAAAATGCAAATTTGCGAAAGACGCAAGTTGTATATACAAAATAATACCACAGGAGGGTAAAATTATGAAACGAAGAATCCTAAGCCTCATTCTCGGAACGGCCCTTTCCGCTGCCATGCTGGCAGGCTGCGGTGGTTCCCAGACCTCGGCAACCACGGCCGCACCGGCGGCTGAAACCAAAGCAGATGCCACCACTGCAGCCCAGGAGGCGGCTACCCAGGCATCGAAAACCACAGGAAGCGGTGGAAAGGTCGGCGTAGCAATGCCCACCCAGTCCTCGGAGCGTTGGATCAACGACGGAGCCAACATGAAGAAACAGCTGGAAGCCCTGGGCTACGAAGTAGACCTCCAATACGCTGAGGACGACGTACAGATGCAGGTTTCCCAGATTGAAAACATGATTGCTTCCGGCGTTAACTGTCTGGTTATTGCTTCCATTGATTCCTCCGCTTTGGTAAATGTGGAAGTGCAGGCCAAGAACGCAGGCATTCCCATCATTGCCTATGACCGCCTGTTAATGGATACGGACGCTGTTTCCTATTATGCGACCTTTGATAATAAAGGAGTAGGCACGGCGATCGGGCAGTACATAAAAGACAAAAAGGAACTGGATAAGGCAAAGGCAGAAGGAAAAACCTACACCATTGAATTTTTCATGGGCTCTCCGGATGATAACAATGCATTGTTCTTATACAACGGACTGATGGAAGTATTAAAGCCTTATCTGGATGATGGGACCCTGGTATGTGAGTCGGGCCGTACTTCATTTGAGGATACGTGTATTTTAAGATGGTCTCAGGAAACGGCACAGCAGAACTGTGAGAACTATCTGACCGGCTTTTACGCAGACAAGAAGCTGGATATCTGTGCTTCCGCTTTTGACGGCTTTGCCTATGGCTGCAAAGCGGCTCTTGAAGGTGCAGGCTATAAAGTAGGTGAGGACTGGCCGCTGATAACAGGACAGGATGCGGAGCTGATGGCAACGAAAAATATTATCTCAGGCTTCCAGACCATGTCCATATACAAGGACACCCGTCTTCTGGCTGAAAAGTGCGTGACCATGGTTCAGGCTGTTCTCCAGGGAGCAGAGCCGGAAATCAACGATACCACTCAGTACAACAACGGCAAGATCGTAGTTCCGTCCTATTTATGCACTCCGGTTGCGGTTGATAAGGACAATTACAAGAAAGTCATTGTTGACGGCGGTTATTACACGGAAGCACAGCTGGCACAGTAACAGTAGGAATAACGGAATGGGAATATTGACAGGCGGCGGCGGAAAAGCCGCCGCCTGCTTTCATGTAACATAAGAACGTAAAGGAGTTGATGAGATGTCTGAACATATCTTGGAGATGAACCATATCACCAAAGAGTTCTACGGTGTGAAAGCTTTGGATGACGTAAATATCAAGGTGAAGCGGGGCGAGATACATGCACTCTGCGGAGAGAACGGAGCGGGGAAGTCCACTTTGATGAATGTGCTATCCGGCGTTTATCCCTATGGGACCTACAGCGGCGACATTGTATACAATGGAAATGTAAATCAGTTTCACAGCATTAAGCAAAGCGAGGCAAAGGGAATCGTAATCATCCACCAGGAGCTGGCCTTAAGCCCCTATTTGTCCGTGGCGGAAAACGTATTTCTGGGAAATGAACAGACGACTGTTAAAGGGGTGGTGGACTGGACAAAAACGAATAAACGGGCTCAGGAAATGCTAGAGAAAGTAGGACTTGAAAACGAAAATTTAAATGTGCCCGTCAGCAGCCTGGGGGTAGGCAAGCAGCAGCTCATTGAAATTGCCCGTGCTATGGCAAAGCAGGTAGAACTTTTAATTTTGGATGAGCCCACCGCGGCCCTCAATGACGAGGAGAGCAGGCGGCTTCTGGACATCATGCTGGATTTGAAGAAACACGGCATCACCTGCATCATAATTTCCCATAAGCTCAATGAAATCAGCTATGTAGCGGATTCCATTACCGTAATCCGGGATGGAAAGACCATAGAAACCTTAGAAAAGGGTAAGGATGAGATCAGTGAGGACCGTATCATTAAGGGTATGGTGGGGCGGGAGCTGACGAACCGTTTTCCGGAAAGAGACTGTGATATCGGAGATAATATTTTTGAGGTTGAAAACTGGAATGTCTATCATCCCGATGATCCGGACAGGAAGATGATAAGAGATATATCCTTTCATGTGAAATCAGGAGAGGTGGTCGGCTTTGCGGGACTGATGGGAGCGGGAAGAACAGAGCTGGCCATGAGCCTTTTCGGACGATCCTACGGGCAGAAAATTACCGGAGCCATTAAGATAAACGGAAAGCAGGTTCTCCTACGGAATGTAAGGGATGCCATTAATAATAAACTGGCCTACGTTTCCGAGGACCGGAAGAATTATGGGCTTATCTTAATTGACAGTGTTCGCGGAAATATGACCCTGGCAGCGCTACGCAACTTCTTTTCCAAAAGAGGCATTGTAAACGGCAATGCCGAAAACCTTTCATCGGAGGAGTATAGAAAGAAAATCAACGTAAAAGCCAATTCCATTAACCAGACGGTCAGTTCCCTTTCCGGTGGAAACCAGCAGAAGGTGGTGCTGGCTAAATGGATGATGACCCAGCCGGACGTGCTGATTCTTGATGAACCGACCCGGGGCATCGACATCGGGGCAAAGTACGAGATATACTGCGTTATCAACGATCTGGCAAAGGCGGGTAAGGCAATTATTGTGATCTCCTCGGAGCTTCAGGAAATCATTGGCATTTGTGACCGCATTTACGTTATTAATGAGGGACACATAACCGGTGAATTATCCCGTGACGAAGTTTCCCAGGAAAAGATTATGAAATGTATTATGGCAGATAACGGAAAGGATGAATAGAGATGGACAAGAAAAAGACGGTTAATATTAATATGAAAGAATACGGCATGGTACTGGCCCTCATTGCGGTATTTCTTATTTTTGCGGTAATGACAGGCGGAAAAAACATGTCCCCGGCAAACATTAATAACCTGATTATGCAAAACAGCTATATCGTCATCCTTGCGGTGGGCATGCTGCTGTGTGTATTGACTGGAAATATTGACTTAGGCGTAGGTTCTATCGTTGCGGTCTGCGGTGCGGCTGTGGGTATTATGATCGTGGACTATAAGGCCAGCATGTGGGTAGCGATTCTTGCAGCCCTGTCAATCGGTACATTATCCGGTATGTTTGTAGGGTTTTTTGTGTCAAAGCTTTCCATTCCTCCCTTTATTGTGACGCTGGCAACCATGTTAATGGGACGGGGACTTACCTATACACTTTTAAAGGCACAGACAAAGGGGCCGCTTCCCACAAACTATACATACATTGGCGCAGGCTTTCTGCCTACCGTTAAAATACCGTTTGGCACGGGGACTTTGGATATGATATCCATTGGGGTTGCCCTTGCCGCCTTTGCCCTCATTATTTTTTCCGAAATAAAGAGCATACGGACAAAGAAGAAATATGGTTTTCCGGTCAATCCCCTGTGGCAGTCCGTTTTAAAGGTGGGCGTAATTTTGGTGATTGTCTGGTTTTTCTTCTACAAGCTGTCCCGTTACAATGGCATTCCGTTCGTACTGGTTATCATGGGCGTGTTGGTTGTCCTCTATCATTTCATTACAAGCAGAACTGTAGCTGGGCGGCAGATTTATGCTTTGGGAGGCAATGCGAAAGCGGCGAAGCTTTCTGGCATCAATACGGGAAAAGTCTTTTTCTGGGTATATACCAATATGGGCATCCTGTGCGCCATTGCCGGAATCGTTCTCTCCGCCAGAAACGCTTCCGCAACTCCAAAAGCGGGAGATCAGTTTGAGATGGATGCCATCGCTTCCTGCTATATCGGAGGAGCCGCGACCACCGGTGGTGTTGGCACGATTATCGGAGCCGTTGTCGGCGCATTTATCATGGGTATTTTGAACAATGGAATGTCCCTTTACGGCTGGTCCACCGATATTCAGAAAATCGTAAAAGGTGCTGTACTTTTGGGGGCAGTTACGATAGACTTATTATCAAAGAGAAAAAAATAGCTGAAAGATAGGGATGGAATATGCAGGCACGGGAAGCAAAATATATGATGGTTGTCCAATGGGTACAGGAACAGATTGAAAACGGCAGCATCGGGATGGGCGATAAGCTTCCCTCTGAAAACGAGATGAGCCTTCAGTTTCATTTAAGCAGACAGACGATACGCCATGCGATCGACGTGCTGGAACAGCGGAAGCTGGTAACGCGTATACAAGGAAGCGGAACTTATGCAGGCGGCTGTGCCCGGGGAGGAAGTCAGGAAAAATATTTTAATATAGCTGTCATCAGCACCTATGTGGACAGCTATATATTTCCGGCTGTGCTTAAGGGGATTGAGCGGGTGCTTTCCAAGTCTGGTTATACCATGCAGGTGGCATTTACCGGAAACCGGACGGAACGGGAACGAGAGGCGCTGGATAAGATTCTGGAAAAAGGACTGATTGATGGTTTGATTGTGGAACCTGCAAAAAGCGCATTGCCTAATCCGAATCTGCATTATTATAAGAAGCTGATGGGGCAGCAGGTTCCGGTTTTGTTTTTTAACAGCAGTTATCCGGAGTTAAATCTTCCCTGCGTATCACTTAATGACGCGCTGGTAGGAGAGAAAGCGGCAGAATACCTGATTCGGGCGGGTCACAAAGAGATTGGTGGAATTTTTAAATCTGATGACGGCCAGGGTCATTTAAGATATTCTGGTTTCGCAAAGAGCATGGAGAAGGCTGGCTTAAAGCTGGATGGAAAGAGGATTCTGTGGATCGATTCCGAGAGCCTGAAAGATATGGAGTTATGGGCGGATTATCTGTTCCAGCGGCTGGAGGACTGCACAGGGGTGGTCTGCTATAATGATGAGGTGGCAAACCTGCTGTCCGGAATCTGCTTTAAAAGAGGAATCCGCATACCGGAGGACTTATCCCTTGTCAGCATTGATAATTCTGATCTGGCGACTTTGGGAGAGGTTCCCATCACCTCCTTTCCCCATCCCATGGAAGCCCTGGGAAGAAAGGCAGCGGAACATATGATAAAGCTCATAGAGAATCCATGCTTTGATGGGAATTACCTCTTTGATTCGGAGGCTGTTGAAAGGGAATCTGTGAAATTTATATCAAAGGAGAATACGAATGAGTGAGAAAAAAGGTTCCTCCAATCCTCCTCAGAGCACCCTGGTCCTGCGGCTTGTGGGCGGAGGCTATCTGGTTTATCTTGGATTCCAGATGATACCGGAGCTTTCGATGTCTTTCGGGATCCGAAATCTGGTTCAAATGACAGCGCTGGTCATATTCCTTGTGGTGGGGGTATTGCTTGTGGGGTGGTCTCTGAAAAAGCTGCTGAGGAAAGAATTTGAGCGCCCGGGGGAGAAAGAAGCGGACGGGATAGAAGAAGACAATAAAGAAAATTGATTTTGTTTTTAAGAGAGAAGGAGTTGTCATGTGGACGGCTCCTTTTTTATGGGCACTGGCCTGTTGGGTATGGGTGACTGCTTTTTTATTAAGGATTTGACGGCAATTGATTGGGTTTGAAATAAAGATGTATAAAAAAGCAGGATAAGTCAGTGTTAAACTGAAACGTACATTGTAAAGCTGTGTTACTTTAGGGTATAAAGATAACAGATTACACTATATAGACACAAAAAATAACATATTCTGAAAAGGAAAGGAAAGCGTATGTGTAAAGAACAGGAAAGTTCATGGATCGACCAGGCGGTTTTAAAGGTCATGGAAAAAATGGAGTGGGTCAGTGAAAAGTCAAAAAACAAAATTCCCTATACCACAGTAAATGGCATTCATGACGATCGGAGCAAAGGCAGTGAATTAGCAGGAGATAATGGGATCAACTGGTGGTGCAACGGTTTCTGGGGCGGCATGATGTGGCAGATGTATCATAAGACAGGTAAGGAACGTTATATGGAGATCGCCCGGATTTCAGAGGAAAAGCTGGATCAGTGTTTTGAGGATTATTACGGTCTTCATCACGATGTTGGTTTTATGTACCTTCCTACGGCTGTGGCGGATTATCGTCTCACCGGGAATCCGGAATCCAGAAAAAGAGGGCTTCACGCCGCAAATCTTCTAGCAGGGAGGTTTAATCCCATTGGCCGTTTTATACGGGCCTGGAACGATAAAACGGGATGCAGTGATGATACAAGAGGCTGGGCGATCATTGACTGTCTCTTTAATATTCCTCTGCTTTACTGGGCTAGTGAGGAAACAAAAGACCCCAGGTTCAAACAGATTGCCATGCTCCATGCGGACACGGTGATGGATCATTTTGTAAGAGGGGATGGCTCGGTACGCCATATTGTGGAGTTTGATCCTTTTACAGGAGAACGGGTAAGGGATTACGGAGGACAGGGCTATGAGACAGGATCTTCCTGGACTAGAGGCCAGGCATGGGGACTATATGGATTTCTTATGAGCTTTTATCATACCGGGAAACAGGAATACCTTGATACTGCAAAAAAGATCGCCCATTATTTTATAGCAGCAATTCCGGAAGACGGCATCATACCGGTGGACTTTCGCCAGCCAAAGGAGCCTGCATGGTGTGATGATACGGCGGCGGCCATTGCAGCCTGCGGGTTGATCGAAATAGGCAGACGGGCAGGAGAGCTGGAGCAGGATATGTATTGCAAGGCAGCAGAAAAGCTGTTAAAGGCTTTGTATGAGCATCACTGTGATTTCACGGAAGAAAATGATTCCATTCTCCAAAAGGGAACCGGTTCCTATCATAGCCTGGAACATGAATTTCCTATTATTTACGGAGACTATTTCTTTATGGAGGCTTTGTTTAAGTTGAAAGGCCAGGATTTTTTCCTATGGTGATACATTCCTGTAATGGGAGCGGTACTGGCTGGGCGTCATGTTTTTATATTTCTTAAACTGCCGCATAAAGTGAAATTCACTTTCGTATCCGCAAAAGCCTGCAAGGGACTGGATGGACATTTCCGTGGTTCTCAGATAGAAACAGGCATTTTTCAACCGGGCGGATATCACATCCTGCATGCAGGAGGTTCCGAAAAGATCCTTATATAGATGCTGAAAGTAAGAGGGGCTCATGTGGACCGACTGGGACATGGTATCTATGGTCCATTTTCTGTGAGGGGCATTTAAAATTGATACCCGAAGGCTGTTCATGATCCCATAGTATTTATGAGAAGACGCTTTATCCGGTTTTTCATGGATCTGGGAAGCGAGGGTATAAAGGAGAGTCCTCATAAGGGAATCCAGAATCTGCACCCGGTAAGGGTGAGAGGAATGTTTTTCCATTACGATCAGCCTGCTGAATTCGGAAAGCTGCCCTGCATCAGATAAGCTTACCGGGGTCTGGAAGGGGATTTTTAAACCCATAAGAAAAGGTAGATCTTTTTCATCCAGATCAAAGTGGATCCAGTCATCGTTATAATCCGGTGTGTGGCAGCCGTAATGAACATAAGCATATTTGTCATAAAGAATCACCGTATTGGCAGGGAGATTCCTGTAAGTGTGGTCGTATTCAAAAAAGGCTTCGGATTTTACCACAAGAAGGGTGTAGTCAGAAGAACCTTCCGGGCGAAGCATATGAAATGGTTTTTGATGTCTGGATTCATAACCGCATTTCAAAATAGAAATCATCTGCTGGCTCCTTTTTATGAGATAGCCTTATTATATCGCTTTTTTACTTACGTGGGAAGCCGGAACTAAGTTAAATCAAATAACAAAGCGGATTGCGATTGGGGAAAGTCCTAAAAAGGCTTTCCCGATTTTTTATGCGATGCGATTCGCAAGCATAAGTCAAGCTGGTCAAACAGGGTCATTAATTGTCCCGCCGTACCCAAAGCATAGGAAGGTGAGGCGTACAGTGAATGCAAACTCACTGCCGCGATGCCGGCGTCGCCTTTCCTCATAAGGTCATTAAAATATTTCTACAAATTGATACTTTACAGAACGATATTCTGTATGGCATAATTAACTACAGAACATAATTCTGTAATAGGAGGGTATTTCATGCGTAAGCAATCGGAAATAAGAAAACAAGAATTAGTAGAAATCGCATTAGATCAATTTTTGGCAAATGGTTATGAACAAACAACGATCCGTTCTATTCTCAAAATTGCGGGTGGCGAGGTCGGTATGTTTTATCACTATTTTAAGTCAAAAGAAGAAATATTTGATTGTGCTATTAATTTATTTCTTGATAATTATGTAAAAAAAATTGAAAAGATTGCTGATACTTCGAAACCTATCATGGACGTCATTATGGATTTAATAAAACAATTACACATATCTTTATATGAGTATTCACAAATAAAACCGGAAAAATTCCATTGGAGCATGGATATTGCGTTACATCAATCTACATTAAGAAGACTGGTTCCGATAATCGAAGGGATTATACACAAGGCAAAAGAGGCAGGAATAATAACAGTTCCCCTATTTGATAATGAATACGAATTGACTGTTTTTCTTCTCTTTGGTATTTCGGGTATTTTGCATGATAAGCCATTATCAATAATGAGTGACATTGAACTTAAACAAAAAGAGCGAACGATCAATAGATTGGTATCCAGTATATTCGGAATTCCTTTGCAGAACAGCGCAGGGTAGAAATGAAAATAATGCTACTAATAATTTCGACGGTACGGCTCGTTTTTGCAGCAGCCGAAACTATTTATTATAATTGATGAGGTTAAAAATGAAACTATTATTTGTAAACTTGCCATTCTCTGGTCATATATTCCCTACCCTTGGTTTAGTAAAAGAGCTCACGAAACGAAATGTAGAAGTTACGTATTTGATAACACTTGAATGGGAAGAGAGAGTAAGAGCGGCTGGCGCTGAATTCAGCAGCTATGAAAACCATAAAAAGCTCTCTGTTCAAATGCGAAATGCTTACGACGCTGCGCTTAAAATTGCCGATCAGTTTGATTTGATTATTTATGAGCAATACTTCTTCCTTGGAAAACATCTTGCTGAAAAATGCAATAAACCAGTAGTCAGAATATTTACCCCATTAGCCGCTAATGACAAGTTGATGGATATGTATCTAAATGCAGGAGGTATGTTTCGTATTTTTCGTTCGGATTTTATTTGCAGGAAATGGACAAGAAAGGTTGCTAATGGAATTCCGCTAAAAACGGATTCCTGGCTGAAAGAGATCACGCATAATCCGCCTGAATTAAACCTGGTTTACACAATTAAGGAATATCAGCCATACGCCAATGAATTTCCGGATGAGCACTATAAATTTTTAGGCCCTTCTATTTATCAACGGAATCAAGAGCCTGTGATATCTATTGAAAATATCAAAAAGCCTTTGATTTATATATCTTTAGGTACTGTTTTAAATATATCAGAAAAATTCTATAAAAAGTGTTTCTCCGCTTTTAAGAATGAGAACGTATCGGTTGTTATGTCTGTTGGAAATAAAGTAGATTTAGATAATTTAGGAGACATACCAGATAATTTTCTTGTTTACCCCTTTGTACCGCAACTTGATGTATTAAAAAAAGCGGATGTATTCATTACACACGGAGGTTTCAATAGTATAAGCGAAGCCTTGTATTTTGGGGTGCCCATGGTAGTAATACCTGCGATCACAGACCAGCCTGTAAACGCTTCACGCATTGTAGAGCTGAATTTAGGAAAACGATTAAATCGTAAGCATATAACAGTTGCCTTATTAAATGGCACAACAATATCTGTACTGCATGATGATAAAATTCGTCAAAATATTTTAGATATGCAGAAAAAAATGCGCACAGCCGGTGGCAATAAGTATGGCGCTGATTTAATCATCAATTATGCTGCAAAAGACGCGATGGGTAAATGGCCCGTCTGATCCAAAGGAGGAATGCAATTATGGTTATCGAAATAGATGAGCTTGTCAATAAGTATTATCATAAACTGAAAGAAACTGACCTTATCATCTGGAAATACATTTCAACTCATCGGAAAGCTTGCTGCGATTACACCATCTATGAATTGGCTGACGCCTGTAATGTGTCACGCACAACGGTACTGCGCTTTGCGCAAAAGATATCATTAAGCGGCTACGCAGAACTGAAGACCTTATTGAAGCTGGATTATAAGCAGAAATCTACGATTTACATCAACGATCCGAAAGATTTGATTTCGCTTTATCACCAGATCGTTGCCGAGATGCAAAACAAAGACTTTACCAGGATCAACCAGATGATTTACGGTGCTAAGCACATTTTTGCCTATGGTACGGGCAACATGCAAAACAACGTTCTTGGAGAAATGCGGCGGTTGTTCCAGTGCAGCGGTGATTATATTATCAGCATACAGGGTGGGAGCGAATTGTCGTACCTGCTGAAGAATGTTACCCCTCAGGACCTGGTTTTTATCATCTCTTTCAGCGGCGAAACACCGGTCGCATTAGATTTTGCACGGAACCTTTGTGCAAGAAATGTTCCTGTGATATCGATCACCCGCCTAAAGGACAATTTACTGTCCTCGATCTGCGATGAAAACATCTATGTACACACGATGGATTTTCAATTTTATTCAGAATATCATGGCTATCGGACCGAGTCTGCCGTTGGATACTTTATTGCCATTGAAACATTGTTTTTACAGTATCAGCAGTATAAAGCCAGTATGAGAACAGAACAAGAAAAAGCCATAACGGAATCTACCAGCGATCCCAAGTCGGATTAGTAATTGCCGTTTGGAACGATATCGATTCATAAAGCAGATCCTTCGGGAGATGCTTTTTTTGTGTGATAAATCACGGATAAAGGTATAAAGTCCAACTTTTGAGATAAGGAACAAGCTGGCCCCAAAGCGTTGCAGCGCACTGGTGAAAATTATATAATATTGTTAACAGAAACACAAAAATATAGAGAGGAGATCCTAAATTTTGAAACAATATAAGACCATTGTGAATGGTGCGACCATGGCCGGGATGGCAATTGCTTCATGTGATCCAGAAGGAACACTGATTGTGGATCGGGGAAACCAGTTGGCAAGTGATTTTTATGCCAGTATGCGGACTGACCACATGCCGGAAAGAGTGACACAGGGAGAGGCCGCCCGCAAATTTGGGGCCGACATGAAACAGTATCCATCGATTGTTCAGGATGGGCAGCTGGCTATTACTGAAGGGATGCCCGCCTTGGGCAGATACGTGGAAAGCCAGAAAATACAAATTTTATTTGATTTTTCGATCTTATCCCGTCAGCAAAATACGAATCATTTCATACTTACAGGCATCTGCCGGGATGAAATCCATCACATACAGGCAGAATATTATGTAGACACTACCGATTCATTTGCAAAGCAGGCCGCTGATGGAATGGTAACCGAAAGCTTGAACCTTCTGATCCGGAAAGCAGGCCAGAACCCAGTAATCTGCCCCAATGCCGCGATCCATGATTTTCCAACTGGCGGATATTATATTCTTGAAATGCCATCAGACGCCAAAATGTCATATCCGCAGTTGCGCAAACAAGCCCTTGGGCTTTTTCCTTGCACGCGGACTGACAGCAGCGATCTTTTACTGAAGACAGCGGATCGGATATGCGTCAGAGGGGAACAGTCATCTGTTCTTTCTGTTTCAAATGGTTTCATTTTGTGTTCCTGCTTATCGGAAGATCTGCTGCATGCGATGGAACGTGGGGAACAATTTTGGAGGAATTACTTATGCTGATGTTTCAACAGATTCTCGAACATGGAGAAATAACAAAGGAACAACGAGATAATGTCTCTTTTTCTAATCATTATGACGCGGTCATTATCGGGGGAGGTACCGCAGGAAGCATTGCAGCAATCTACCTTGCTAAAAAAGGACGTCATGTCCTGATCGTAGAAAAACAGAATTTTCTGGGCGGTATACACAGCGGGGCCATGTTCCATTACTATCAGGGATCTCCCGGTGGGATCTATGAAGCATACGACGCACAGATCGAGCAGCAAAAAAAGCAGTATCGTCTTCCTGATGTGTTTGGGTCTCATCCGCTGATACGTATGTGCGTGTACGAACAGGAATTGGAGGATACAAACTGTCAGATCAGCTTTGATTCCGCTTTGACCGGCGTATATACGGATGGAAGAACAATCGCAGGCATACAGTATCTTTCCCCTTCCGGCCTGAAGGAAGTTTCCGCTGATTACTTTATTGATGCCTCAGCCGAAGCGGTCCTGTGCCGAATGGCAGGATCCGCCAAAAAGAGCAGCAGAGAATTTGATGGCCTGTCACAGCCATTTTCCAATGTACGTCAGTTTTTCGAAAAGGATACTTGCCGCATAAATTTTGATAACATAGATGCGGGTTATGTCCGCCAGGAGCTGGCAGAAGAATATGCCAGCCACATCATCGCTTCCCTGAACAATCCCGTTTACAGCACCTGCCAGAAAGGTCAAATCACCATGGGTATGTCCCCTCTGCTTGGGGTACGAGAAGGATTTGCCATAGATGGGATCCGGCAGCTTCGCATGGATCAGGTGATACAAGACCAGGAAACTGCAGAACCATTATTTTTTTCCAGTGCAAACATTGATAACCATGTGAAGGATATGGCCTTTGAAAGCCAGACTTTGTGCGATTGGGTCGTTGGGCTAAGTATGTGGTCCACCCTGGTTTCGGTACCTATCGATAAGGAAGTGATGATTCCAAAAGCACTGGACAATGTGATCGCAGCTGGGCGTATCTTATCGCTGGATCACGACATGGCTTCCCATACGCGAATGATGCGCGACTGTCAAAAGTCAGGCGAAGCGGCAGCCGCCGTTGTAGAAGAGGCTCTTTGTCTTGGACTTCCGCTGCAGGAGGTTCCGTACCAGGCCTTAAAGGAGAGGCTTACTAGGACGGGCTGCCTTTCTTTGGATAATCATTATGTATTAAAAGACAATCCTCCGCCTGAACGCGAACGGATCGCCCATTTTGATTCAACTAAGGAACAGATCCGCAAGGGCCTGTTATCCGATAGTCCAGGCTTTGCGATGCTGGCTGCATGGAAGCAGCGGATCACAGATGCTTTAAAAAGCTGGCTGGCTGAAGACAATATCAACTTACAGGTAAACAGCGCCTTGGTATTGGCCTTGTGTGAGGATGATTCAGGCTTTTCGGTTTTGATAGAAACGGCACAGCGTAGAGACTGCTATCTGCCGCAAACCAGTAAATCGTACAATTCCTTAAGAGGAATCAGCGCCGTTTACGCATTGGGAAGGCTTCATATTGCCAAGGCAAGTGAACCACTGCTGCATATGCTGCAGCAAAACGAAACCTTTATAAACGACGGTGTATCATTTGATAAATTTATCGGCCATATGCAGGATTACCGATTCCAATATGTGAGTCATCTGATTCGTGCCCTGCTTACAATTGCCGATTACCATCCAGACTTGCACCAGAACATTTATCAAGGGATAGACGAAATCGTTTTGGCTCCCCAATTTACAGTATCTTGTACACTGAAAAGCAATCCTGACTGCTTACATGATATGACAGGAAGCTTACGAAACTACATTCAGTGGAGAAAAAATAAAGGAGAGAAAAAATTATGAGCAATACGATCAACATTACGGCAATTATCGAAGGTCTGGGCGGCATTGATAATATTGCGAAAGTGGGGAACTGTATGACACGTCTGCGGTTGACCGTTCGTGATGCGGCACTGGTAGACAGAAAGAAGCTGCAGGCGATCCAGGGGGTCATGGGACTGGCCGGAGATGAAAGCAATCCCCAGGTAATCCTGGGTCCTGGTAAAGCGGATGCGGCCTGCCAGGAAATCCGTAAAATACAGGGGGGCGAATCACATGCGTCCATAGATCATGTAGAGGAATTTAATCAAAAGAAAAAGGGCAGAAACGAGATCTTCACAATCATTTCTCAGATCTTTACTCCACTGATTCCTGCTTTTGCTGGTACGGGCCTTTTGTACGGCATTATGAAGCTGTTACAGTATATTTACATCTATTTTGGTGTCCAGCTGTTCAATCCTGCCGGAATTGCAGATGGAGGTTCTGTTTTTATGGCGGCGCTCAGTGTGATTGCAGGTTCTTTCTTCTCCATTATGAACATCGCGGTTGCAGGGCAGGCCGCCAAGGTTCGCGGCGGCAACTTATTTGTAGGTCTTGCTGTCGGCGCAATCGTTACGAATGTTGGTGCCTTAAACGGCGTTGCCATGGGTATCATGAATCTGCAATTCAAAAGCGGCCTGGGCGGAACCTTTGCCGCACTGCTTGGCGGTATGCTGGCTGCTAAAATTGAAAAAAGCGCAAGAAAGAAACTTCCGAATTCGCTTCAGATCCATTTTCCTGCTTTATTTTCGGTTGTGATCACCGGATTGGCATTGCTGTTTATTATCCAGCCTATTTGTGGTATTGTAAGTGACACCCTTAGCTCTGCTATCCTGTGGCTTGTCTATAATGCCGGTGCACTTGGAGGCGCTATTATTTCCGGTACCTTCCTTTTCCTGGTTGCCATGGGGATTCACCACATTGTTACGCCCATCAATACGTTACTGCTACAAGAAGTTGGATATACGTGCCTTCAGGGCTTTACCTCCTTGGCAGGTGCAGGTCTGGCAGGTGTTGCGGTTGGCCTGCTGATCCGTTACCGGGACAAGAAAAAGTATGGTAAGCTGCGTTCCGCCGTTTTCGGCAACATTCTGACCCAGCTGCTCGGCATCTCAGAACCTATGATTTATGGTATTTCTCTGCCTCTGTGGAAACCGTTCCTGGCCGCCAACTTAGGCGGTGCCTGCGGCGGCTTTGTATTAGGCCTGTTTAAGACACAAGGCGCAGAAACAATGATGGTGTCCGGACTTATGGGCGCACTGGTTAACACCAAGCCTCTGGCCTATTTGCTTGGATATGCTGCTGCGGTAATCGGCGCTGCATTCTTTACCTGCCTGCTTGGCGTAAAGAATGAAAACATGGCCGTGTTCTTAGAGGATGAAACGGAGATTAGCAATGTTTAAAAAGGATTTTTTATGGGGTGGTGCAATTGCAGCCAACCAGTGTGAAGGCGCTTATGAAGCAGACGGAAGAGGCCTGGCCAATGTAGATGTACTTCCTTATGGCGAAGATCGATACGCAGTAGCTTCCGGTAAGATGAAAATGCTTTGCCCTGATGCGCAGCATTTTTATCCAACGCATCAGGCAATCGACTTCTATCACAGCTATCCCGAGGATATAAAGCTTCTATCCGAAATGGGCTTAAAATGCCTCCGCATCAGCATTGCCTGGAGCCGCATTTTCCCCACTGGTGAAGAGGATACGCCAAACGAAGCAGGGCTGCGTTACTACGAAAACGTATTTCTTGAATGTAAGAAATATGGAATGGAGCCTGTGGTCACCATTAACCATTTCGATTGCCCGATCCCCCTCATCCGTAAGTACGGCGGCTGGCGCAGCCGCCAAATGATTCCCTTGTTTACCCGATATGCCAAGTGTCTGTTTCAGCGGTTTCATGGAATGGTCAAGTACTGGCTCACCTTCAATGAGATCAACATGATTCTTCACCTTCCGTTTTTAGGTGCCGGACTGGTTTTCCAGGAAGGGGATCTGGAAACACAGGTAAAGTATCAGGCCGCACACCACGAATTGGTGGCAAGCGCCCTGGTCACCAAAATCGCACATGAAATAGACCTCGATATGAAAATCGGCTGTATGCTGGCCTCCGGCAGCGTGTACCCTTACAGCTGCCGTCCCGAAGACGTACTTTGCGCCCAGCAGAGGTCGCAGGAGGCTTACTTCTTTACGGACGTACAGGCCAGAGGTTATTATCCGGAATATTCCATAAAACGCCTGGAGCGCGAAGGTGTAAAGTTACAAATGGATCCTGAGGATGTGGTGATCCTGCGTGAGAATCCTGTGGATTTTGTCTCCTTCTCTTATTATCAGAGCCATTGTGCCAAAGCGGATATGCCAGATTTAAAGACCTTGAGCAATGTGGATGGTGATGTCAAAAATCCTTATCTGGAATGCAGTCAGTGGGGGTGGGGCATTGATCCCATCGGTTTAAGAATTACACTTAATGAACTGTATGACCGGTACCAAAAGCCGCTGCTGATTGTTGAGAACGGCTTTGGTGCTAAAGATGAGATATCGCCGGATGGGAAGATCCACGACCAGTACCGCATCGATTATCTGAAAGCGCATATCAAAGCGGCAATAGACGCAGTTGATTTAGATGGGGTAAATCTATTTGGTTATATTACCTGGGGCCCCATTGACCTGGTCAGCGCAACTACCGGAGAAATGAGCAAGCGCTATGGTTACATATACGTAGACCGGGATGATTTTGGCTGCGGTACACTGAGACGAATGAAAAAAGACAGCTTTTATTGGTACAAAGAAGTAATTGCATCCAATGGTTTAAGCGTGCAGCAGTAAACGCCTCAGATGCAATGCATTTAAATATTCCATGATAGCCGGAAAGTCAAGACCGCTTGGCATTCCGGCTATTATGGTCAGGTTGATACAGCAATGTATCCCGCAGGTCCTTGAACCCATCGATGGAGCGTAATTGGCTGAATGACAGACTTCTGAATCCTGTTTTTAGATAAACTAAAAAATAAATACCAAAAAATCCTTGACTACACCCTTGGGGGCTGGTTTAAGATCATTTATAGAACATTAAAATTTTTTGGGAGGGAAAGTTATGCTGATAAAAGTAGTTTGTGAGAAATGCAAGCTGACAAAAAAGGCGATAGAATATTATGAATCTAAAAACCTAATACATCCAAATATTCTTGAAAATGGATATAGGGATTATACCGATGCCGATATATCGGTACTTAAGGAAATTTCGGTTCTTAGAAAATGCGGTATCAGCATTGCGGATATTGCAGAAATAAGGAACAGCTTAAATAAACCGGCAGCTCTAGCCAAGTGCAAATATATTACAGAATTACGGAGACAGCGTCTGAATAATATACAAAAGTGTATCGACAGCCTGATCGCAGATTACGATGTAAATCGGGAATTTGACTACCTGCAGACACATGATGAAGATTTATATACCATAAAAGAGAAATTAGTTTTTGCTTTCCCCGGAAACTATGGCCTTTATATATCCATGCATTTTGGCAGATTCCTGAACGGGACAATAGAAACCGAGGATCAACGAAAAGCCTATGATGCAATCGTGCAATACCTAGATCATGTAGGTCTATATCTGCCTTCAGAACTTTCTGAATTTCTGGAAGCCTTTTTCACTGTAAGTACAAAAAGCGATGCAGTAAAAGTTGAAGAAGAAACAAATGACAGGATGCTCGATATGCTGACTGATACAGAGGGATACTTAGAGCGCAATCATGAGCAAATAGAACAATATATTAATTATAAGAATTCTGAAGAGTATAAGAACTCCGAGGCTGCTAAAATTCAAAGATTTATGCTGGATTTTCAGAAGGAAAGTGGCTATCAGGAAGTTTTAATTGCCAACATGAAAATACTAAGCCCCTCTTATGCTGAGTATCTGAAAAAAGTTGAGGCTGCTAATGAAATTATGCTGAAAAAGTTTCCGAAAGCAAAAGATATGTATGAATAAAATGAAAGGAGTCTGCCATAGCCGTAATAAAACTCCTGTTGAAATGATCAGAAATTACCTGATCAAGAATTTTCTTTAGCAAAAGAAAATAGGAAGATGATAATGTAAATAAAATCATAAGGGTCGTGACCTATTAGCCGGGGAATCGGAGCGCAGAGATGCACTTCCATTCTCCATTTTTTAATTTTACAGATAGGAGAAAATTATTTAGTGTATCATCCGCCGGTCCATGGATTCATCTGCCGCAGACTTTCTTAGTGCGCAGAGTTGCGGATATTATAACATGGTGATAGAATCTTTTTAATAACATAAAGATTATCTACTAGTGAGGGAGGGAGAGTTATGAGGGATAAAATAAAGTTAATAATCGGGCAGGAGGATAAGCGGAATCCTCTTACAGATGAAGCCATCGCCAATGAATTGGGAACACTGCGCGAAAATATAACAAAAGTCCGGATAGAAACTGGAATCCCTGCTTCATCGGAACGGAGAAAAGAACGATTACTTCAGGAGATCCAAGGTTTATTTTATGAAATGGGATTGGTATCAGATCGCAAATTGGCAGAATTACTAAAGCTGCGAGGGTTTAAGATCGGAAAGTTTACAGTCGGACAGCTGCATAAATCTTACCCTGAAATATGGGAACCGGCGATTAAATCTTCTCAGGATGAAACATTGGATATCGATAATAAGCAGGAGTTTCAGGATGACATTTTCGATAAGATTATCGGATCGGACGGTAGTCTTAAAAATCAAATCAGTAAGGCCAAGGCGGCAGTCATGTATCCACCAAAAGGACTGCATACGCTTTTATATGGTCCTTCCGGTGTTGGTAAAAGTTTCCTGGCAGAGCTGATGCATGATTTTGCGGTCAAAACGGATAATTTTCAAAAAGAGGCTCCTTATTTTGAATTTAACTGCGCTGATTATGCCGATAATCCACAGCTGCTTTTAGCTCAGCTATTCGGATATACGAAGGGAGCATTTACCGGAGCGACAGACCATAAAAAAGGAATAGTTGAGTTATGTGATGGGGGTATTTTGTTTCTGGATGAAGTACACAGACTCCCTGCAGAAGGACAGGAGATCTTGTTTTACTTAATGGATAAAGGCAAATTCCGCCGTTTGGGAGAAGCAGATACCAGCCGTGAAAGCCATCCCTTAATTATAGCGGCAACGACGGAGGATCCGGAAAGCTCGCTGCTTTTAACATTTCGCCGGCGGATTCCAATGAGCATTGAAATTCCGGCATTAACGGAACGGCCGCTGGAGGAAAAATGGCAGTTTATCGAGTTTTATCTTACGATGGAACGGGAGCGGCTTGGCCGTGATATCCGTGTAAACCAGTCAGTTTTAAACTGTCTGCTTTTGGCGGAGTTTCCCGGTAATATCGGTCAGCTGAAATCAGATATCCAGGTTTGCTGTGCGAAGGCATTTTTAGAGGCAAAGCTACATAATAAAACGGCGATTGAGGTAGTTGCGGATAATCTTCCGGAGCACTTAAAGAGCGGCATCAATCAATCGGTTCCCGGCGATATACGGCATTTAATCAGCGGGGATGTCCTTTTTTCGGTGGCGGGATACCAGCAGTTTTCAGGACGCATACACAAGATGAGCGGTACTGGTATTTACGAGCAGCTGGAAGAAAGATATACGAAGCTTTTGAAAAATGGGGTAGCAGCAGAAGAAATCAGCCGGATCTTACAAGATGAGGTTGAGACAACGCTGGTTCAGCAGATTCGCAAAATGGAAGAGTCCAAATTCAGCCTTCATGAGCTATCTGCAATTGTAGGAGAAGACGTTCTGGAGATTACGGAATATATATATCAAGAAGCGCGGAAAGAATTACCGGGACTTAAGGATACGTTTATTTTTCCGATGGCCATACATATCCGTGCGTCACTGGATATGACCAAAGAGAGAAAAGTAGCGCTTGGAAGCAGCTTTGAAGATATTAAAAAGCGGCATGCAAAGGAATATAAAGTTGCAGCTTATATTGTTGATAAGGTCAATGATAAATTCTATGTGATGCTTCCTGCCGACGAGGCAGTCTTTTTGGCAATGTATCTCAGTAAATTTCAGGGAGGGCAGGTTGATACAGAGGGGAAAACCGCAGTGGTCGTGCTGTCCCATGGCAGAGTAGCAGGGGGAATGGCAGAGGTCGCCAATAAAATTCTGGGAGTTAACCACGCCGCAGCGTTGGAGATGGCACTTAGTGAGGATCCGGCGGCTGCCTATGAGAAAACAAAACAACTGGTAATCGAAAGAAACCAGGGACGAGGCTGCATCCTGCTTGCAGATATGGGATCACTCCTGACTTTCGCAGAGAAGATCAGGCAGGAAACAAAAATTCCGGTTGCCGTCTGCGGGAGGGTGGACACCTTAATGGTGATCGAATGCCTTCATAAAGTGCTTTGGACAGAAGAGTCAATAGAAACAATTGTAGATGAACTTGGCAGTAAAAAAGTATTGCAGCCTAAAACAACCAAATATAATAAAATTAAACATAAAAGAGCGGTTCTTTGTCTGTGTATCACCGGACAGGGAGCAGCAAAGCTGCTGCGGGATTTTATCTCAGAGCGGTTAAAATCAGTATTGGACAATATTGTCATCATAAACAGAGGCTATATAGAAAATGAAGATGTAGAACAAATTATCCTACAGGAAGCGGCTCAATATGAAATTCTTGCAATCGTTGGGACAATTAATCCGGATGTAAAAGATATTCCATTTCTTTCCCTGGATGATATCTATCAGTCTTCCGGTATCTCAAAACTGCGGAAGATCATTAAAAACAGTCTATTGTTGGATCATGTAATACTTGGTGAAGTCATTACACCGGAATTAATCTTTGTGAATCCGCCATATCGGTTAAAGGAACAGCTTTTAGATCAGACGATCGAGACGATGACAAGCGAGGGGTATGTGGACGAGCGGTTTTTACTAAGTGTTTATAAACGGGAAGGAATGATGACCACTTATTTAAAAGGAGGTATTGCCATTCCCCACGGTGATCCGGCTAGCGTTACAAAACCGGTCATATCGATTACAAAACTGGACAAACCAGTGATGTGGGATGGTACAAATACGGTCGATCTGATCTTTGTACTGGCATTAGATGAAAATTCGAAAAAATATTTTGAACAGCTTTATCAAATGTTAAGCAGCGAAAACCTGGTAAGTTTAATAAGAAACAGCAATTCTATCAATGAAATCAGAGAAAATCTTCGTCTGGACACAAAACCGGTCAATTAAGTTGGCACGGTTCTTGCTCTATATAATAGCGTAGAGGCAAGAAAGGAGTGGAAAGATGAAAAAGGAAGATTTTCCAAAGATTACAGTCATTTTGAGAGGGTATACCCATTCTCAAATCAGAACCGTGGTGAAAAGTCTTCTCGGCACCGCAATAAAATCAGTTGAAATTACGATGAATACTCCGGATGCGATTGAGATTATCAAAAACATCAGTAAGGAATTCGGTAATGATATACTGGTCGGTGCCGGGACGGTAACCACCTATGAGGAGGCAGGTGCAGCAATTGCTGCCGGTGCCAGATTCTTATTATCTCCCATTACATTCAGTAAGGAAATTATTGAGTTATGCAAAGAACAGGGGGTTATTTCTGTCCCTGCGGCTCTGACTCCGTCAGAAATAATGCAGGGCATAAGGGATGGAGCAGATATTATCAAACTGTTTCCGGCTGGAATTATGGGAACCGCTTATTTAAAGGATATTCAGGCACCTCTTGGTAAGCTTCCGCTGATGGTGGTAGGCGGTATAAACAGCAGTAATGTCAAGGAGTTTTTTGATGCCGGGGCTGCTTACGCGGGAATAGGTTCCGGATTGTTTAAAAAAGAGGATATAATCAGTGAAAATCTGTCCGGGCTAAAAGCATCTGTACAGAAGCTGAGAGAACAGCTGATATAGAGGAGAATATGAATGAGTGAAATAGTTTTTGATGAATCATTGATACTGGAACTGGAAGGAATAGAGGAAAATACCGAAGCACTGACGCAGCTAACGGACTATTTGCTGGATAAAGGCTATGTGAAAAAGGGGTATAAAGAGGCTATTCTGGAGCGTGAGGCTATGTTCCCAACAGGTCTGTCAACAGGTGAAATCAATATAGCAATTCCCCATGCGGATACAAGATATGTCAATCAGGCAGCAATCTGTGTGGGAATTCTAAAAAAACCGGTAAAATTCAGTGCGATGGATGAACCGGACCATCAAATTGATGTGAATATCATCATCGTCCTGGCATTAAAAGAGGCACATGGTCATTTGGAGATGCTTCAAAAGGTAGTGGAGTTAATTAAAGATCAGGACAACTTAAAAAAAATTGTAACAGCCAGCGATACAAAACCTGTTTACGATATTATATCCAGCCATCTATTACAGCAGTAAATAAGAAATTTAATAGAAAACAGGACTTAAAAATTACGGGACCAGATTGGAGAAGGACATGAAAAGAATATTAGTAGCTTGTGGAAATGGAATTGCAACATCAACAGTGGTAGGTACAAAAATAAAAGAGAAATGTGAAGACAGCGGTATTGACGTTACAGTTACACAGTGTAAGCTTCTTGAGGTGGAATCCAAAGCGGAAAACTTTGATCTGCTGGTTACGACAGGAAAATTCACCGGTGGGGATGTGGGGATCCCGGTGATTGGTGCAATTTCCCTTTTGACCGGAATCGGAGAAGAAGCGACGTTGGATGAGATTATTGCAATGTTAAAGTAAATAAAAACTAAGGAGAAGTGATCATGCAGATTATATATTCTATATTTAATACGATTTTAGCTGCCGGAGCGGTTGTGATGCTTCCGATTATTATTACGATCATCGGTTTGATTTTTCGCGTGAAATTAGCAAAAGCTTTTCGTTCAGGACTGACAATTGGAATCGGTTTTGCAGGTATTAATCTGGTTATCAATATGATGAAATCAAACCTGGGACCGGCTGCCCAGGCAATGGTAGAAAACTTTGGAATTAAACTTGATATTCTTGATGTAGGCTGGGGAGCAATCGCAGCGGTAACCTGGTCGTCACCAATTATAGCTATTTTGATTTTCTGTATACTGGCAACGAATATTATTATGCTTGTGCTTAAGGCTACGGATACGCTTGATGTTGATATCTGGAACTATCATCACATGGCAATTGTCGGTATTATGGTTTATTATGTCACGAAAAGTATCCCGTTGGGAATCGCGGCAACCGTGGTAATGGCGGTCATTACCTTTAAACTCTCTGACTGGACGGCGCCGCTGGTAGAGGATTATTTTGGGATTCCCGGTGTTTCCCTGCCCACAATGTCTGCATTGTCTTCTGTGATCATTGCGGCACCTCTTAACTGGCTGCTTGATCGGATTCCAGGAATTAACAAACTAAATTTTGATGTGAAAAACGCTAAGAAATATTTAGGCTTTTTCGGTGAACCAACCATGATGGGATTAATATTAGGTTGTATCATTGGTGCTCTTGCAAAATATCCGGTATCAGGAATCCTGGCATTGGGTGTGAATATGGCTGCAGTTATGGTCTTGATTCCTAAGATGACTTCTTTATTTATGGAAGGCTTAATGCCAATTTCTGAGGCGGCAAAAAAGTTTACTCAGAGCAAATTCAAAGGCAGGAAATTTCTTATTGGACTGGATGCTGCAGTGGTAGTTGGTAATCCGGATGTTATTACAACATCGCTGATTGTTATACCGTTAACGATTTTAATGGCAGCTGTTCTGCCCGGAAACCGTGTCCTTCCGTTTGCTGATCTGGCAGTAGTAACCTTCCGTGTTGCTTTGGTCGTGGCTATTACAAGGGGCAATTTATTTAAGAATATTATCATGGGACTTGTTTGTACTGGTGTTATTTTGCTTGCCGGTACTGCTACAGCACCGGTTCTTACCGAGTTAGCAACCAGTGTTGGCCTGAATCTGGCAGCAGATGGGAGTTACATAACCTCATTTGCGGCAACCAGCCTGACTGTGAGTTTTTTAGTTTACAAAGCATTTATCGGTAATCTGGTTATCAGCATTCCGTTGTTGATTGCCGTAATCGCCGGTACATGGGTATTTATGAGTAATTTGAACAAGAAGAGAGCCAGAATATTAGAAGAGAAAAAGCAGAAGGAAGCTGCAGGTTTAGGAGCTGAAATATGAAAATAACAGACGTAATCGTTTATACAGTAAGACCCCGGTGGATTTTTGTAAAAATAGTCACTGACGAGGGCATCGAGGGCTGGGGAGAGATGGTTTCCGGAACGAAGACCGAGACCGTAGTAGCCGGTGCAAAAGAAATGGCTAAACGATTGATTGGCAGAAATCCATTGGAGATTGAAACACTCTGGCAGGAATTGTACCGCGTATTTTTCCGCGGCGGTCCGATTAATATGACAGTTATTTCCGGGCTTGAGATTGCACTTTGGGATATTAAAGGGAAATACTATCAAGCACCGATCTACGATTTAATGGGAGGGGCCGCCAGAGAACGGATTAAAGTTTATTCCTGGATTGGCGGCGACCGTCCCGGCGATGTGGTAAAGGATGCAAAAGACCGGGTGGAAAGAGGCTTTGATTCGGTAAAAATGAATGCGACAGAGGAACTTCATTATATTGATAATTTTAAAAAAATTGATGAAGTGGTGGCACGGGTTGCCGCTCTGCGTGAGGCTTTTGGTAACGATTTGAATATTGGCGTTGATTTTCACGGACGTGTGCATAAGCCGATGGCAAAAGTTCTGGCAAAAGAGTTGGAGCCATACCGGCCAATGTTTTTGGAGGAGGTTGTGCTTTGTGAAAATCAGGAGGCGTTTAAGGAAGTGGCAGAGCATGTGGTGACGCCGCTGGCAACTGGTGAACGGCTTTATACACGTTGGGGATTTAAAGATATTTTGAAAAGCGGATATATCGATATCATTCAGCCGGATGTAGCTTTAGCTGGTGGGATCATGGAAACCAGGAAGATTATCGCTATGGCAGAAGCCTATGATATCGCAGCTGCTCCCCATGCCCCATATGGTCCTATTGCACTGGCAGCCACTTTGCAAATTGATTCTTGCAGCCCCAATGTCTTTATTCAGGAGCAATCACTTGGAATTCATTATAACAAAGGTTTTGATCTCCTGGATTTTGTAGAAAATAAAGAGATATTCCAATATCAGGACGGTTTTATCGGCTTACCGGATAAACCAGGATTGGGTCTTATCATCGACGAGGAAAAGGTGAAAGAAGTATCTATGGAAGGACTCAGCTGGTCGAATCCGAACTGGAAGCATTATGATGGAACAAAAGCTGAGTGGTAGTACTGTGATAGATGACATAAGGGGAGTATTAAATCATATAAAAGAAAAGGGAGCGCACATTCAGGCGCCCGATAAGAACATATCAAGGAACATTTAGATTGAGCAGTGGCAACGATATGTGGCAGCAAAAGACAGACTATTGGCATAAAGCGGATAGTTTGTCTTTTTCCTATTTTGAGGACAGACCCTTTCTAAGGCAAAGGCAGCCCTTGCAGGAACAGAATTTCTATAGAATCACCTTGACTACTAGCTGCATTTCTGATAAAGTAAAGATACTTTATAAAGCATCTTTAATAAGGGGGCAATATGGCTGTAGGGAATGCAAATTTAATGAAACAAATCAATTTAGATACGGTTAGGCGGGTGATAAAAGAAAATAAAAAAGCAACAAAGCCTCAGTTGGCAAAATTGACAGGATTAAGCGTGGTAACAATTAATTCACTTGTTGAAGTGCTTTTGAGAGATGGAGAGATACTGCTTGATGAGCTGGAAGTATCCAGTGGTGGCAGACCAGCAGTAATCTATTCCTTTAATGAGGAATACAGTACGGCATTAGTCATTTATACAAATGAGTATGAAATGAAGGATCTGACCCATGTTGCCGTTGTCAATCTATATGGGGAAGTGATTGAAGGCAACGAGATTGTCTTAGATGAAATATCTGAAGGTAGTTTTGATTTGATCATCGAGAAAATGCTGAATAAATATCCTAACATTAAATTGATTGGCATTGGTATGCCAGGGCAGGAAATCAGAGGGAAGATGGAGGTCAGTGATTATATATCTCTTGAAGGGAAATCCCTTGTGGAACATTTGAGAAACCAATTTCAAATACCTGTAGTCTTTGAAAATGATGTTAACGCGGCTGTACTAGGATATTGTACTTCTAATCAATGTGACGATAAAAACGTGGTTGGCATTTATATTCCAGAGAAATATCCTTTAGGTGCAGGTGTTTTTATCAACGGTGATATGTATAAAGGAAAAGATGGCTTTGCTGGTGAAGCTAAATTTCTTCCGGATGGATTTGATTGGAAGAATCCAGCATATGTTTCAGAAAATATTTCAGTGGCACTTAAGAAATTAATTATTACATTCACCTGCCTTTTAAATCCAGATATCCTCGTCATTTACAGAGAAAATCTTGCCGAAGTGGCGATTGAACTCATTATTGAGGACTGTAAAAAAACAATCAAGTCAGAAGTAATGCCTGACATTATTGTATCAAGTGACTTTGGCAAAGATTTTGCAGAGGGTATTAAAAAAATCTCATTAAAACCATTGGAACCAAAATGGCAACAATAAGATAGGAGATTCCATGACGACATTATTATTGATCATTATCTATATTGCATTTATCAGTTTGGGGCTTCCTGATTCTATGCTTGGCGCTGCATGGCCAACGGTCCGGGCTGATTTATCCCTGCCAATGGCAGGGGCAGGATTAATCTCCATGATTATATCCTGCGGAACCATAATCTCAAGTATTCTGAGTGGCAAACTGATTCAAAAACTTGGTACTGGTAAACTCACATCAATCAGTGTATTTATTACAGCCATGGCTTTGCTGGGTTATTCCTTTAGCCTAAGCTATGTATGGTTATGCCTGATGGCAATTCCATTAGGACTAGGAGCAGGGGCCGTAGATGCTGCTTTAAATAATTTTGTGGCTTTGCATTTTTCAGCCAGACATATGAGTTGGCTTCATTGTTTCTGGGGATTTGGTGCAACTGCGGGCCCCGCTATTATGTCAGTTGCCATTTCTCATAACGGGTCGTGGCAGAAGGGTTATTTATCTGTTGCAATTATTCAGATTTTTTTAGTGATTATTTTGCTGGTTTCATTACCGCTTTGGAGATTGTTTGGCGAAGGTCGGGAAGAAAGCATAATTGCAGAAAATCAAAGCCAGTATGTCTTTCAATTGCCGGGAATACGCTCAGCACTTCTTGGTTTCTTTTGTTATTGCGCATTAGAGGCTACCACCGGTTTATGGGGCGCCAGTTATCTGGTGCAGACAAAAGGTGTTTCTGCTGATGTTGCCGCGGGTTGGATATCCGTATATTACCTTGGCATCACCATAGGCAGGTTGGTCAATGGGTTTATCACTGCCAAGTGGAGTAATCCTGCATTGATTCGATGTGGTCAATTTATCATTGGTATTGGGGCTGTCTTATTACTGATTTCTAATCAAACCTATGTCAACTTGCTGGGCCTTATTTTGATTGGAATGGGATGTGCACCTATTTATCCTTCTATGTTGCATGAAACACCAGCCCGTTTCGGCAAAAACAATTCAAGCAAACTGATGGGTGTGCAGATGGCATTTGCTTACATTGGAACGATGCTGGTACCACCAGCAATCGGGGTATTATCAAGTGTTGTGGGGATACAGTTCTATCCCATATTTATTATGGTGTTACTCATAACGATGTTTGTCAGCAGTGAGAAAATTAATAAAATCGTGGCAAGGAGGGCTTAAATGGTTAATCAGTTAGATTTACATATGCATTCCAATATCAGCAACGATGGGGAATACACGCCATCACAACTCATACAGCTGTGTAAACAACATGGTTTAAAGACGGTTGCTTTAGCTGACCATAATTCCGTACGAGGGATAGGAGATGCTGAGAAATCAGCAAATGAATCAGGTATCGAATTGATTCGTGCTATTGAGCTTGACTGTCAATTTGAAGGAGTTAATCTGCATCTTTTAGGATATGGGATTGATCCAACAGTATCTGAATTTGAAAAGAATGAAATGGATATCTTAAAGAAAGAACAAAATGCTTCTTCAAAACTAATACATCTAGTGCAAGAGTTAGGGATTCATCTTGAAATAGAAGAAGTTCTGGATCTTGCCATAGAAGGTGTAGTGACAGGTGAAATGATTGCTGAAGTTGCTCTGGAGGATAAAAGAAATCGGAACAATCCTTTTCTGGAACCATATCGAAAGAACGGGAAGCGTAGTGATAATCCTTATGTAAATTTTTATTGGGATTTTTGCTCCCAAGGGAAGCCGGCTTATGTACCTATTCAGTTTCTTGGGCTGAACGAAGCCATACAATTGATTAGAAAAGCAAGAGGCATAGCTGTTCTTGCGCACCCCAGGATTAATATCGGGCAGGATCAGAAGATTCTGGAAAGCATTGTTACTTGTGGTATTGATGGGCTGGAAGTATACAGTAGTTATCATGATGAAAACATGGTTGCTTTTTACAATAACCAGGCAGAAAAATTTCATTTACTGAAAACAATGGGCAGCGATTTTCATGGGAAAACAAAGCCGGCAATCAAACTGGGGTGTATGAGCTGCCATGAAGAAATAGATATCTATCAACAATTCAAGAAAAGACTTCATGAGGCGGCGTTATAAAAATATCTGCTCATCGAATAATAAAGTAAAAGGACTTGAACCATCGCGGTTTAGTCCTTTTGCTTTTTATATACGATTTTCAGATTTTAATCACTATACTTATGTATGATTAACAGGTATTTATACTGCGGCTTCTGAGTCTGTGGGATTACCTTCTGGGAATAAAACTTCTTTGGTTCATTAATTAATGGTTGTGTCGTTTTAATACTATATGATTGACTGCACAGTCTATTTTGTGTATAATAGACCATGCGGTCAATAATGTTTTCAGGAGGTTAAAATGAAAAAAGAAGAGAAAACCGAACGAACGAGGCAAAAAATATTAGCTGCGGCGATGGAAGAATTCGGTGCGAACGGTTATGCAGGAGCATCGCTGAACAATATTTGCAGCGCGGGGATTCCCAAAGGTTTGCTTTATCATAATTTTAAGAATAAAGATGCCATCTATCTTGCCTGCGTTGGGCAGTGTTTTTCCACTTTAACGGAATATCTGAAAACTGCCGGCATCGGAAGTGACTTGCAAAAGTATATGGACGCCCGCCTGAGGTTCTTTCAAGAACATGAACAGGAAACTCGTCTGTTTTTTGAAACGATTTTTCAGCCGCCGGAGGCATTATCCGATCAGATTACGGATTTGCGGCAGGAATTTGACCAACTAAATGCTGAATTGTATCAAAAAATTTTGGCTTCTCTTAAGTTGCGGCAGGGAGTTACCAGTGAGGAAGCTATGTCTTATTTTGCCATCATGCAAAATATGTTTAACGGTTATTTCAGCAGCCCTGCCTGCCGTAATATGTCTTTTTCGGACCGCATGACCGCACATGAAACCAATCTTACCAAACTGCTTGATTTTATGCTGTATGGCATTGTAGAAAGAGGAAATGAAAAATGATACTGCTATTACTCCGGTGGATTGCCGCCATTGTTCTTGCCTTTTTTATGGGCAAACTGGTTTCCAAATTAAAGCTCCCCTCTATTCTCGGCTGGCTTATCGCCGGAATGATTTTAGGTCCCCATGCACTGAAGCTGATACCGCAAGCACTCATGGACGGCGTAAAGTATCAGGCAATCGTTCATGTGTTGGAGTGCGCCGTCGGCCTGATGATTGGCACAGAACTTGTCTGGAGCCGTATGAAAGAATACGGGAGAGCCTTGATCATTACCACGCTGACCCAGTCCCTCGGCACGTTCCTCTTGGTGTCTGCCGTTTTCACAATCATCTTTGCCGTCAGCGGCATTCCGATTTATCTGGCATTTATTTTTGGCGGCATCGCGCTTGCCACGGCACCTGCACCAGCTCTCTCCATCGTGCGGGAATTTCAGACCGATGGCCCTGTCACTAAAACGCTGATTCCCATGGCAGCACTGGACGACATGGTGGGGGTGATGGTGTTTTTTACCACGATCGCCATTGTTGCAAGAAAAATTTCTGGAGGCAGTATGCCGATTTACATGATTCCGGTAATGATTTTCCTGCCGCTGCTGATTGGCACTGTCACCGGTCTGCCCGCAGGTTTGCTGTTAAAGAAGGAACGCTCCAAACCACTGACTCTCTTTATCCTCATTGGTCTGATCCTGGCGACTGCATTCATTGGCTTTGTCTGCAATACCTATCTGATGAGGTCACCGCTGCTCAATTTTATGCTGATGGGGATGGCATTTTCGGCAGCCTTTTCCAACCTGGTAACCGAAGAACGTCTGGAGCAGATTGTCCGTGATTTCAATCCGTTTCTCAGTGGTTCCATGGTTATTGTGATTTTGAATCTCGGAGCGCCGCTGGATTATCATGCGATTCTCGGCGCAGGACTGTTTACGTTTCTCTATATTGTCTCCCGTGCACTTGGTAAGTATTACGGGGCACGGCTTGGTGCAAAAGCAACCGGACTTCCTGATACCGTGCAGAAATATCTTGGTTTTACGCTTTTACCTCATTCCGGCGTTTCACTGGTATTTACAGGAATCGCTGTTTCCGTTTTAGCGGCTCCTGTGCCGGAGTGCGCAAAAATCATTCAAGGTACGATTGCGGCAGCAGCGGTAATCAATGAGGTTATCGCTGTCATTGCAGCAAAGAAGGGCTTTGAATGGGCAGGTGAATTTCATGGCTTTCAATCTAAAATACAGGGACGGAATACTTGATAAGAAGTAAGGATAAATAATGAAAGGGTCGGTAATATCTGCTCATTGCATATTAAAGCATTAGGACTTGAACCATGTTCATCTTGACCGTTGATTTTAAGACACAGCTTTACAGTTTTCACTTGTGTTTTCTTCCATGTCATCAGCAAAAACAAAATTATAATTCCGAAGTACATGCCGCCAATGTGCTCTTTCGATTTCTCTGGTGCGCTGTAGTGCGGCTTCTCTGCGGGCGCCCTTTCGGTGCTGGATAAATTGGTTCAACAGAACGGTACCAACCAATATGGTGATTAAAAAAAAGACATTGCCGAAAGTCATAATATATATCCTCCTGTAGACTTTTTTGTTATCGGGCTTTATGTTAAGAATAACAGGATAGAGGCGTAATCCATTAGGAGATTTATCATAATTCTGTAAAAAAATTAGAAGTTGGGAAAAAAGGTTAATGCGCAATATGAAATAAGGGAAGCACAAAAAGATAGCTTTGATTATTCTGTTTTGAAAATAAAATCATAGTCTGAAGCCATTAGATACAATTCCAGTGGCTTTTCTAGTGGGAATTTTATATGTGAAAAATTCTCTTGACAGTGCTCGTGAAATAGTATACACTATTAACAGTGTTAGTTGTGAATACTAATACCTGTTTGAAAGGTGGAGGTGATTAGATTGAGTAGTATAGAAGAACTGGTCGATTCATTGGGTAAGCTGATGTCCCGTGGAAAAGTCATGGATGAATTTAATCGTTCTGGAAAAGGCGAAATTTTCATTTTAAGATATCTTTATACGAAAGAATCACCAGCATCGCCATCTGAATTGAGTGAGGCGCTGAACAGCAGTACGGCCAGAATCTCTGCGGCACTCCGTACCCTCGAAAAGAAAGGGCAGATTCACCGTGAAATAGACACTACGAACAGGCGCTTTATATTGGTTACGATTACGGAAGAAGGTCGTGAACGGATTCGGGCAAACATGCAGCGAATGCAAAATCATTTGATTCAGGTATTAACTGTGATGGGTGAAAAAGACGCAAGTGAATTTGTACGTCTCTCCACGCGGTTTTTTGAGATTGCTCAGCGTACGGTGCCAGATCCTTTTGAATAGAATAATCGAAACCGGGGAATAAAGATAGTGGGATAAAGATGCAGACCAAACGAGGTCTGCATTTTAGGACCATATAACTAACAGCGTTCAATATGAACACTAATAACAAGGAGGATTTTTCTATGATTAGAATATTTAAATATCTCAAGCCCAAAGAATGGCTGATGGCTTTATTTAGCTTGATATTTGTAATAGTCCAGGTATGGCTGGATTTAAAATCGCCGGATTACATGTCAGAAATAACCATGTTGGTGCAAACGCCCGGTAGCGCGATGAGCGATATTTGGCTTGCCGGGGGTAAAATGCTTCTCTGCACACTGGGCAGTTTGGCAAGTGCTGTTATTGTTGGTTATTTTGCGGCACGGATTGCTGCCGCGTTTTCTAAACGTCTGCGCAGTCTGCTTTTTAATAAAGTGGAATCCTTTTCCATGGAGGAAATCAACCGCTTTTCCACGGACAGCTTGATCACCCGTTCAACAAACGATATTACACAGATTCAGACTTTGATTACGATGGGATTAATGCTGATTATAAAAGCTCCGATTATGGTTGTATGGGCAATTACCAAAATCGCTGGAAAGGGGTTTGAATGGTCACTCGTCACAGGCGCGGCGGTTGCACTTTTGGTTGTTATGATTGGTATTATCATGATTTTTGTGATACCGAAATTTAAGAAAATGCAAACTTTAACAGATAACATGAACCGGGTTACCCGTGAAAATCTGACAGGACTTCGTGTTGTAAGAGCTTATAATGCCGAGGATTATCAAGAAAAGAAGTTTGAAGAAGCGAATGAGGAATTAACCGGTACCCAGTTGTATACAAGCCGTGCTACAGCAATTATGATGCCGGTCATGAATATGATTATGAGTGGACTGTCCCTTTCCATCTATTGGATTGGTGCCTACTTAATTAATGCGGCACTGATGACGGATAAACTGACGCTGTTTTCTAACATGGTGGTCTTCTCCAGCTATGCGATGCAGGTTGTTATGTCATTTTTGATGCTGGTCATGATTTTCATCATGCTTCCCCGTGCCAGCGTTTCCGCCAAGCGAATCAATGAAGTGCTGGACACCGAGCCTACAATCCTTGATGGCAGCCATACAAATGGAGTCCCTGGTTTGAAAGGTGAGGTTACGTTTCAACATGTGGGCTTCAAATATCCGGATGCGGCGGATTATGTGCTGGAGGATGTGAACTTTACGGTAAAGCAGGGGGAAACGATTGCATTTATCGGCTCCACAGGAAGTGGCAAATCAACACTGATAAACCTTGTGCCGCGCTTTTTTGATGCGACAGAAGGAGAAATCCTGATTGACGGTGTGAATATTAAGGAATATACACAGGAGGCACTCCACAATAAAATTGGTTACGTGCCGCAGAAAGCAGTTTTATTCAAAGGTTCGGTTTCGTCCAATGTGGCATACGGAGATAATGGTGGCAATGGATTTTCTGAGCACGAAATTAAAAAAGCTGTTGCAATTGCACAGGGAACGGATTTTGTTGAACGCATGGAGGGTGGCTATGAAGCAGACATTGCCCAGGGCGGTACCAATGTGTCCGGCGGGCAGAAACAGCGGCTTGCCATTGCCCGCGCGGTCTGTCGAAAGCCGGAAATCTATATATTTGATGATTCATTTTCAGCATTGGATTATAAGACGGATCGGATTTTGCGTAATGTACTGAAAAAAGAAACCGCAGGTGTAACCAGTATGATTGTAGCACAGCGTATCGGAACGATTATGGATGCGGATCAGATTATCGTACTGGACGAAGGCAGAGTTGTGGGCAAAGGAAAACACAAGGATTTGCTGCAGAACTGTGAGGTATACAGGCAAATTGCCATGAGTCAATTAAGTGAGGAGGAGCTTGTATCATGAATGAACAAAGAACGAACAGAAAGCCGATGGCCGGAGGTCCTATGGGACAGGGGGCTGTCGAAAAGCCAAAAGATTTTAAAAGGACATGGGGAAAACTGATTGCCTATTGTAAAAATTATATGCCTGCAGTGATTGCCGCTCTTGTTATGGCAGCAATCGGAACGGTGCTGCAAATCATCGGTCCGGATAAACTGAAAGATATGACCAACGAGATCATGAAAGGATTACCTTCGCTGATCAATGGTGTTCCGGTTGCCGGTGCAATTGATTTTGGCGCAGTAAAAAGAATCGCAATACTGTTGGTGGCATTTTACGCAGGTTCAGCGCTTCTCTACTTTATTCAAAGTTTTATGATGGCAACTGTAACACAAAGAATCAGCAAAAATATGCGTACCGGCATATCACAAAAAATCAATAAACTTCCATTGAAATATTTTGACCGGGTAAGCTATGGCGATATTCTCAGCAGGGTGACCAATGACGTGGATACCATCGGCCAGACCATGAATCAAAGCATCGGAAATCTGGTTACCTCCATCACCATGTTTGTGGGTACAGCAATTATGATGTTCTACAATAACTGGATTATGGCGTTAACTGCCGTAGGATCGAGCGTTTTTGGGTTTGTTATCATGGGTGTTATCATGTCAAAATCGCAGAAATATTTCGTCCAGCAGCAAGAAGATCTGGGTGTCGCTAATGGTCATATTGAAGAAGTTTATTCCGGCCATCATGTGGTGAAGGCTTATAACGGTGGAAAAGAGGCCAGATGTTTTTTTGAAAATGTGAACGAGAGCCTGTATAACAGCGGCTGGAAGAGCCAGTTTATGTCCGGATTGATGATGCCGCTTATGACATTTATCGGTAACTTCGGATATGTGGCAGTCTGTGTGGTAGGTGCGGCGCTGGCTATGAACGGGACCATCAGCTTCGGCGTGATCGTAGCCTTTATGTTGTATATCCGTTTGTTTACCCAACCACTTTCACAAATTGCCCAGGCATTCCAGAACCTGCAAAGAACTGCTGCCGCCAGTGAGCGCGTGTTTGAGTTCTTTGATGAGGAAGAACTGCCTGACGAGAGCCAAAAAGCAATGAGGCTCACTAATGTGAAAGGTGATGTGGAATTCCGTCATGTGAAGTTTGGATATACCCCGGAAAAAACGATTATCAATGACTTTTCAGCTCAAATTAAAGCTGGACAGAAAATTGCCATTGTAGGACCTACCGGTGCAGGAAAAACAACAATGGTCAATCTGCTGATGCGCTTTTATGAACTGGACGGTGGAGAAATATTGTTAGATGGTATTCCAATCAGCCAGGTGCCAAGAGAGAATGTCCATGAGCAATTTTGTATGGTATTACAGGATACATGGCTTTTTGAAGGTACCATCAAGGAAAATATTATCTATAGCAAGCCGGGGGTGACAGATGAACAGGTGATTGCTGCATGTAAGGCAGTAGGGCTTCATCATTTTATTAGAACTTTGCCGCAAGGGTATGAAACATTGTTAAATGACAGGGCAAGTCTTTCACAAGGGCAGAAACAGCTCGTTACGATTGCCAGAGCGATGATCCAAAACGCTCCCATGCTGATTTTGGACGAAGCAACAAGTTCTGTTGACACACGCACCGAAATCTTGATTCAGGAAGCTATGGATAAGCTGACAGTAGGTCGTACATCCTTTGTCATCGCACACCGTCTGTCTACCATAAAAAATGCCGATCTGATTCTGGTCATGAAAGATGGAGACATTATCGAAAGTGGCAATCATAAGGAACTGTTAGAAAAGGGAGGCTTCTATGCGGAACTTTACAGCAGCCAGTTTGAACCTGCTGCATAGATCCGTTCTGATCCGTTGATTTGCCAATTAATACTTCCGGGCAAGATCAGCGAGAGATATACAGATTACTTTTTAACATAGAAGTCCCTCATTTCAGGCGCAGCTGCTTACACAATGATCCCAGCCTTGACAGCACCTAATAGTCATTGATTTATAATTTTATATAGTATGCATATCTTACTTTATCATCTGATAATGTGAAAATGGAGAACGGCTTAGTAACCGTTCTCTTTTTTTGCCACGGCATAATCTTCTATGTCTGACTCATGCACATACGTGGAAGCGGGAACAGTGGTGTAGTATGGAACAAAAAGACTGCTGTTTATCCATTATTTATTACAATTTTAAAAAAAAGAAGTAAATTAATGCTGAATAAAAAGATTTGGTGATATTGGAATTTCTGCTGATTCTTACAATTTTAAATACTGGCAGAGACCATCAAGTGGTTATAAAAAACAAGCATAAGTAAAAGATTCATAACGGCATAGTGACCCAAAGTAGAGGATAAGGTAAAAAAACCTTATCCAACTTTTTCATGCAATTGATTATGATTTATTGCTCCTTGAAACTGATTCAATACATGAGAACTCTAATTAAATACATGTACTTCCAGGTTAACTGAGTTTTTTATATGCTTAAATGGATAAGTTTGATACTGCAAATTGGTAAACTTATCGGTTACAACGGATTGTGCTATTCGGATCATCTTAAAAGCGGTCATATGTTCCTGTTATCCAATGGAGTCTAGTCACTGCCCATATTATAGAATAACTGTTGCCTATATAAGTGCGGATATAAACGAATATAGGCATTTTTAGAACATAAGATTGCAGAAAAATTAAATGCAAGTGCTAATTCTTTGGTGCTTGACTTAAAGAGGAGGATAAATCGTGATTATCGCAATTTGTGATGATAATGAACAAGAACTGGAACAATGTAAAAAGCAGTTGGAACTGTTAGCGTCAATTCATCAAGTTGATGTGGAGTTTTCTTTATATCACAAAGGTGAAGAATTGCTGTTCCGTCTACAAGGGGATCACAAAAGTTATCCAGACATTATTTATCTGGACATGAGAATGAACGGGATGCAGGGGGATGAGGTTGCCAGAAAGCTGAGAAGTCAGGGGTGTATCAGTGAAATTGTGTTTTTTACAGTTTCTAAAGAATATTACACCACGGCATTTGATGTTAGAGCATTGCACTATGTTGTAAAAGGAGAAACAACGGTAGAAAAATTTGAAGATATTTTTATGCGAGCGGTTAAATCAGTACAAGAAAAGCAAACGGAATACATTATGTGTACAGGGGCAGGTGAATTCCGAAAGATTGAGATTAAAAAAATTCATTACTTTGAAGTCACAAAACGGATCGTGACCGTTTATTACGGCAGTGACCAGTTTAGCTTCTATTCGACCATTGGAAAAATTGAATTAAGGTTAAAGGATTATGGTTTTGTCAGAGTCCATAAGTCTTACGTGGTAGCAAAATGTCATATCGGAACGATTTCTTTTAAAGAAATAGTATTAGATACGGGAGAGAGGTTGCCGGTAGGGAGATACTATTACTCAGAATTGAAACGGGAAATGGAAGCATACGCTGACACGAAAGAAGTGGTGTAGTTTGGAGCAAATAGACTGCTGTTTATCCACGAATCAACACAAGTTGGGAAAGATAGGGTAATGTAATGTTGAACGGAATTGTTAATCAAGATAAAGGAAATAACCAAAATACATATGTGGATGAAATATTTACAATTATCTGGTTATTAAAAAGATAGGATGGGGGGGCAGGTAATTGCAAGTAAGAGTAAAGCTTCTTATGTTGCTATGTACGCTGTTTTTAACTATCCTATGTTGTGGAGTCGGGTATGCTGATACGCATCCTGCCTGCACCGGCGGTCAGCAGCATGAATTTGAAAGCCATATATTAAAATTGAACTCAGAAGAGTCAGAAGGTCAAGTTGAAAATGTGTGTACCTTGTGCGGCTATACTTATATAGAATATCTGCCGGCGACCGGTCATCATTTTGGAGACTGGAGAGTGGTGGAAGAAAGACCGGAATCAGGGATAAGGATCGAGCGCAGAGAGTGTCAGGGATGCCATCGGGGTGAGGTACGGACAGTCAGAATTGAGTTGCCGTCTCCTGATTCTGATCCTGCTCAGGAGGGTGAGTCTGGTATCAATCGGATGGATTTATTATTATCCGCATCGATTGGAGGAGTCTGGGGGTGTACGATAGCAGTTCTTTGGTACAATAGTTTAGTTTTAAACTGGTACAAAAGAGAAAGTTCTAAAGCACTTAATAGGAGGTGATGGCTTATAACAGGAAGTAATATTATTGAACTGATTATTTTAGTTTGCAGCATTCCGGTTGCTCTCTACATCATGATAGGCAGTGACCGAAAGGTCAAAGATCTGGACGGTTTAGGCGATGTTGTGAAAGAAGAAGGCAGTGAAGGTGTAGTAGTAGCACATTGTTGATCGTGTAAAACAGAGGTGAAGATATGGTTAAAAACCGGAAGAGAATTGAATGGCTTGCCAAGTTTTATGCAGGTGCGGGTTTGATAGTAGCCTTGATCGCTGTTGTTTCGTCTGCCTCATTCGCAAGTACGAGACGCATTGAAAATGTATTTGGTGTAAAAGCAAAGGGAGTAAGAGGCAGTACACTGGCAACGCCTTCAAGAGCATCGAGAGCATTGGCGGTGCCGTTATCTGCAGGGCTTTTTGGCCAGCCGAGTTTACAGGAACTACTGGAACAGGAAGCAGACAATGAGAATGCGATTATTCCTACATGGTTTCAGGTTTCGTTGAATGGAGTTGCTATTGTTGACAGTGATAATTGGAATATTACCTTAAAGAAAAATCAGAAAATCAAACCAAATACTGCTGTTAAACACCAATTAAAAGTGACGATATATCCACAAGCTTATGGATTGGGCGCAGGAGACAGTGTAACTTGGAATCTTGGACGGATTGAAGGACTTTCCCTGGATAATGAATTCTGGGAAGAGTTAGTTCTTTCCGGCGGAGTCCATGTAGGAGATGTAATGCTTTGTTACACTGAGGACGGCAATGTCATTCTCTATACCGAGTTTAAAGAAGAAGTAAACATGTATTATAGTATTACGATTACATATTGGTATGATAGCGGTTTTGTTCCGGTAAACGAACCGACCAGCATTATATTTGATTTACCAGGATATGAAGAACCGATTCCAGCGGTGCTTGTACCTGAGAACGAAACGACTGCGGAGGAAAGCAGTCCGCAGGAGACAACCGGGGAAGAAACAACAGCGGAGGAAAGCAGTCCGCAGGAGACAACCGGGGAAGAAACAACAGCGGAGGAAAGCAGTCCGCAGGAGTCAACCGAGGAAGAAACAACCGCGGAGGAAAGCAGTCCGCAGGAGACAACAGAGGAAGAAACAACAGCGGAGGAAAGCAGTCCGCAGGAGACAACAGAGGAAGAGACAACTGTGGAGGAAACAACGCCTGAGACACATAATCCGAGTAAAGATTATGGCTCAGGAGGGAATTCTGGTTCAGATAGAGAAAAAGCTACTTTAGCAATAGAAACAACTACAAATCCGGAAACAATTCCGGAAAGTTCAACAGAGATTGAGACAGCAACAGATCAGCAGCCAGAAGAATCTCAAGACCAGGAACAGGATCCACAAGATGCGCAATCGTCTGGATATGCAGGGGGATCCGATGAGGTATTGGATATCAACATATCCTTTGGTACAGAAGTTGCTGCCAGCCATGGAATGCAGTCCAGGGTACTTCCCAATGAGATACTTACATACAGAATTGTGCTTTGCAATGACAGTGAGGAGGAGATTAAGGAGGTGCGTATCCGAGATTATCTTCCGGAGCATACCAGTTTTGTTTCGGTGGAAGACGATGGGATTTATGGAGTTGTCGATGGACAGCAGTATATAACCTGGATGCTGGAGAGTATCCTTCCGGGTGAAGAAAAGGAATTAACCTTTCAGGTTAAGGTGTTTCTTTGTACACCGCCGGATTTTCCGGTCAGGAATCAGGTTTATTGGCAGGCGGATGACAGCAGATCCGTAAACAATCAGGAAAGGCCTGAGAATCAGGTGGACTTTCCCATAGTCACTATTGGATAGAAAGGTTATTGTTCTTTTTATCATATAACTTTAATTATCAAAAAGGAGAGAATGAAAGATGAAGAAGAGACTCATAACAACATTATTAGCAGGCGTAATGGCTACAAGCATGGTGATACCGGCAATGGCTGATCCAGGAGGAGCTGTTCCTGCATCAACCGGCACTGATGTATGGGCAGGTGTAATTATCGAAGATATGGATGCAAAGGTAAAAGTGGAAGTTCCCACACTGTTTGCATTCGTAGTAAAAGGTACGACTACAGTAAGTGATAGCAATCCAGTGACCAGTGCAAACGGTGACATTTATCTTCCAAATGTAAAGGTAGACGTAACCACTCCGTCAACGGGCGGGCAAGGTGCAGTTTATAACCTGCAGACAGAAGGAAATCTCACCGTCGAAGGAAAACTGCCATTTACAAACTATTCTACCTTCAAGAATGCTTCAGGAGCAAGAGAAGGTCTGGCTGTTAAGGTTAATGGAAACATCAAGAATGAAGGGGATGATGCATCCAGAAAATACTGGACGCATACAACCAGCAGCAACACCGGATTGGATGATTTTAAGAAGTACAATATAAGCATTGATGATAACAAGTTTGATACAGTGGCAAACGGCGGACTCCAGATGGCCGGTACCGGTATTAGTCTGGCAGCACCTAATACAGACCCATTGGGTGATTCAAGCTACACGAACGTAGATAGTGATGATTATGCAATTGTAGGAGAGACTCACCATGCAAAGTTTGACGTACTTGTAGGTGGAAAAAAGGGCGAGTATAAGCAGGTAGAAGAGTCTGCAAAAATTGGTAACATCGTATGGACGATCAGTGTAGAGATGCAGAATGATGTTGACACCGCACCTAACGAGGATTACCTTCAGCCTTAATTAAATTAGCCAGATGATTAGTTGAAATCCCAGGAGAATCTCCTTCCGGAGATTCTCCGGAGATTTGTTGCAAATAAACCGCAGGGGAAGGGCAGTTTACTTACAAGAGATTTCCGGAAGCAGCCAGAATGGAAAAGAGGAAAATAAATGAATCCTATGAAACGATGGAAAAAATATAAAGTTAGACTTACCGCAGTTGGATTTGTATGTACGGCCTGCCTGCGCTTTTCTGCGTTAGCGAGTGAAGGCCCGACGTCCAATGTGTGGTTGAGTGTAACTCAGATACCATCAGAAGCAAGGATATCGGTAACCGTACCTTTGGCGTATGGATTTGTAGTACGTGGAAGTGTTGACAGCAATGATACATATCCGGTGTCCGTCGAGAATGGAAACTTATTTGTGCCGAATGTAAAGGTACATGTCAGTGTACCTTCTGATCCCGGGGCAGGAACAATCGCAGAGTATGAGTTGCAGACGTTTTCGGAACATACAATCCCAATCCTGAATTACTCAACAGATGTAAGAGAAGAGCATCTGGAAGAAGAAAATCCACCAAGAGAGGGATTGCCGGTTGAGCTAAAGCCTTTTATTGCCGGCTATGACAGTGATGAAGGGAAGACGCATTACTGGAAGGCGGTAGGATATGATCCGACATGGGATGGAGCATCGTCACAGACTAATTTTAAAGAGTATCAGATGTTGATTGATCATGTTGCATTTTCTGATCCCGGCCAGGTGACAATAAGTTATCAAGATAGCAGTACGGAGCTTAAGAACGTATTTTGGTATGCAGATAAAATAGCTTTGAACGCGCCGGAAGATGTACTGACAAATGGATATACTGCGGCGGGAACGGCAAATGTACCTTCAGAAACATATGTCAATGTAGGCGTCAAAGTAGGGGGAATGCAAAGTGAGTATAAGCAGACAGAAGAGTCGTTAAAAGTCGGAGCAATTTTTTGGCAGGTGATACCGGGAGAACTTTCGGAAGTAACGCCGTAAGTTATTTGAAAATAGAAAGAAAGTAAAGGACTGGAAAGATGACAGTGCAAAAAGAAAAGAAAAAGAGTAAGTTGTTATGGATCATTATTATTCTCCTGTTGCTTCTGATTGGAATTGGATCAGGCATCTATTACCAGATGACCAGAGACAATAATTTAAACCGTTTAACAAGAGATGCGCTGGCTTTGGGTGGTATGCTTCCGGGTAAGACAGACCAGGAAATCGTGGATATTTTAAGTACCAAGGTAGCAGAAGGTATGGTGGATATCGGAATCGCGGCCGGTCCGGTATTTGAAAATGGAGGAAAGAAAGGGCGGATTGCAATCGAAAATATTGCGGCAAACCATTATTCTTTCCAGGTAGATATCAGGCTTGATGACACTGGAGATATCATTTATCGGTCGGGACTGATAGACCCAGGATTTTATATTGAATATATCGAATTAAATAAAACGCTTCAGGCCGGAGATTATCAGGCGACAGCACACTTTACCACATACTCACTGGATGAGACTGAGGATAAGATCTCTGAAGCAAATGTAAAAATTGTACTTCATGTCATGGATGGTATTTTTTATCAATGAAGTTAAATAAAAACCTAATTCGCAGTTGCTTTATGTTCTTGGCAGTTATCTGTTTACTGGCCGGTTCATTTCTTGTGGGCATGGGCTTACAGAAAATGTTCAGTAATCAGCAGACCCGTAAAGAATATGCCAAATCAGAACTTGAATGGAAGCAGGAGCTTGCTGAAGGTGAAGATGATGCAATTGTAAGAGATTTGAGAAATCAGGAACTGGTCAAAAATATGAAATATGTTTCTTTGGAACGTCAGATTTATTTTGATCAATCTGATGCCCCCGGAGATGCCAGGATTGCAAATGACAGTAAGAATAATTTTGGCTGTACATTAAAAATTGTAAGGGATGCAACCGGAGAAGTAGTTTATGAATCCGGTTTGATTGAGCCTGGATATTACATAGATGAAATTCACTTAACCGGCGGTCTTAAACAAGGGTTTTATCCTTGTACTGCAGTCTGGAGCTTTTATACACAAGGGGAAGAATATGCAGGCGAGACAGCATGGAAAGTAGTCGTAATTATTAAATCTGAGGATAAAACGTCAAAAGAAAACGGATAAGATCTGCATGAATATACAGCAGTACAGCCTGCATAAATCGAACGGCTGCAATGGATACGGCTGGCTGCCGTGAACCCTACCCATAAATACATGGTAGTAGAATGGAGGTGGATATTATGGGAAAAAAGAGATTCTTTTTATCATGGCTGATATGTAACCTGTTGTTTCTGTTTGTCTGTTTTCCTGCCTGGGCGGATGAAAATAGTCTGGGAAAAGGAACAGTGCCAAAAAGAAATGGGCGGACCGATATTGTGGCAGGTGTGGTTGTTGATTATATGGGAAAATTACGTTTTCAGGTCTTAGACAGAGACAGTAATAATCCAATTGCAGGTGTGTCAGTGGAAATTTTCATCCCGAGTCTGAACCGTTATGTTTTGTTTGGTTTAACGGATAGTGACGGTATTTATGAGTTGGATGTGGCATATAACATGGTCTCTTCTGTACCGGACAGTGACCAGTTCATTAAGAACGATGAGAACTATACGTTTCATGGTACGTTAGTGTATCTAAACGATAATAATATTCAGTACCGGGTTTATAAAGCCGGATGGCTTCCTTACCCCCGCAACGGAAGCTATATATTAAAGGGGGATAAGGTACCGGAGACGATTACCATAACATTGTATCAGAAGAAGAATGGCGAAGATGGCGATGATAACGTAACCGTACATGACAAAACGGTTCCGGGGGGAAGCTTTCCCGAAGGCCCGCCTTTAGATGAGCTCCCATCAGATATTCCGCCTCCATTGGGCCAGGGGGGAGGTGCCGGAGGAATTCCTAAGACCGGAGTGGAAGGAGCTCTTATTTATTGGGCATATGGCTTAATATTCTTTCTGCTTGCAGGAGGAGCAATCTGGAAATTGTCAAAGTTGGATAATGAGAGCAAAGAAACGAAAAGGAGAGATTAGAATGACACAATTCAAAAGATTTGCAGCGTTCCTTTTGTGCTTCCTTATGATCTTTCCCACTCAGGAACTTATGATTCTGGCAGAAACCACATCAATGGAATATGAACGGATAGAGGAAATGCCATCTTCAGATATAACTGAAGATGGAGCAGACCCCATGGAGGAGACTCAGGCGCCAGAACCGGTTGAAGATGAAACAGACCGCGTAGAGGAAACTCTGCCGTCAGGACCAATGGAAGATGGAACAGACCGCATTGAGGAAACTCTGCCATTAGAACCAATGGAAGATGGAACAGACCGTATTGAGGAAACTCTGCCATTAGAACCAGTTGAAGATGGAACAGACCGTATTGAAGAAACATTGCCATTAGAACCTATTGAGGGTGGAGGAGGCCGCATTAAGGAAACTCTGCCGTTAGAACCTTTGGATGATGATGGATATGCAATTTATTGGAATCCGGGTGGTCAGCTGCCTGCAGAACTGGCAACCGCTTCGAATGCCACAGCAACCGCGTCCAATGCAACTCCATCCAGGGCAAAAATGGGGAAAGATACTGCCAATGGGCTGAGTCCTGCAAAGCCTGTAAAAACTCTTGCAAAGGCAATTGAGCGTACAAAGGAGCTGATGGAGAAAGAAGGACTGGATTCTTCGGATATTACGATTTATGCAATGAATCCGATGGAGGTAGCAGACGGGGAACTGTATGTGCTGAATGCAGGAAATATCCGCATAGCTTCCTGGCCGGAACGTCCTTATGAAAGTGATGCGTTGTTTTATGTAAATGGCGGACAATTAACATTGATGAATGCTTTGCTTGAAGCAGAAGATCCGGCTTATGAACCTGATGAGACAGAGCTGGTTTATGTTCGGGGCGGTGTCCTTCAAATGGGACAGAATGTCAATATTAATGGCTGTGTTGTAATGGATTACCGCAGTGAGCTGGAAGATATAGAGTGGAAAGAAGATACTGCATCTCCTTCCAATGCTGTAGATACGGATCATACGGCAGCAGTAGAAAATGAACGAATTGAGAAAACACTTCCGCTGCAACCGCTGGCTTCAACCGTCAGTCAAGCAAAAGAGACAGGAAAAACATCCTTTCATATTGATGATTATAGTTTAGATACCGATGAAGAGAATGTTGAACTGATGGTAGATAAGATGTCCGTCAGTACCTGGAGAGATCCAATGATAGAGTTGATGGAAGGATTTGACGGTGGCGGCGGCGAATATCTTCTGGAAGTAAAAGATGATGGCAAGGCAGAATCACAGGAACTGGTGACAACTCTTTATGCGGATGATGCAACTGAGGATGAGTTTTTAGGCTATTTTACGTTGGCAGGATCTGATAACTGGAACCTGCAGGTAGAGACTACGGCAGCAGCTCAGTTAAGAGATACTGGTTCAGAAAATAACATCATGTCCCGGTCCTTTCCCTTTGAAGAAGATACTTTGACCAGTAAGATTCTGATTGCAAGCCGTTCTTTAGGTGAAGCAAAAGTTATTTACTGGAATCCGGGTGCTGCTATGACCATCGATGGGGAGAGTTATCCGGCAGGCGATGATGTATTGTATGATGGATCAAACCCGCGTGCTCCGCTTAAAACCTGGAGAGCTGCTGCCGAGGAAGCTAAGAAGTCCAATGGTATTGTTGTAGCCATGCGATCCCTGAATTTGGGGGATGAAAACGCCGGTCAATATCTGGAGCAGCTTCCGGGCGGAGAGTTTTACCTGGCTTCAGCCGAAGCGTCCCTGATAACTCCTCTTGGCACATGGAATTCTACCGCACAGCCGGCTATCATCGTACCGGAAAACAAGGCTTTGATAGTAGAAAATCTTTACCTTGGCGGAATGTATGATAATAGCGGTAATGAGACCGAGGCTCAGACGATCCTGGTAAATGAGGGAGATCTTATTATCGAAAAGAATGTAAGGACAGAAGAAAAGGGATACATTCAGATAAATGCTTTTCTTGATTTAGCGAATCATCCGGTACAGGTATGCAGTGTAGATTCCATCCATGATGGTGATTTAAGAATTTTCTTTGGCGGTATTAATAAGAACGTAGCTTACCGGTATGTAGACGTAGTGATACCTGGCGGAGATCTGAAATCATCAATCACCGATGATGCAGATCCGATTGCAAAAGCAGATTCCGTGGGCCAGGCGCTGCTTGGCCGGATGAAGCTGCACAGTACCAACCGGTCTGTGGCAAATGGCGGTCTTTCAAGTATTGACTGGTCACTGCGGCAGGATACGGTTGAGGATGACAGTATTGTAAATGCTCAGAATATTGAACTTTATGCAGTTTATTACTTCGATGGTATTTATATTGACGGTGTCGATGGCGATGACAGAAATTACGGTGCATCCTGCGATTATCCGGTGAAAACCTGGGCCAGAGCAAGAGCGATCTGGCAGGATGAAATGGCCAAGAGTCTGCAGGCCAGACAAGATGCATCTGGTATGGCATTAGATAAAATAGAGGCTGACTATCCGATGCCGGAAGTAATTTATATCTGTAATACTGTGACCGTTGACACTGCCAGTGAACCGGAATGGGAGCTGGAAACCCGTTATGACTATGCGAAAGGTACTGATGTCAAGACAGAAGTCGTATCTCATATTGATAAAATAGCAAGTCAGGGAGAGGGAAACACTGTACCGCGTCATGAAGTTCCAAAGAACTTAATCAAAATAACAGGAAGCGGTGTTTTAAGCATACGTAACGTATTTATCCGTAATATGGTGGATGATACTGACAGTGTGACGATTAAGGTAGAGGCGGGGGGAACTCTGAATTTAAGGGGGGAGACTACCCTGAACGGAACACGGCTGAAGAGTACCGGTTTTGATCAGAAGGATCTCACCCTGGGTAACCACATAACGGTTACCGGAGGCAGCCGCTTTGTAATGGAACCGGACTGGACTGGTTCGATTGAGAACCGGGAGCAGGGGGTGGTGGCTGCCGGAAGCAGTACCACAGTTGAGATGAACAATGGCTTTATTCAGAAGAACAACTCTTACCGTGCGGATTATTATACTGCCGGAATCACCACTCATAAGGCCGGAGGCGGTGTGGTTTTAAGTGACGGCGCCCGGTTTACCATGAATGGCGGTACCATTACTGGAAACCAGACTTATCAATATGGCGCCGGTGTTTATCTTGTGGATGCAGGGACCTCCTTTATTATGAATAAGGGAAAGATCACAGGTAACAGCATACTGACTTATCAAATTTCAGGCACAAACAGCACCGTTCTGTTTTCAAAAGGGGTCGGTATATTTGCGGATACCGGTACAATCGTAAACATCGGTGATGGGGACGGGGAACAGGAAGATACGGTAATCAGTAACAATAAATCATATTTTGCTTATGGTACCGGTATTTATACGAATGGAAGCCTGAATATTGATCATGCGGCCATATCTGATAATGAAGCCGGCGGAGTATACAAAAGTTATACGAATGTTAATTTAGGAGTCGGAATTTATGTGGGGGCTGATGGTAAGCTTGCGATGAATTCCGGGTTAGTGAATGGGAACCATGGTGCATTTACGACCTATGGTTACGTAAAAGGTGTAGGTATCTATATTGACGCTGGTACAAACAGTCATACAATCACCGGAAGTTCAATAACTGCGAATCAAACGGGATATGAATACTTTACTGACTCTGATGTGTACAATTATAACCAGGGCGGCGGTATATATCTTGCCGGCGGCAATACCCTTACGATAACAGATACAACGGTTTCAAATAACAGAGCCGGACGCGGCGGAGGAATCTATGCATACGGAAGCTCCGGAAAGGATATTGCTTTAACCTTAAAAGAATCCATTATAGAGGAAAATGAAGCGAGATCATCTCGTGCCAGCAGCTATGGAGATACCGGAGGTATTTACTTCTATGGATATGGGACTCTTACTCTGGAAGATGGAACTAAGATTGTTAATAACTCTGCAACAGTGAGTACCGGCGGACTTTACATAGGTGGTGCTTCTGTTACGTCTGCCCATACTTATATGATGGCGACCACTCCGGGAGCAATTGAAATCAGCGGAAATAAAATTACCAATACAGGAAGCTACGGTACTTATGGCGGCGGGATCACTCATAGCGGCGGCAGCTGGCATGCTGAGAATGTATGGATCAGCAACAATGAGGCGGTTACACAGGGCGGAGGTATCTATTCTTCCAGCTCAACCTCTTACTCTTATTTCAGGAACATGATGATCTCTGACAATCGGGCGGGGGATGGCGCTGCACTTGCAATTAACAGCGGACGTTATTATATGAAGGATTCTTCCATTACAGACAATACTGCAACCAATAGGGGCGGTGGTATTTACACGTCAAGTACCAGTGCTTATGTGTATCTGTCAGAATCGGAAGACGGAAAATTTGAAATAAAGGATAACTATGCGGACTATGGAGGCGGGATTGCTATTACAACTGGTTACTCATTTATGATGGATATTTCCGGCCCGATCCAGAACAGTGCGGCTGTACAGGGAAGCAACTTCTATTTGAGCGGTTATGCATACATTGATATTTTCAAAGGACATTTTAAGCAGCCGGTTCCATCAAAACAGGTGGAGGGCGTATACAATATCTATATTGACGATACATCAACCAGTACCTACAGTAAGAATTTTGATTTCAGTAAGGTGACCGCTGATAAGAAAGAAGGGGCCGATCCCGATGTTATCTTTTTAAATTCAGGAAGCTCTTTCCTGACAGAACTTGCAGCGCCGTCAGATGATAATGCGGCTTATGGTGCCTTTCCAATTGATTTAAACAAAGAAGTGTTTCAGTCCGGCAGTGTAGTACTGAAACCATTAGGAAATGCTGTTACCCGGGCAATGATGGAACCTAATGCTGATCTATCCGGGTCGGTTCAGGTAAACCGGCCATATCCCGCATTGTTGAGTGCAATGGGCAATTTAGATCATTTTCGTGGTGGTGAGCTGCCAAGAAGAAGCGTACTGGGAGGTTTTCGAGATGCAGTTTACCCCACCAGAACGAATGTCATTATTGTTGGCCAGGGCGTGTATTTAGCCGGATTTAAAAGTGATGGAACCGGAGGAAATGACAGCAATGGGGGTACTTCGCCGGCTGATGCGGTTGCAACGTTTGATAAAGCAAAAGAAGTTTTACAAAAAAGGATTAACGAGACTGCTCTACATGAAAGTACCCTTCCGGAGGAAGAAAGGGAAGGCTTTGCACCATTTATATACATTTGCGGTCAGGTGGATATTAATGCCAATGAATCCTGGGAGCTTAATTATGAGGATCCGCTGTATACGGATGTAAATGAATATTATGCGATAGCGGAAGTACGTAACGGGACCCAGGTATATGAGCCGCAGGTACGACGGTTTGCCTCCTTTGTGCGGCAGCCAATGATTAAAGTAGGTAATGGCAGCAATGCAGTGTCATTTACAACCGGAAGGCTGATAATTGATGGTATGGCGGATACCGTCGTTCTTGCTGATCAGAGTTCCTACAGCCCGGTGATCTATGGTTCTGCAGGTACTTTAGTGACCCTGACCGGAGATTCGATGATCAGGAATAATTACTACAGCGCACTGGACATTTATGGTGAAGTAACACTCAGCGGTGAAAATGGTGAAGTGAACAAGCAGCTGTATAATAACCAGTCACAGTATACGGTCCGGTTGTATGGTTCAGCCAAAATGTCGATGCTGGGAGAGGCAAAGATTATCACAGATAATACGGTTGAAAAGGTTACCAGCTTTTCCGGCTATGCGATATGGATGGGGGGAGCGAATGTCTCCGTATCTATGGAAGGAAACAGTGCTATTATGCAGGGACCAGGGTCCACGCTGCTGAATAGCTATCTTATTTATTCCACTTATGCTAATACCTCCGTACAGATGAAGGGGAATGCAAGGTTAGAAGTCGGCAATGCCGTGAGCGGCGTTATCTATTTTTCCGGCAGTGATTCATCGGTTGATATGACAGAAGATGCCAGCATTGCAACGATGGGGGGTGCGAATTGGCAATATGGCATTTACGGATGTGCCAATTTTTCCCTTACGATGTCAGACCGGGCCAACATTACCTATGGAGGGTATCGCAGCACCACTACCTATGGTGTTTATCTGTCCCCCACAAGTACGACAACGGCATCGGTAAAGATGCAGGATCATGCGGCAATTATACTTGATGGTACGGCCACAGGTACATCCTATTGGTTTTATGGAATCTTAGTAAACAACGGAATATCGCCGAAGATTGAATTGTTAAATAATTCAAGAATTACTGGTAATCCGAATATTATAAGTCTTACTTGTGGGATTATTACAAACAGTTCTAGTGCAAAAGATGTAAGGATTTTGCTGAATATGGAAGCTGACGGATCCGAAGAAGAATCCGCCTCGATTACGGATATGAGCCATGGCATTTATCTGGGGGCTGCAGAAAACAGCACTGTTTCAATGGGAAAGAAAGCTCTGATTACTGGCGGGACAGACGGAATCTATTTGACGGGACGCAGCAGCGCTACATCAACAGCTAATATTCTGATGAAAGATTACAGCAGGATATACAAAACTACCTATGGTATTTACTTTTATCAGGTTAACAGCAGTCCAATTAATATTCGGATGGAAAACCATGCAGCGATCGAACAGAATAATATGGGGATCGCCGAAGCGACAGTGACCGGAAGTACTTCCTACGGGGCATCACAGGTGAATGTAGAAATGTTTGGTGACTCCAGAATATCCGGTAACTCCAGTTCAGGAATTCAATTGGTCCATACTCAGAGCAACTGGTCAGAAAGCACCGGGTACCAAAAGATCACGTTAAATGACAATGCAATGATCGGCGGCAGTAATTATTACAGCAGCACAGATGCTGCTTCCGGAAATCAGGGAGCCGGAATATATGCAAACGGTCCGGTTCAGGTGACAATGAACGGAACTGCAAAAATATCCGGAAATGGCACCACTGTTAATAATGGAAGCACAGCAAGTTCAGGAATTTACTTAACACGTTCAACAACTGCCTCCTATCACCGGGCCGGAACAGCAAGAATTACCTTAAATGATTTGGCTTCTATCTGTGATAACAAAGGCGGCGGTGTTTATGCAGCAACGATCGGCGACTCCACTACAAGCTATCACAATGAAGTCATCATTGAATTAAATGGAATGAAAGATGATGGAAGCTTTTCTACACCGTCTATTCAGGGAAATACAGATGCAGTCTATCTAGGGGCCGACGCAATCTTGCGGCTTAAGGGGGAAGCACTGGTGAAGATCAGTGACAGTCCTTATGCATCAAGCTCTTATGTGGCCCGGGCAATTGATAATTACGGATACATTGAGCTGGATGGAAGAAGTACGGTTGAGGGTCTGATTTATATGAACAACAGTATAAAACCGATTACCATGACCCATGCTGCGACCGGCCAGGCGCCAAAGTATAATTTGCATCTGGTTGAAGGCTTTGCCGGTAAGACAGTGGTTCAGCCTGATATGGTTGGTATTACGGATCTTACGGGTGCGGGAAGCCAGCTGGCATATTTCCATAAGACCAGTGCTGACGGAATGGCAGCCATGCGGCCGATCGTCGAGTTGTCACCAAACCTTGTGCTCCTGGGAGAAAATAATGTATATCTGTCAGGCAGCGGGAATGATGCCAACTCTGGCAACACTCCATCTACAGCGGTCAAAACCTTTAAACGTGCCAGAGAACTGCTGCGGGGAGGCGGTTATTATACGACCGGAGCGAATATCATTATCTGTACTTCAACCGTTAATGTACTGGCAGAAGATGATGACTGGTCATTTGATCCCGGCGGATTCGTAACGAATTCTTTAAGTGGGAATAGATGGCAGCCGCTGGTTACCCGTTATGAAGGGTATGGCGGTATCCTTATTACGCTGTACGATAGTACCAGTACGGTTTACGCCTCTACCGTTACGTTTAAAGATATCACAATAGACGGCGGCTCAGCCAATGGTATTGTATTGACAACAGCCCTGAATGATCAGCTGCTGATGATTGGCAGAGGAAGGACTGCTGTCCTTGGAGAAGGCGCAGTATTCCAGAACAACAAGGCAGTAACGACCACCTATAGCGATTACTCAGCATTGGGTGTGAAAGTTTATGGCGGTACTCTTGAAATGAACGGCGGAACCATTCGGAATATAGTAAGACAAACAAGCGGTACTTTCAGTAATTACTGGTTTGCCTCTGCGGCAATGGTTCAGGGGGTCAGTACTGCTTATCCGGGTAATTTGATTATGAAATCGGGGCAGATCATAAATAATGAACTAAATGCTCCAAATGCACAAGGTACCAGTGCCCGTATCGGAACGATTTATATACACAGCACTACTTCCGCTCCCAGTGGTATGGAGATGAGGGGCGGTCTGATCGAGAATAACAAGGTTGTTTCAAGAGATACAAATCCGGGAGCAGCAGGTGCGATTGTAAATTATGACGGTGCTGTGACGATCAGCGGCGGAATTATCCGTGGAAATGAAGGTGGATGCGGCAGTGCGATTTTCCATCAGGGCATTAACAGTACTTCCCAACTGATTTTCTCCGGCGGTCAGATCAGCAGTAATACGACAAATGCAACCGGGCAGCAGTCCATCAATAAATACTCGCCGATTTTTGTTATGCAGAAGGGCTTTGAACTGTGCGGAGGCGGAGCGGATATCAGTGACAGTATTTACTTATATCAAACCTTAAGTGCCATTAAAGTCAGCGACCATATTTACCAGACCGGACGTTCCTACCGTGTTTACTTAAATCAGGGAACCAGCTACTTTAGAAAAGGCAGTGTGGTCGTAGAGCCGGATGGCAATAAGGTAACAAATGTTGGTTCCTATCTCCCATATTTTGATGTACGGTCGAATCCGTATGTACTGGATCGGGGAAGAACCAGTAACCTTGCTGGAAATGTGAGCGGGGTAAAAGAAGAACAATGCTTAATTCTGATGAAGGCAGTTTATCTTGATTCGGTAAACGGGAAAGATACGAACACCGGATTAAAGCCGAGTCAGGCCGTAAAAAGCTTTACCAAAGCCAAGAGCGTGGGGGTATTAACGACTCACGGAACTACGGAACATTATGTGATTTACGTATGCGGCAAGGCGACTAATACAAGCAGTGAAAGTGTCTGGACATTACCGGAAACAGCCTATATGTGCCGTTATACCGGATTCCCGGTTTATGAAAGCGATGGCACTGAGACACCGGAGCTTGAGCGGGCATATTACGGTTATTTGATTCAGCCGGATTATAACCTGACATTTAAAGATATCCCGATTCAGGGACGCAGAAGTACAGACAGTACGGTAAGCAATGGTGACAGTCTGGTGAATATTCTTACCGGGATCAGTGTAACAGTAGAAAGCGGCGCAGTCTTTTTGAATAACAACAACAGCGGCAATTATATTGCCGAAGATGGGTTCGTGGATAACTTAAGTTCAAAAGGCGGTGCTTTCCAGGTAGCCGAACGAGGGATCCTTACAATCGATGGTGGCGAGATAAAAGGCAACAATGCAACGTATGGAAGTGCGATTTATCTCAATGCAAGTGAAAGTAACCCATCATCCTTCGGGCAGTTGCATCTGACTGGTTCGCCGGTTATATCCGGTAAAGTATATTTAAATGGTACAGCCAATGCTACTTCGGCGTATATACAGCCGGATGCTGCCTATGTTCCTTCATCAGCATTACAAGTCTCTGTCAGCAATGATTACAATGGCCGTCCATTGATCAGATATAAGGATGGTACCGTGCCAGGTGAGACAGAACTGAAATATTATTCATTTGATGATGCGATCAAGGCATTGTATGATATTGTGAACAACAGTTCCAATGCTTCCATTCTGGAATTGAGCCTGAGAAGGGTAATTTATCTGGATGGGCAGAATGGGTCAGATGACCTAGGTCATGATGGAACAACTCCGGATAAGGCGTTTAAGACTTTAAAGCGTACCTTTGAGGAGATTGGAAATCAGGCAGGAACCAATGGTGTTCTGATTTATATTGTAGATACTTTGGATATTACTGGCGGTACCAGTGAACCATCCGATATTCAGCTGATGAATATTAAGGTTTACAATAATGACGGAACCTCCCACTATGAAGGATACTATAAGGATTCGGATGACACTGTTAATATCCGTGGGCAGGTATATTTCAAACGGTATTCCCAGCCAAAAGGGTATGATGCTGATGATCCCGTTTATGATGGATACAGCAATGAAACATTGCTTGACAGTCTGTTCTATATCGGCAATGGCGGTAAACTGACTTTAAGCGGTATTTATCTGGATGGCCATTCTATCAGCAGTGACAGCATTAATCCAACCTTAGTTGCGCCGGCCGTAGTGGCTCAGTCCCCGCTGATTACCGTAAAAGGAAGCGGTGTGCTGCAATGTTACCGTGCGGAGGGTGTGAGCAATGGTGTTCCTACCGCAACGCTATTTATTAATAATTTCAATGAAAAAAATAAGAATGGACCGGAATACATCGTCGGCCACCTGAATGATTCTGATATTATGGAAGGCAGCAGCGCTGGTATTGAGCTGCTTGATGGAGGAACCTGTATTCTTGAGTATACGGAATTTTCCAATCTCGCATTAGGCGATCAAGTGATTTCAGGAGGTTCGGATGTATACAGCAATGGATACCTGCATTTCAGCCGTTATACGAACTTTGGCGGAAGTGTATTCCTGGAAGGATTCGGAACCAAAGAGGCTAACCATGATACCAGCCGTTATCTGACCGTAGATGTATATGGTACTCCAATACAAAATAATTTCCATGTTATGGTGAGAGATTCGTATATGGGCAGAGATATGGTTCATTATCAGGTTGGAATCAACGCAACAGCCAATGATGCCGGTTATTTCCTGCTGGAAGAGCGGGTAAAAGACTTCTTCTGTCTGTCAAACCGCAGCGGGTATCCGCATATCCTGGAGCTGCAGGTGCCGGTGGCCGTCTATATTGACGGTACAAACGGTATCGATGACCAGGGGGACCGGTTTGCCGGTTCGACTCCGAAGTTTCCTGTAAAAACGTTGGCAAGAGCTTTTGAGTTATTAAAGACCCGGGGTGGAAATACGATTTATGTCGTCGGTACCATTCAGGTAAACAGTGATATCCAGATGACGGGACAGTCTTATATTGGCACAGGCGGAGCCGTTATGCTTGGAAGTACCAATAAAATTAACATTGTCCGATATGTACAGCCGGATTTTGCAGTTCAGGATCCGGTGGCCGGAGCAGCGGCGGAATATGATGTGGAGGACTATACCGGTGTATTGCTGAATGTCAGGGATGGTGCAACCGCCCAGTTCAGTGCGAATGTATACTTTGACGGACACAGTGAACCGAAAACCAGTGTTGATCTTCCGATCGGTGCGGTGGTAAGCCGGAACGGTGAAGCAAAGGCACCTTTAATAACCGTTGAAAAAGGCGGAGCTTTGAGTCTTCTGTCGAATGTGACCCTTTATAATAATAACAATACATATGATCAGGAAAATGATCTTAATGGCCAGAATGGCGGTGCCATCTCAAACAGGGGCACGACAACGGTTGACGGTACTCTGTTTGAGAATAACAAGGCCGCAAAAGGGTCTGTGGCATATCAGGACGGAACCTTTACGATTGTTAGTGCTCCGGATAAACTGGCTGGTCATCAGAATACATTCTACTTAACCACTGTGAATACCGGAACGGCAGAAAATCCGGTCTGGGGAACTGATCATGTGATTCAGACGGCGGTGGAAATACCGGAGAATCAGATCTTTGAGATCGATATGGATCATGCGGTAAAAGGCAGAGATGTGGTACAGTTTACAAGCGGTTCGGCCTATAATCCGAATGCAGATGCGGAGCATGAGCATTTCCGTTTGGGAAGTACGGTACCGGAGAACTTATTCCTGGTAGAAGCTGAAGCCAACCCTTATGTTCTAGAATTACAGGATTGGGAAATCTTAAAAGTTGAAGTGCCGGCAGATATTTACTTAGTCGTGCGTCGGAGAGGATCTTATGATAGTACGAACAAATTAATGAGTGTTAATGATTCTTCAGCAGGTATGGATCTATTTACTGCACCGGAATATACGATTAAAAACAAGGGTATCTATGATGCGAAAGTATCGATTAGCGAATTTGAGAATAAGACGTTGGAGGCAGATATTACAACTGACCCGGCTTATTTGATGAATCTGACCGCCAGTGCGGCGGTAACAACAGCTGAGAATGATTTATACCTGGCCGTAAAAGGCCTGGATGATGCCATCGGCGGAACGGGATTTAATATCGCAGAGACCTCGTTACAGCCTTACGCAGAATCAATGGTTACTGCAGCACCGATTGTGCTCGGAACTTTGAAAACTCAGACCTCCGGTAACTTTACCTTTATTGGAGCCGTAGGTAATGGGTTTGTGGATAAGTATATGGATGCCTCCTTCCCAATTGAAGGATCTACCAAGGCTGAAGTACAAGAATATATGGACGGAACTTCTAACTCCGGTGTAATTAATGCCAGAGCAAAATATCTGTTAAAATATAAGGTAGAGATTGTTCCGCCCAGAAGGTCTCCTTAACACAGTCGAAAGAGAGGGTTTAAACGTTGGAAGAAATGAATGACACACAAATTACTCAAGAGAAAGTCTCGGAAAAAGACCCGGCATCTGGCGTTGTAAACAATAAAAAAGGAGGGGAGAAGGGCAAGAAAAAAGCCCTTCTTCTGATCCTGTTATTTCTTATTGTTGCTGGCGCAGCTGGTGGATATTGGTGGTATACACAGAATCAGGTAATGGATGCGACAACCAAATACTGGTTTGACAAGCTGGCTCAGGATGGTTCTTTGCAGGGGAAAACACCTACAGAAGTTCAGGGGATTCTTAACTCTGTTGTGGAAGAAGGCATGTTTAACGTATCAATTAATGCCAAAGCTATTTTTAATGATGGAAAAAGTGAAGGTTCTATTGGCCTGGAGAATATACCGGAAAACCGTTATTACTGCCGAGTCGTGATTCGCAGAGACGATACAAATGAAGTTCTGTATGAGAGTCAGGGTTTAAAACCGGGACAGTATATTGATAAGATAAAGTTAAAGAAAAACCTTCCGGCTGGAAACTATGATTGCACGGCTCAGGTTATTGCGACCGATCCGGAGTCTTTGGATGATATCGGGCAGGTTCAGGTAAAAATTCAGGTGAATGTACTAAATTAGGATATTAGGATGAAGAATAAACGATTATTATTTTTGGGACTGTTCTTATGTTTTGCAGGGGCTGTTTTTTGCGGCTGGAATTTTTATCAGGAGATGAAACCCAGGGTTCAGGCAGAGCAGGCATATGACCAGATAAGAGAAATGGCATTCCGTGAATCAGATGTTGTGATGAATGGTGATGAGGATCTTGCAGCTGTGGGTACACATACAAGGAAAAGGCCGGATTTTGAGACATTGCTGCAATGGAATTCAGATATTGCTGGATGGATCTGGTCACCGGAATCAGATATTGATTATCCGGTTGTTCAAGGGGCAGATAATGATTATTATCTGAATCATACTGCTGATGGTGTAAGTAGTATCATAGGCTCCATCTTTATGGATAGCCAGAACCAGAAAGAGTTTCAGGATGATGTGACCATTCTGTATGGTCATCACATCAGAGGAGGGCGGATGTTCTCCTCTCTTTCTGGTTATAAGACACAAAGCTATTATGAGGAGCATCCGGTACTGTATTTGTATACTCCGGATCAGGATTACCGGGTAGATTTATTTGCCGGAGAGATACTGGATGGCCAGAATGGAACATTTCCAATCATATTTGAACGTGCAGATGCGCGGGAGAGATGGCTGAAAAAGCTTTTGGTTTCTTCGACATTTAAAAGTCCGGTTGCAGTAGAAGAAAATGATCGAATATTGGCACTTTGTACATGCTCCTATGAATATAACAATGCCAGATATGTAGTATATGGAGTTTTAAGTGATATGGAGGAAGAACAGAATGAGAAATAAGTGTAAGATAATTCCACTGGTATGTTTGGCGGGCCTGACTGCTGTGCTGGTCACCGGATGCATAAAGAAACAGAGCTATGCAGAAGTATCTCCTGATATTGCAGACAGTTTTCCCATTCAGGCAGAACCGGCAGAAAATCCGCAGTTAGTAGAATCCGATGGACCTTACGCAATTCTCCATACTACAGCTGGAGATGTTACCATTTTGCTGTATCCGGAACAGGCCCCCAAGGCAGTAGAGAATTTTATCGGTTTAGCAAAAGAAGGATATTACAACGGCAGTCTGTTTTATTATGCAAAGCGTGGGGAGCTGACCCAAGGTGGAAAACCGGGAGATCCGGAAGCAGAGGAGAGAAGTCTGTGGGGGGAACCGTTTGAAGATGAGGTTGACAATGGGCTGTATCATTTTAAAGGTGCAATTGCAATGGCCGGAGACGGAGGCAATACCCGTAACAGTAATTTGAGCCAGTTTTATCTGCTTGTAAGAGAGGAAATCCCAGAAGATGACCGGATCATTCCAGCTAACTGCTATATGAATGATCTGATGAATCTGCGTCTGAAAGAATTAGAAGAGCTTAGCAAGGAAAAAGAACTGAGTAAAGAGGAAATTCAAACATTTGAGGACGATTTAAATAAAGAAATTCAGGCCATTGCATCCGAAGGCATACCAAGTGAATATGAGGCAAAGTATGCACCAGTCGCAGCGCAGTACCGTCAGGTAGGAGGTGCCTGGGGACTGGATTATGGTCATACGGTATTTGGTCAGATTTTAAAAGGGCTGAATGTAGCAGAAGCAATTACCCAGGTTAAGGTATCAGCCGAAGAACGAAAGCCAAAGAAAGATGTGGTGATTGAGAGCGTTGAAATTGTTGATAAAATCATTGAGTAAAAATAGGATGGCTATAATGGCTGGGCTGATAATTACCCTTGCTTCCATGCTCACCGCCTACTGCTTACAACGTGGCAGCAAGGAGAGCACTTATCAGTTCGCAGAGGATGCAAAGGATGGAGAATATGTACTCCCAACCCATGTCCCGGGCCAAAGTGAAGACCAGAAGGAGCCCTCTTATTTTGTGATCCAGGTGAATGTCGGCCCCACGGTATCAAGAGGCGGTAAACGCTGCAATCTGATGATTGGAAATCCGGCAGAGAATGAGCAGTATGTAAAGGTGAAATTAATTCTGGATGACACGGGGGAAAAATTGTTTTGTTCAGAAATACTGAAGCCGGGAGAGCGAAATGCTTATGTAGAACTGGAACGGGTACCAGAAGCGGGGGAGCATAACGCAACTGCTGTTTTCATGGTATATGATCCGGATAGTATGGAGCAGATGACTGAAATTGATGCGGGGGTTTTATTGACCGTAGAATAATGAGTGATAGGTGGAAAAGGGTGAGTAAGAGACATCGTAAGCTCTGGATTCTTCTCAGAGAGAAGTTGATTAATCATGAAAACAACGAGAAGGATCCGGAGGATAAGGAAGTCTATCACTTTTTACTGACTGAGATGGCCCAAATGGAAGCTAAACGGAATGGCCGCCGACTTATACAAGAAAAACGGAGGTAATTTAATGCTAAAAAGACGAAACATAAGACATTTTCTGGCAAAACTCTTGTTGATTATGATACTTCTCGGTAATATGGAGTCAGGTTATCTGGCAAATACCTGGGTGACATCAGCCCAGGTATTTGCCAGCGGTGTTCAGGTGCAGACACCATCTGACGCAGACAAACCAGACCCTGTGATGTCGTCTGATGATGTGACTCCAGACCGGCAGAACCGACTGTCAGAGAATTCTTATTTGCGAGAAAATCCCGAAGCAACACCTTCTATTGCAAGTCCCTCTGAATCTGGAATTGAGAAAGAAACGGTCAAGATCACGGCGGCGGACGTTGTTGTCTCACTGGGATCCAGCGGCTTCGACCTGCTGGATGGCGTGATTGCCAGGGATGAAGCTGAAGACGGTGATTCGATTCCGGTAAAAGTCCGAGACGACGGCGGCTTTGATATTAATACCGAAGGTATATATACGGTCGAATACGAGGCAGAGTCCGTTACGGAGACCAGGAATGTTACTGTATTTGCGTTTGATCCGCAGCCCGCCACGCTTGCGGAGGTGCAGGCCATGTTGGACGACTACGAAACTGAGTACCAGACGGCTATGGACGAGGGTGGCTTTCTATCTGCACTTGAGGTGCAAAAGCCGCGCTGGCAGTATGAAGTGGACAGCAGTCTCATGGCTTCCGGCTGGCGCTGTGATTATCTTGAGGACGAAACCTACGGCGTGACCTACTGGAGTTTCTTCCTGGCTCCAGCTGCAATGTCGGCTGAGGCAGCAGTGGGAAACTATACGGAATTTAAGGCGGCTTTCGACAATCCGGAAATAAGTGTTATTGTCCTGACGGCGGACATTGACTTCGGCAACGAATCCCATACACTGACAAGAAACCTGACGATTAAGAGTGATCTGAGTGCCGCTTCCACCTATATGATGCGCATAACAGCCGATAACCGCCATTTCATCGTAGACGGCTCAGGTGCAGTGCTGTCCTTAGAAAATGTGATAGTGGAAGGACGCAATCCCAGTAACAATTGGTATGGCGGTATTGTGGTGAAGAACGGCGCGGAGCTTAATGTGAAAGACTCCGCAATTCAAAGATGTATGACCAGTGGAAACCCTTCAAACGGAGGTGGCATCCATGCCAGCGGTAATAGTAAAGTCAATATTTTAGGAGGTTCTATTATTCGCTATAATTACGCATATTTTGGTGGGGGCGGCGGCGTTTACCTGGAGGATAGTACCATCAATGTAAGCGAAGATACTATGTTCATGTCTAACCGCGCTTACAGATCTTCTACTGTAAGCGGCGATGGCGGCGGTATCTATGCTGTCCGGAGTGAGGTTAATATCGGTGACAGCGTTGGGTTTACAAGTAATACCGCTGATGGGAACGGCGGCGGCCTATATGCCTATGATTGCACTACCACTATCGGCAATGGCAGCCTGGTGACCTTCACCGGAAACAAAGCCTCCTGGGGGAATGGAGGCGGTGGTATTTACCAGTATTATGGCACTTTGAATATCGGGGGCGGCACGGCGTTTTTGGGCAACACCACGGGGGCGCTCAGCGGCGCGGGCGTCTATGCTCGACGTACCGGCATGAACATTGAAGGTACAGATGGTAACCCCGTCGTATTTCGCGACGGCTTCGCCAATAGTTGCGGAGGTGCTATCTGTATCATTGAGGGAAATAGCGTTACAATCCAATATGCGGAATTCTATAATAATAAGGCAAACAATTTTGGCGGGGCGATTGATATCGACGGCTCTGCTGCCGCGAATACGGTCGAGATGGAAAACTGCATCTTCTCCGGCAATGTGTGCAATTCTACCGGTGGGGCGATTGCAATTGAGGTAAACACCAACGATGTAACGATCCGTGATACTGTGATCGACGGCAACGTCGCAGGTGGAGCGCCCCACAATACCGGTTACCGCTCTGCAAATGGAAATGGCGGTGGAATCTATTTTGAAAATGGTACGCTGACCATTGCAGATTCTGAAATTATCAACAACCAAAGTCCAAAACATGGCGGCGGTATTGGCGGTAATAATATGAGTAATCTTCTGAACAGCCTGGCTGTCACCAATACGGTGATGAATGGCAATATTGCTTCGGTGTTCTACAAGATGACCAATCAAACCTATATAGACTTGCATGCACAGCGGATCAACAACGGCTCCGATCCCAGCTACAAAGTCTATAGTTGGGGGAAAGACTGGGCCTACAACAATTTTGATATTCAGTATTCCGACACCGATATGGAGGCTATGGCCCTCACCGTTAAATTTGATTCCCGAGGAGGCAGTCCAACTCCCACCGATATCACGGGGGTCGTCTATAACGATGGTATTGAGGCGCCCGCAGAAACGCCTTCGAAAACTGGTTATACCTTCGCAGGATGGGAAAACGCCACAGGTGAATTGTGGACCTTTAAAACCGCTTCCAATCTCGGCGCACCTGTACGTAGTGACATGACGCTGTATGCCAGATGGGATAGATGCCTTGTAAGCTTTATTAGCGACGGTGTGGTAATAGATACTCAAACAGTTGCGACGGGCAACACGGTTTCGCCGACAACGGTAAATGTTTCGAAAGAAGGTCACACTTTCAACTACTGGGCGGATGAAAACGGCAAACGGTGGTTCTTTTCCACCAAGGTTACCCAGGACATGAATCTGTATGCGGTATGGGCACCTAACCCTTATACAGTTCTTTTCTTGAAAGAGAAGGGTGATATCAACAGCGTATATAATACTCAGATTGTGTTGTATGATAACTACTCATCCAACCCTGGAATTCCTGTGAAAACCGGCTACACCTTCGATGGTTGGCTAGATGAAACCGACAACTCATGGAACTTTTCTACCCAGATCAAGAGAGATACGGTTCTGCACGCCAAATGGAAGGCCATGGATCACACTGTGCGCTTTTATCTGGATGATACCATGCAGTCCGGTGTCCTGTATGACATTAAAACAGCAGCGTACAATACCACGCTGCAAAACAATATGCCGTCCATCCCGATACACGCAGGCCAATACTTCGGTGGGTGGATCCTTCCCGACGGAACCGTGTTTAATGAACTGACCAGGATTACAGGTGATATCGACGTGTATGCAGTTTGGTCCAATCAGTCTGTATTTGCGTTGGAAAACGTACAATATCTGGAATTCGCGGTAAGCGATAAGAATCCTTTTGTGGATCGCAGTGTAAGTTGGAGCAACTTTGAAACTATGTTGCAAGCCGCGGTTAAAAATGTCTCCACCGATATTCCAATTCCGGAAAGTTTTGTGATTACCAGTAGTGACTACAGTCAGGTGGATTATAACGAGATCACCCATCGTGGTGCGGAATATCTTGTTCATTTGACCGCTGTATGGGTGGACAGTACCGATGGGCAGACCAAAACTTGTACAGGTACCGTAAAAGTTTATGTTTATGATGCAGTCAGCCCTGTTATTGATGTGGCTATTCCCTCTTTTACAATAGACCGGAATGCGATTCACACTGACGTTGCTTCGCTGTTACAAATGGCCGGAGTAAGCGTAACCGACAATTATTATAGTCGTGACGGCATTACTTTGGACACGGTTTTCGCCAACGGATCGCTGGAGCTGATTCATCAACTGGTGCCGGGTACCTACCGGGTTGATTTGGGTGCCGTGGACGGAAGCGGAAATCGTGCAGTTGGAAAATTCTTTACTGTGACCATTATCCCTATCACATACACAGTAACTTATGACAGCAATGGCGGAAGTTTCGTTGACAGCCGGACTGTGAATTACGGTGAAACTGTTACTGCTCCGATCAACCCGACAAGAACAAGCTATACCTTCGGTGGTTGGTATAAAGATAACGAAACCTTCCTGAAAGCCTGGAACTTTGGCAGCGATATCGTGACTGAAAATATTACGCTTTATGCCAAGTGGAAAAACAACTCATCCGGTGGATCATCCGGCGGAGGTACGCCGAACATTCCGGCAATCCCCACCACTCCTGCGCCAACAGATCCGGAGATTCCGGCAGAGACAGAGGCACCGATAATAGCCCCTCCAACCGTACCACCAGGCCACAGCATAGTACCTAGAAATGAACGGGAATATGTTGAAATTGATGAAAATGGAATCCCAATTGGTACCTGGCGAATGAGTGATGATAATTCTACGTGGATTCCGGATGAATACATACTACCGGCAGGATTGCCCAAGACAGGAGATAACCGTTCAGAAGCTTGGATATTGCTACTTTTCTCATGTATAAGCTTTTGCGGAGTGTGTTTTTCAGGGCGAGCTGAAAGAAAGAAGTCTGGAAGGCAGAAAGATGAGTAAGATTATTGGGTATTCTGACTGATGGTATATTTCAAATTATGTGGTATGATTGCGACCACGAGATATGCCCATCGCATAAATGCACATGTAAAATTAATATAACTAAAAGCATGGGGCTGCCGCACTGAGTAATTAGTGC